>JACCYJ010000046.1 GCA_013696555.1 Nocardioidaceae bacterium | reverse complement strand
CGACGTGCGCGGCCCGAGGACTCGCGAGGTTGACCTGGCCGGCGGCCTGCTGCTGCCTGGGTTCACTGACGCGCACGTCCACCCGGTCCAAGGCGGGCTGGAGCGGATGCGCTGCGACCTTTCGGAGCTGTCCGACCGGGACTCCTATCTGGCCGCGGTGCGTTCGTATGCCGCTGCCCACCCAGAGCAGGAGTGGATCACCGGTGGTGGCTGGGGGATGGCCGCGTTCCCGGGCGGGGTGCCACAGGCCGTCGACCTCGACGCGATCGTGTCCGACCGGCCGGTGTTCCTGCCCAACCGCGACCACCACGGCGCCTGGGTCAACAGCCGGGCGATGGATTTGGCGGGGATGGACGCGCAGACACCGGACCCCTGCGACGGTCGGATCGAGCGTGCTGCCGACGGCCGGCCGACGGGCACCTTGCACGAGGGCGCGATGACGCTCGTGGGCCGGTTGTTGCCGCCGACCACACATGCGGATCACGTCGCTGCCCTGCTCGATGCGCAGGCACACCTCCACTCGCTGGGCATCACCGCCTGGCAGGACGCGATCCTCGGTGCGTACGCCAACATCGGCGACGTCGCGGATGCGTACCTCGAAACCGCCCGGGACGGGCGGCTGACCGCGCGGGTGGTGGGGGCGCTGTGGTGGGACCGCGGCCGCGGTGCGGAGCAGATCCCCGAGCTGGCGGCGCGCCGGGAGGAGCTGCACGCGGGGCGCTTTCGAGCCACGAGCGTCAAGATCATGCAGGACGGCATCGCCGAGAACTTCACCGCCGGCATGGTGGAGCCGTACCTGGACAGTTGCGGTTGCAGCACCCTCAATCGAGGGTTGTCCTTCGTCGAACCGGAGCTCTTGCGGGGGTACGTGGTCGGGCTGGACGCGGTGGACTTCCAGGTCCACGTGCACGCGATCGGCGACCGAGCGGTGCGCGAGTCGCTGGACGCTTTTGCCGCAGCGCGGGACGGCAATGGGGCGCGGGACGCGCGACACCACATCGCACATATCCAGGTCATCCACCCCGAGGATCTGGCGCGGTTCGCCGAGCTGGGCGTGGTCGCGAACATGCAGCCGCTGTGGGCCGCGCACGAGCCGCAGATGGATGAGATGACGATCCCATTCCTCGGGCCGGAGCGCACCGGCTGGCAGTACCCGTTCGGCTCGCTGCATCGCACCGGCGCCCGGCTGGCAGCGGGCAGCGACTGGCCGGTGAGCAGCCCCGACCCGTTGGCGGGGATCCATGTGGCGGTGAACCGACGGCAGCCCGGAGCCGGGGACGAGGTGGGTGCGTTCCTGCTGGACGAGGCCCTGGACCTGGGCACGGCGCTGTCTGCGTACACCCGTGGCTCGGCCTACGTGAACCATGCCGACGACACCGGCCGGATCGAGGTCGGGGCGCTAGCCGACCTGGTGGTGCTCGATCGGGATCCGTTCGCGGCCCCGGTGACGGAGATTGCTTCGGCCCGCGTCGTCGCGACGTACGTCGAAGGCCGCGAGGTCTACAGCGCCTGACACGCGTGATGACCGTCCGGTGTCAGCGGAAGGCGCTGAGGCCGGTGAGAGCCTGTCCGATCACCAGGGTGTGGACCTCGGACGTCCCCTCGTACGTCAGCACCGACTCGAGGTTGTTGGCATGGCGCATCACCGGGTAGTCCAGCGTCACGCCGCCCGCCCCGAGGATCGTGCGGCACTCCCGCGCGATCGACAGTGCCTCGCGCACGTTGTTGAGCTTGCCGACGCTGATCTGTTCCGGCCGCAGTTTGCCAGCGTCCTTCAGCCGCCCGAGGTGCAGGGCCAGCAGCATGCCCTTGCCGAGCTCGAGGCTCATGTCCGCCAGCTTTCGCTGGGTGAGCTGGTAGCCCGACAGTGGCTTGTCGAAGACGTTGCGCTCTGCGGCGTAGGCAATCGTCGCCTCGAGGCAGTCGCGAGCCGCACCGATCGACCCGAAGACGATCCCGAACCGCGCCTCGGTCAGGCACAACAACGGACCTGACAGTCCGTTGGCTTCCGGCAGCATGGCGTCGCCAGGTAGACGTACGTCGTCCATCACCAGCTCCGAGGTCACCGAGGCGCGCAATGACAGCTTGCGCCCGATCTCTGGGGCCGAGAATCCCGGCGTCCCGGTCGGCACCACGAAACCCCTAACGCCGTCCTCCGTCTGCGCCCACACCACGGCCACCTGGGCGACCGATCCGTTGGTGATCCACATCTTGGTGCCGTTGAGGACCCAGTCGTCGCCATCCCGCTTGGCCCCCGTGCGCATCCCGGCCGGATCGGAACCAAAGTCGGGCTCGGTGAGGCCGAAGCAGCCGATGGCCTCGCCGCGGGCCATCGCCGGGAGCCACTGCTCCTTCTGCGTCTGGCTGCCGAACCGCCAGATCGCATACATCGCCAGCGATCCTTGCACCGACACTAGGCTGCGGATCCCCGAGTCGGCAGCCTCCAGCTCCATGCAGGCCAGGCCGTACGTCACGGCGTTCGTGCCGGCGCAGCCGTACCCCTTCAGGTGCATGCCGAGCACGCCGAGCTGCCCGAGCGCCACGGCGAGCTCCTGCACCGGCGGTTGCGCCGACTCGTACCACTCGGCGACGTACGGCCGCACGGACTCGTCGCAGAACAGCCGGACGCGGTCTCGAATGGCCCGTTCCTCCGCGTCGAGCAATCCGTCGATGGCGAACAGGTCGAGGGGCGCGGTCGGTTGGCTCGGCATGGCGGAAAGCGTCTCACGGCCGGGTTCCCGACGACGGAGTCAGCGAGGCCCTCCCAGGCCCGCGAGTGGTGCAGTTTCGTCGTCGTACCCGCTGTCAAATGACCAATTTGCGCCAGTCGTGGTGAACCAGCAGGTTTGCGCCACCGAACAAGCAGCCACAGATTTGCGCCACCCGCCGGTGCGCCACCGGGACGGACGGGTTCGGCTGAGTCGACGGAAATCATTGCTCCGCGTGCCAGCCACGACGATAATCGTGGCGCTTCCATCAGTTCACCGATGACCGCCGCCGCGAAAGGATCTCCATGTCCGACAAGAGCACGTTCGCCAACTTCATCGACGGTGAGCAGGTCGGCAGCGTCGACGGTTCGTCGTACGACGTCATCGATCCCAGCACCGGAGAGGTCTACGGGACGGCGCCGTTGTCCGGGCCGGAGGACATCGACCGCGCGATGGCGGCAGCTGACCGGGCTTTCGAGACGTGGCGGGACACCACGCCCAGCGAGCGGCAGCGTGCGCTGCTCCACCTCGCCGACGCGATCGAGCAGCGGGCCGAAGAGCTGGTGGCGGTCGAGTCCCGGGACACCGGCAAGCCGCTTGCCCTCACCATGAGCGAGGAGATCCCGCCGGCCGTCGACCAGATCCGGTTCTTCGCTGGCGCTGCCCGGGTGCTGGAAGGGAAGTCGGCTGGGGAGTACATGGCCGGGCACACCTCGTTCGTCCGGCGCGAACCGATCGGTGTGTGCGCCCAGGTGACGCCGTGGAACTACCCGCTGATGATGGCAATCTGGAAGATCGCACCGGCGCTCGCCGCCGGCAACACCATCGTTCTCAAGCCCAGTGACACCACACCTGCGTCGACCGTCCTGCTGGCCGAGATCGCTGGGGAGTTCTTCCCCGCCGGAGTGTTCAACGTGGTGTGCGGCGACCGCGACACCGGTCGCACGCTCGTCACCCATCAGACGCCGCAGATGGTGTCGATCACCGGGTCGATCCGGGCCGGGATGGAGGTGGCCCGCTCCTCTTCCGACGATCTCAAGCGGGTCCACCTCGAGCTGGGTGGCAAGGCGCCGGTGATTGTCTTCGACGATGCCGATCTGGAGGCGGCTGCCGAGGGGATCGCAGGGGCTGGTTACTTCAACGCCGGGCAGGACTGCACCGCAGCCACCCGAGTGCTCGCCGGCCCGGGGGTGCACAACGACTTCGTCTCCGCACTCACCGAACAGGCACGTGGCACCAAGGTCGGTATGCCCGACGACGAGGACGTGGCATACGGGCCGGTCAACAACCCCAACCAGCTGGAACGGGTGCGTGGTTTCATCGACCGGCTGCCCAACCACGCGTCTCTGGAGACCGGCGGGGAGCAGGTCGGTGATCGCGGATACTTCTTCTCTCCGACGGTGGTGGCGGGGCTGCAGCAAGACGACGAGGCGATCCAGGACGAGATTTTTGGTCCGGTCATCACGGTGCAGAAGTTCAGCGACGAGGGCGAGGCGCTGCGGTGGGCCAACGGCGTGCAGTACGGCTTGGCGTCCAGCGTCTGGACCAAGGACCACGGCCGCGCGATGCGGATGGCCAAGCGGCTCGACTTCGGGTGCGTGTGGATCAACACGCACATCCCGATCGTCGCCGAGATGCCGCATGGCGGATTCAAGCACTCCGGCTACGGCAAGGACTTGTCGATGTACGGGCTCGAGGACTACACCCGGGTCAAGCACGTGATGTCCAACATCGAGGTCTAACTGAGTTGTCACCGCCAGATCAGGTCATGACCTGGCGTGGCAGTGACAACTCGGTCTGCGAGGCGCCGAACGTCGGAGAGGGAGCACATGCGGATCTTGCTGGTCGGCGCTGGGGGAGTGGGGGCCGCGTTCTGCGGCATCGCGGCCCGTCGGGACTTCTTCGAGACCGTCGTGGTCGCCGACTTCGACCTGGAACGCGCTCAGCGCGCCGCTGCCGCCGTCGAGCAACAGCGGTTCCTTCCGACCCGCGTCGACGCGTCGAGCGCCGAGTCGGTTACCGCGTTGGCGCGTGAGCACCGCATCACCCATGTCATGAACGCGGTCGACCCGCGCTTCGTGATGTCGATCTTCGAGGGTGCGCTGGCCGCCGACGCGGACTACCTCGACATGGCGATGAGCCTGTCCCGGCCCGACCCGGAGCAGCCGTACGCGCGGACCGGCGTCAAGCTCGGCGACGAGCAGTTCGCGCAGGCGACCGCATGGGAGGAGGCTGGCCGGCTGGCGCTCGTGGGCATCGGGGTGGAACCCGGGTTGTCCGATGTGTTCGCCCGTTACGCGGCGGACCACCTGTTCGACACGATCGAGGAGTTGGGGACGCGCGATGGCGCCAACCTCAGCGTCGACGGGTACGACTTCGCGCCGTCGTTCTCGATCTGGACGACGATCGAGGAATGCCTCAACCCACCGGTGATCTGGGAGAAGGGGCGTGGCTGGTACACAACCCAGCCGTTTTCCGAGCCGGAGGTGTTCGACTTCCCGGAGGGGATCGGGCTGGTCGAGTGCGTCAACGTCGAGCATGAAGAGGTGCTCCTCATGCCGCGTTGGATCGACTGCCAGCGGGCAACGTTCAAGTACGGGCTCGGCCAAGAGTTCATCGACGTGCTCGAGACCCTGCACAAGCTGGGTCTCGACCGGACCGAAAAGGTCCGGGCCGGTGGTGTCGAGGTCAGCCCTCGTGACGTGGTCGCGTCCTGCCTGCCCGACCCGGCCGGGCTCGGCTCAGCAATGCATGGGAAAACCTGCGCCGGGCTCCATGTCACCGGCACCGGCAAGGACGGCAGACCCCGGTCGACGTATCTCTACCACGTCGTCGACAACGACTGGTCGATGCAGGAGTACGGCCACCAGTGCGTGGTGTGGCAGACAGCCGTGAACCCGGTGGTCGCGCTCGAGCTGTTGTCACGGGGAACCTGGCAGAGCACTGGGGTGCTTGGCCCGGAGGGCTTCGATGCCGTGCCGTTCCTCGACCTGCTCAATGAGTACGGCTCCCCGTGGGGCATCCGTGAGCGGGCGGCCATCTGACCAAGCTCACCCACCTGATCGAGTGGCGTTTTGCTGCTGTTCGGTGTTGGCGTGTCGCATGCTGAAGGCGCCAATCGATGCGTTGGGGGCGGTGCGGGTGGTGCGTCAGGTCGGGAGCTCGTCAAGTGCGGTGGCGATCGCGTCGGCGATCTGCTGCACGTCGGCATCGCTGATCACAAACGGTGGCGACACCTGGATGCCACCGACTCCGACCGCCCGGGTCGCAACTCCGTGCGAGCGCAGCAGCTTCGCAAGGGCCAACGCCTGAGGAACACCCTCGAGCTGAACCGCACTGAGCGCCCCCACGCCACCGCGCACCTCGACCACGGCGGGATGCTCGGTCAACGGTGCCAGGCAGCGTGGGATCGTCTGCTCGAGCCGGGCCGAGGCGTCCAGCAGCCCTTCCCGCTCGATGATGTCGAGCACGGCGCCGGCCGCTGCTGCGGCGCCGGCGTGACCTGAGTAGGTGTAGCCGTGGCGCCACCACACCCCCGCGTCGGGTTCGAAGAACGGCTCCGCGATGTGCGGCGCCACGAACACCGCACCCATTGGGGCGTACCCCGCGGTCAGCCCCTTGGCGGTCACCAGGATGTCTGGTTGCAGGTCGAAGCGGTGCGAGGCGAACCACGAGCCGCCGATCCGGCCGAAGCCGGTGACAACCTCGTCGGCGACGAAGAGCACCCCGAAGTCACGGCAGATTTGGCGCACCTCGGCCAGGTAGCCGTCCGGTGGCGGGTAGACCCCTCCGGCACCGATCACCGGTTCGCAGAAGAAGGCCGCGACCCGGTCGGCACCCAGCCGCTCGATCGCCTCGACCAGCGCCTTGCCGGAGTCCCACGCCACCGTGGCGGAGTCGGGCATCAGCTCGCCGTAGCCCTCCCGGTTGGTCGGTATTCCGGCGAGCGCAGTGCCGGCCACGTGCATCCCGTGGTACGCCTTCTCCCGCCCGATGACGATGGTGCGATCGGGCTGCCCCACCTCGTGCCAGTAGCGCCGGGCGAGCTTGGCCGCCGTGTCGATCGAGTCAGAGCCGCCGGAGGTGAAGAAGATCTTGCTGCCCGGCACCGGCGCGAGCCCTGCCAGCCGGTCCGCGAGTGCCACGGTCGTGTCGATAGCGCCGTCACCGAAGGTCGAGTACGCCGCTAACCGCCCGGTCTGGGCCGCGATGGCGTCGGCCACCTCCGCCCGGCCATGACCGATGTTGGCGAACCACAGCCCGGCGGTGGCGTCGAGGTAACGATTGCCTCCTACGTCCCAGACGTACGCGCCATCGCCTCGGTGGAGAACGAACTCGCCGGTCTTCTCGACCAGGCCCATGTCGGAAAACGGATGCCACAGGCTGCCCACGTCGCGACGGTATCGCAGTGAGCACGAACCGCCCGCGGGTGCTGCTACCGCTGGTACTGGGCACGATCCGGCTGATGCGTCGCGAGGTGAAGTCCGCCTAAGGGACACTTGCCGGGTGACCTCCCGTCGCGACGTCGTCATCCTCGGATCCACCGGATCGGTCGGCACCCAAGCGCTCGACGTCGTGGCGGCTAACCCCGACCGCTTTCGGGTCGTCGCGCTGGCGGCTGGCGGCTCCCGACCCGAGTTGCTTGCCCAGCAGGCGATCGAGCACCGTGCCGCCACCATCGGGATCAGCCGCGGGAGCGCCGCCTCGGACCTGCAGCTCGCGCTGTACGCGGAGGCGCAACGTCGCGGCTTTTCCGCAGGTGACTTCCGGCTGCCACGACTTGCCGTGGGCCCCGAGGCGGCGACCGAGGTTGCCGCGGTGCCGACTGACGTCGTGCTCAACGCGTTGACCGGCTCGGCCGGGCTCCTTCCAACGCTCGCGACCCTGGCGGCCGGCGCCACGTTGGCCTTGGCCAACAAGGAGTCCCTGATCATCGGCGGGGACATCGTGCGGAGCGCGGCCAAGCCGGGCCAGATCGTCCCGGTCGACTCCGAGCACTCGGCGCTCGCACAGGTGCTGCGCGGTGAACGACCAGAGGACGTACGCCGGCTCGTCCTTACCGCCAGCGGCGGTCCGTTCCGTGGCCGCAACTCCGCCGAGCTGGCAGCTGTCACCCCCGAACAGGCGCTGGCTCACCCGACATGGGACATGGGTCCAGTCGTCACGATCAACAGCGCCACCCTGATCAACAAGGGCCTCTAGGTCATCGAGGCCCACCTGCTGTTCGACGTCCCGTTCGACCGCATCGACGTGGTCGTCCACCCGCAGTCGATCGTGCACTCGATGGTCGAGTACGTGGACGGATCGACGATCGCCCAGGCGTCGCCCCCGGACATGCGGTTGCCGATCGCGCTGGCACTGGCCTGGCCGGACCGCGTACCCGGTGCCGCAGCAGCCTGCGACTGGGGCCGCAGCGCGGCTTGGGAGTTCGAGCCGCTGGACGACTCCGCCTGCCGGGCGATCGACCTTGCCCGACGAGCTGGTGCCACGGGTGGTACCGCACCGGCGGTGCTCAACGCCGCCAACGAGGTTGCCGTCGAGGCGTTCCTGGCCGGCGCGCTTCCGTTCCCGGGGATCCTTGACACGGTGGCTGCCGTGCTGGCCGAGCACGTCGGTGTCAATGTCGAGGTCAGCGGCGATAGATACCCCGTACCCTCGAAGCAGCGCCCGCTGACCGTCGACGACGTCCTCGCCGCCGACGGCTGGGCGCGAGAGCGCGCTCGAGCACTGACCGCCGCCGGAGGCACCGACTCATGAACGCCCTGATCTACGCCTTCGGCGTGGTGGTGTTCGTCTTTGGGGTCATGGCGTCGATCGCCTTGCACGAGGTCGGACACCTGTACCCCGCCAAGAAGTTCGGGGTCAAAGTCACCCAGTACTTCGTCGGTTTCGGCAAGACGGTGTGGTCGGTGCGCCGGGGAGAGACGGAGTACGGGATCAAGGCGATCCCACTCGGGGGTTACGTCAAGCTCGTCGGGATGCTGCCACCCGCGCCGGGCCATGCTCCGACGAAGGTCCGCAACACCAACACGGGGATGTTCACCCAGCTCATCTCGGACGCTCGGGCAGCGGAGTACGAGCACGTCCGGCCCGGTGATGAAGATCGGTTGTTCTACCGCAAGCCGTGGTGGCAGAAACTGATCGTGATGTCCGGTGGACCGTTGGTCAACGTCGTCATCGCCTTGGTGCTCTTCACGGTTGTCATCGTCGGGTTCGGGGTCTCGAAACCGACGACCACGGTCGCGGCCGTGTCGGACTGTGTCGTGCTCGCCAGCGAAGCGGGCCGTGCTTGCACCCCTGCCGACCCAGTTACCCCGGCAAAGCTCGCCGGGCTGCGACCAGGCGACCGCATCCTCTCGTTCAACGGCGTGGCGGTGACCTCCTGGGAGCAGCTCACCGACCTCATCCGCGGCAACGCCGACGGCGCGGCGCAGCTCCGAATTCGCCGCGACGGCGCCGAGCAGGTCCTGACCACCGACACCCTGGTCGCACCTCGCCCCGAGGCGCTCGGCTCGGACACGTTGGTCGAGGTGGGCTTCCTGGGAGTCAGTCCCACCACGGTCACCGAGCGCGAGGACCTCGGCTACGTCGCCAGCACGATGTGGCTCTACACCGAGAAGACGGGGGAGGCGATCCTCGACCTGCCGCAGCGGCTGGTGGGCGTCGCCGAAGCGGCGTTCGGTGGCGTGCGGGCGAATGACAGCCCGATGAGCGTCGTGGGTGCCAGCCGGGTCGCCGGAACGATCGCGACCGTCGAGGAGGCGACCTGGGCGGAACGCTCCGCCGGTCTGATCAGCCTGCTGGCGGCGGTGAACCTGTTCGTCGCACTGTTCAACTTCATCCCGTTGCTGCCGTTGGACGGCGGGCACATTGCCGGCGCCCTGTGGGAGGCCATCCGTCGTGGCATCGCGCGAGTGCGCCGGCGTCCGGATCCCGGATACGTCGACGTCGGCAAGATGCTGCCGATCGCGTACGGGGTAGGAGCGCTGCTCATCGTGATGGGTGTGCTGCTCGTGTACGCCGACATCGTCAACCCGGTCAAGTACCCCGGATGAGCCCCAGATGAGCACCGTCGACCTGGGCATGCCGCCCGCGCCGCCCCCCACTCTGGCCGCACGTCGGCGCAGCCGCCAGATCAGGGTCGGCAAGGTCCTGGTGGGCGGCGACGCGCCGGTATCCGTGCAGTCGATGACCACCACACCCACCACCGACATCGACGCGACCCTGCAGCAGATCGCCGAGCTGACCGCCGCCGGCTGCGACATCGTGCGCGTCGCCTGCCCGAGCCAGGACGATGCTGAGGCATTGCCGGTCATCGCCCGCAAGTCGCAGATCCCGGTCATCGCCGACATCCATTTCCAGCCCAGGTACGTCTACGCCGCGATCGAGGCGGGGTGCGCTGCCGTCCGGGTGAACCCCGGGAACATCCGCGCGTTCGACGACCAGGTGCAGCAGATCGCAGCCGCGGCCAAGGACGCCGGCGTCTCGATCCGCATCGGCATAAACGCCGGTTCCCTGGACAAGCGGTTGCTCGCCAAGTACGGCAAGCCGACGCCCGAGGGCCTGGTCGAGTCAGCGATCTGGGAGGCGTCCCTCTTCGAGGAGCACGACTTCCACGACTTCAAGATCTCGGTCAAGCACCACGACCCGGTGGTGATGGTGACGGCGTACGAGATGCTCGCCGAACGTGGAGATTGGCCGCTGCATCTAGGGGTGACCGAGGCCGGGCCGGCGTTCCAAGGCACGATCAAGTCTGCCGTTGCATTCGGTGCCCTGCTGAGCAAGGGGATCGGGGACACGATCCGGGTGTCGCTGTCGGCGCCTCCCGTCGAAGAGGTCAAGGTTGGACTGCAGATCTTGCAGTCGCTGAACTTGCGCCCCCGCAAGCTCGAGATTGTCTCGTGCCCGTCCTGTGGCCGGGCCCAGGTGGATGTCTACAAGCTGGCCGACGAGGTCACCGCAGGCCTCGAAGGCATGTCGGTCCCGTTGCGCGTAGCCGTGATGGGCTGCGTGGTCAATGGCCCCGGCGAGGCGCGCGAGGCTGACCTCGGCGTCGCCTCCGGCAACGGCAAGGGGCAGATTTTCGTGCGTGGCGAGGTGATCAAGACCGTACCCGAGTCGCAGATCGTCGAGACCCTCATCGAGGAGGCGATGCGGATGGCTGACGAGGCGGTCGAGTCGGCTCCGGGCACCCCCACCGTGTCCGTCAGCTAGGCGTGCACCAGGCAAGCAGCGCTGGTACCACCAAGCTCCGCTATGACCCGGACTTCCGGCGCTATTTCGCTGCCCGCGCACTTTCGCTGTCCGGAACCGTGGTCACGATCATCGCCCTTCCGGTTCTGGTTTACCGCATCAGTGGCTCCGCCGCGCTGACCGCTACCGTGGCGGCTCTGGAGGCCGTCCCGTACCTGTTGTTCGGGCTCTTCGCCGGCGTCCTGGCCGACCGGTCCGACCGACGCAGGCTGATGATCGTCGCCGATGTGCTCGACGCCGCCCTGATGGCCTCGATACCGGTGGCGCACTGGCTCGATCTCCTGACGATTCCGCACCTGTTGCTCGTCGCCTTCGGGGTGCCCGCCGTCGCAGTGTTCTTCGACGGCGCCAACTTCGGGGCGCTGCCCGTCCTCGTCGGCACTGACCGGATCGCCGAGGCGAACTCCATCGTCTGGTCCTTCGCCACTGGCGTCGAGATCGTGCTCCCATCGGTCGTCGGGCTGTCTCTGGCAGTCACGCATCCTGCGACGCTGCTCGGCTTCGACGCGCTGAGCTTCATCGCATCTGCCGCACTCCTTCGCATGATCGCCAGACCACTGCAGGACCCCGCCCGTCCCCTGCAGCGGGGACTGGGTTCGGTCCTTGGCGACATCGGCGTGGGCCTGCGTTTCCTGACCGACCATGCCGGGGTACGGACGATGACCATCGTGGGCGCCATCCAGTCCATGGCGGGTGGCGGCTTCGTCGCGTTGATGGTGGTGTGGTTCGACCGGGTTCTCGACATCGGGACGCAGGGCTGGCGCTTCGGCCTGACCTGGTCGTCCTGGAGCGTGGGCGCCCTGGCGGCGACGTTGCTGCTGCCCCGGCTGCTGCGGCGGACCTCGCCGGCTCGGATCACGCTGGCCGCCCTCCCGGTCTCGGCCGTCCTCGGCGTGCTCACCGCGCTCGCACCCAACTGGCAGTGGGCTGCCTTGGGGCTGCTCTCTTGGAGCGGCGCGTACATGCTGGTGGTGGTCAACTCGATCTCCTACCGCCAACAGGTCACTCCCGAACCGCTTCTCGGCCGGGTCAACACGGCGGGCCGCATGCTGGCGTGGGGTGCCGGCTGGACCGGGGGAGCTGCCCTCGCCGGACTCGTCGCCTCCGCGGTCGGTGTCCGACACGCGATGGTGCTGATGACCACGGTCAATCTGGTGGGCGTGGTCGTCGCTTGGACGTCTCCGCTGCGTACGGCGACCGCCTCGGATCTCCCGACCAGTGAGTCGTCATGACAATTGGGTTGTCGGGAGATCGGTGGGCGGCGGTGGGCTGCGAGGCGCTGATCGAGGCGCATGGGAGTGACCGCTTGGCACTAGGCTGGCCGTCACCGAGACGCAGGGAGGGCCATAGTGCTGCGTACCCCCTCGCGTCTGCAACGCCTGGGACCCTCCGACCTGGCGCGGCTCCGCCCGTTGCTCGACCGCGACCCGGTCACGAACGTCTTCGTCGACTCCCGGATCCAGTCGACGGGACTGGACCCCCGACGCCTCAACGGGGAGGTGTGGGGGTACGGCACCGGCCGTGACCTGACATCAGCGTGCCACGTGGCTGCGAACCTGATGCCGGTGGAGGCGACACCGCCCGCGATCCGCGTCTTCGCTGAACACGCCGCCGCTCAAGGGCGACGGTGTTCTTCGCTGGTGGGGTTGCAGCGCGCGATCACCCCGCTGTGGGAGCACCTGGAGCCGCACTGGGGACCGGCCCGATCGGTGCGCCCGGATCAGCCGTTCATGACCATCAGCGCACCGTCCGCTATCCGCCCGGACCCCGCGGTACGCCGGGTGCTGATCGACGAGCTCGACCTGCTGTATCCCGCCAGTGTCGCGATGTTCACCGAAGAGGTCGGAGTCTCACCGGAGATCGACGGCGCCGACTACTACCGCGCCCGGGTGGCCCAGCTGATCTCGCGCGGCTGGGCGTTCGCGCGCATCGACGACGGTCAGGTGATCTTCAAGGCCGAGGTCGGTGTCGCGACCGACCGGGCGTGCCAGATCCAGGGCGTGTACGTGCACCCTGACTATCGCGGTCGTGGTATCTCAGCTGCGGCCATGGCTGCCGTCGTCAACGTGGTGCTCGCCGAGATCGCGCCGGTCGTCACGTTGTACGTCAACGCCGACAACACCGCCGCGCGGCGGGCCTACGAACACGCCGGGTTCGTTCGCACCAACACGTTCACGACCGTGCTGTTCTAGGGCATGGTCTCCCTGCGACGAACGTGGCTGGCTGGAGCCCTCCTGACGCTGATGGTGGCCGCCTGCACCGACTCGGCGGACGAGGTACGGTCCGAGTCTTCGCCGGCGTCGCCCACCACGGAGGCCGCGTCTCCGGGCAAACCGGGCTCCTCGTCGTCCGACGGTGGTGATTATGGCGGCGAGATCGCGCCACCCCGGGAGCTGACCGTGGTGATGTCCGGCGACGTGCTGATCCACACCGGCGTGTGGGAGTCCGCGCGCGCGGATGCGGCGGCGGCGGGGCGCTCCGGGATGGACTTCCGGCCCATGTTTGCCAGCATGGAGCCCGTCTACACCGACGCCGATCTCGCGATCTGTCACCTGGAGGTTCCGCTGGCCGAGCGCGACGGACCGTTCCTCAACTACCCGATCTTCTCCGCACCCCCGCAAGTGGTGCGGGGGTTGAAGGCTGCGGGAATCGACACCTGTACCACTGCGTCGAACCACAGCCTGGACACCGGCCTCGAGGGGTTGCTGCGCACGCTGCGCACCCTTGATGAGAAGGGTGTTGGGCACGCCGGCACCGCGGCGACCCGGAAACAGTCCAAGACGCCGGTGATCGTCGACGTCGACGGTGTTTCTGTCGCCCTGCTCAGCTACTCGTATGGCACCAACGGCATTCCCATTCCCTCCGAGGCGCCATGGTCGGTGCCGCTGATCGACACCGAAAAGATCCTGCGAGTGGCCGCCAAGGCACGGGCGGCCGGCGCCGAGATCGTCCTGGTCGCCTTGCACGCCGGTACCGAGTACACGACCAGCCCCAACGAGCAGCAGCTGGAGGTCTTCGACGCGTTGACGAAGTCCCCCGACATCGACCTCGTGTACGGCCACCACGCCCACGTCCCGCAACCCATCGACGTCGTCAATGGCAACTGGGTCGCCTACGGGCTGGGAAACTTCGTCGCTCAGCAGTCGACCGACGTCCCCGACACCTACCGGGGGGTGACCGCCCGCTTCGAGTTCGTCGAGCAGCCGGACGGCACGTTCGAGGTTCGCAAGGCACGCTTCATTCCGACGATGATCACGCCCGCATCCGGTGGTCCGATGCGGGTCCTGAACGCGCCCGCCGCCCTGCGCGACCCCGACACCGATCCGGCGCTGTTGTCGTCGTTGCGGGACGCAGTTGCCAACGTACGCCAGGACGTCTTCAGCCTCGGCGCCCGCAAGCACGGTCTGCGGATGGCCCACTGAACGAAACGCTGGTGCAGCAGGTCCAGGTGCGCGGATATCATCGGTCGACAGTTGGAGCTGCGGCGAGGAGGCCTCGTGATCTGGCGGATGTCGAGCCTCTTCGTCCGGACGCTGCGCGACAACCCGGTCGATGCGGAGCTACCGAGCCACCAGCTGCTGGTGCGCGCCGGCTACATCCGGCGTGCCGCCCCCGGTATCTACAGCTGGCTGCCGTTGGGGTACCGGGTGCTGCGCAATGTCGAGCGGGTCATCCGCGAGGAAATGGACGCGATCGGAGCGCAGGAGGTGCACTTCCCCGCGTTGCTGCCCCGAGAGCCGTACGAGGCCAGCGACCGCTGGACCGAGTACGGGAACAACATCTTCCGGCTCAAGGATCGCAAAGGGGCCGACTATCTGCTCGGGCCCACTCATGAGGAGATGTTCACTCTCCTGGTGAAGGACCTGTACTCCTCGTACAAGGACCTGCCTCTCTGGCTCTACCAGATCCAGACCAAGTACCGCGACGAGCCCCGACCCCGGGCCGGCATCCTGCGCGGACGCGAGTTCGTGATGAAGGACTCGTACTCCTTCGATGTCAGCGATGAGGCGTTCCTCGCCTCCTACGTCGCGCACCGGGAGGCGTACGTACGCATCTTCGACAGGCTCGGATTCGAGTACGTGATCGTGGCGGCGATGTCCGGCGCGATGGGCGGGTCGGCAAGCGAGGAGTTCCTCGCCACGGCAGCCAACGGCGAGGACACGTACGTGCGATGCACCTCGTGTGACTACGCCGCGAACGTCGAAGCGGTACGGGTCCCGGCGCCGGCGGTGACGGTCCACGACGACCTGCCCGCCGCCCACACCGAGCACACGCCCGGCACACCCACGATCGAGACGCTGGTCGCCCACTTGGAGAGCGCGTTCCCGCGCGAGGACCGGTCGTGGACGGCGGTGGACACGTTGAAGAACGTGCTGGTGACACTGGTGCACCCCGACGGCCGGCGAGAGCCGCTGGCGATCGGCCTCCCCGGGGATCGCGACGTCGACCTCAAGCGATTGCAGGCGCAGGTGGAGCCGGCGGAGGTCGAGGCGTTCGACGAGGCACACTTCGCTGCCCATCCCAGTTTGGTGAAGGGCTACCTGGGCCCGGGTGCGCTCGGCACGAACAACGCCTCCGGGATTCGGTACCTGGTCGACCCGCGCGTCGTCTCAGGCACCCAGTGGGTGACCGGCGCGGATGTCGAGGACAGCCACGTCATCGATCTGGTCGCGGGTCGGGACTTTACCGCCGACGGCACGATCGAGGCGGCCGATGTGCGGGAGGGCGACGCGTGCCCCATGGACGGCGGCACGCTCGTGCTGGCACGCGGAATCGAGATGGGTCACATCTTCCAGCTGGGGCGCAGGTTCGCCGATGCGCTCGACCTGCGTGTCCTCGACGAGTCGGGACGGTTGGTCACGGTGACGATGGGTTCATACGGCATCGGTGTCTCCCGGGCGGTGGCCGCCATCGTGGAGAACTCCCACGACGAGGCGGGGATCATCTGGCCACGCGAGATCTCGCCCGCCGACGTCCATGTGCTCGCGACCGGCAAGGACCCGGCGGTGTACGCCGAGGCGGAGCGGATCGCCGCGGAGCTGTGTGCCCGCGGCTGCGACGTGCTCTACGACGATCGTGCCAAGGTGTCACCAGGGGTGAAGTTCAAGGACGCCGAGCTGATTGGTGTGCCGACGATTCTTGTTGTGGGTAAGGGCGTCTCGGAGGGTCTGGTCGAGGTCCAGGACCGGCGCGGCGGCTCCCGCGAGCCGGTGCCCGCGACCGAGGTGGTGGACCGCCTGGTAGAGCTGCAGGCACTGTCAGGGCCGTAGGACACCGGGCAACGCGGTTGCCTCGGCTCCCCAGCCGAGCGCTCGGGTCGCGGCGTCGATGAGTGCCGCGATGGCGTACTCACGCATGTTTCCGGTGGCAGCAGCAACGACGTCCGCGTACAGCACAGAGCAGCGGTCCTCCACGTGCCGCGCCAACGTCCGGGCCTGCACCGCGTCGTCGACGGGCACCGGCAAGCCGTAGCCCACCTCTGCGGCCACTGGTTCGGCACCGGCGGTGCGAACCATCGCGATGACGTCGTCGCGTCGGTTCCGGTGCTGCAGGTAACCCTCGCGCGCGAGGAGCTGCATCGCCGGGGCGGTCTGAAGTCGGCCGCCGAGAACCCCGTAGGCGTACACCGCCGCGTGCTCGCCGGCGAGCATTGCCTGCAACACCGTGACATCCGGTGTCTCGGTGGCGGGCATCCGAGTCATCGGCGGGCGTCCCGCCCCGGCAGTGCCCGCGCGAGAGCGTCGAGGACGACCACGTGCTGAGCCGAACTCGCCGACATCGACGCCAGGTAGCGGGCCAGCTCCCCTGACTGTGCGGTACCGGCTTCGCCGCCGCGCAGTTGCGACGTTCGCCTTTCGGCGCGCTGCAGTCCGCGTACGGCAGCCACGGCTGTCCGGGGCACCGCCGGGGGACGACGGACGCCGACCTCGGTGTCGAGGACATCGAGGTGGATGCGGTGATGCTCGGCCAACGGCGACAGCTGCGGCCGGAGGTCTCGGTGACGGAGCAGGACCGCCTCGATGAGGTGTAAGACCCGAGCCTCGTCACGACGGGCAGCGGACAGCAACGCCGCGTCGGGATCGAGCTCCGTGCCCGGATCGATCTCGGGGCTGACGCCTGAGGTCAGGCCCGGGGTGGGTGCCGGTGACGGCGAGCCGTCCCCGGTGCAGCCGGCGGCCGCGATGAGTCCCACGCTTGCGGCGACCAGGAGCTTCCGTCGGGTGACTGGCGGAGCGTCCACCCGATCGACGCTACCGGAGCAGATCTCCGCCGCCGGCCCGGGAAGCATCTGGGCTAGGGTGACGGCGCGCGAGACGCCATCGTGTCGACGGTCCGGTCGGCACAGCGGCGGGAGCCTGCGGACAACAGCACACCGAGGAGGACACCGTGAGCGCCGCTCCCACGCCCGACTCAGTCGAGCAGGTGCTGCGCCCAACCGCCGCCGAGCTCGGGCTGGATCTGGAGCATCTCGCGGTGTCCCCGGCCGGTCGTCGGCGCCTGCTGCGCATCACCGTCGACAAGGACGGTGGTGTCACGCTCGATGACGTGGCCGAGGCCACCCGGACGTTCTCCTCGGCACTGGACGCCACCGACGTGATGGGGGAGCAGGCGTACACCCTCGAGGTCACCTCGCCAGGACTGGACCGACCGCTGACATCGGCGCGGCACTGGCGGCGCAACGTGGGGCGGCTGGTGAAGGTGACGACGGCCGACGGGGAGACGTTGGGTCGGATCCTCGACTGCGACGACGCGCAGTTCCGAATCGACGTCAACGGGTCGGCGCACACGATGTCGTACACGGACGTGACCAAGGCGCGGGTCCAGGTCGAGTTCAACCGCAAGGAGAGCTGAGTCGATGGACATAGACATAGCGGCTCTGCGCATGTTGGAGCGGGAGAAGGACATCCCGTTCGACGTCGTCGTCGAGGCCATCGAGTCGGCGCTGTTGGTGGCGTACCAGCGCACCGACAGTGCCCGGACGCATGCCCGGGTGCAGCTCGACCGCAAGTCCGGGCACGTGGTCGTGGTGGCCCAGGAGCTCGACGCGGACGGCGAGGTGATCGGGGAGTACGAGGACACACCGACCGGATTCGGTCGCATCGCCGCGACCACTGCGCGACAGGTGATCCTGCAGCGGCTTCGCGACGCGGAGGACGTGGCGAGATTCGGGGAGTTCTCCGAGAAGGAGGGCGACATCGTCTCCGGTGTCGTGCAGCAGGCTCGGGAGCCCGGCGACGTACTGGTCGATCTGGGAAAGCTGGAGGCGCTGCTCCCGCTGGCCGAGCGGGTGCCGGGGGAGCGGTACGAGCACGGGTCACGGATCCGATGCCTGGTCATCAGCGTGCGGAAAGGGTTCCGCGGCCCGCAGGTCGTCGTCTCCCGTTCGCACCCCAACCTGGTCAAGCGGCTCTTCGCCCTCGAGGCGCCCGAAATCGCCGACGGCACCGTGGAGATCATGGCGATCGCCCGAGAGGCCGGGCATCGGTCGAAGGTGGCGGTTCGTTCCCGAGTCGATGGGGTCAACGCCAAGGGCGCTTGTATCGGCCCGATGGGCAGCAGGGTCCGCAACGTCATGCACGAGCTACACGGCGAGAAGATCGACATCATCGACTACTCCGACGACCCCGCCCGGTTCGTCGCCAACGCGCTGTCCCCTGCGCAGGTCCATGGGGTTCACGTCGTTGACCCGGTGGCACGCTCGGCTCGGGTCATCGTCCCGGACTTTCAACTCTCCCTGGCGATCGGTAAGGAGGGACAGAACGCCCGGCTCGCCGCTCGACTGACCGGCTGGCGTATCGACATCCGCCCCGACACCGACCCGACCCGTGGGGACAACCCAGGCTAAACTCGGTTGAGGTGACTCGCTCTTCTCCGCCGTCCTCCGGTGATCAGGTACGCACGCAGCCGATCCGTACCTGCGTCGGGTGTCGGAAGCGAGCGAGCAAGCCCGAGCTGATCCGCATCATCGCGGTCGGGGACGGCACGATGTGCCGGCTGACTCCCGATGTGCGCGGCGCGGGAGGCGGCCGCGGGGCGCATCTGCATCCAACCGTGGCATGCTTGGACCTTGCACTGCGACGCAAGGCGTTCGGCCGGGCGCTGCGAAGGCAGGGTTCGCTGGACGAATCCGCCGTACGGGCGTATGTCCGAATGGCGGAAGATACGACCACGACCGACCGTACGACGGCACCAACCGGTGGCGTCACCGAACAGAAGCGGAGCACTCGCTCATGAGCACTCGATGAGTTTCTCACCATGAGCATGCACGTCAACTAGCGGTCTGCGCCTCCTTCGGGCTCGGACCGAGAAGGAGCGAAGTGGCAAAGGTCCGAGTTCACGAACTCGCCAAAGAGTTGGGGGTCGAGAGCAAGACTGTTCTCGCGACCCTCAAGGACATGGGAGAGTTCGTCAAGTCAGCTTCGTCGACGGTGGAGGCCCCCGTCGTACGCCGCCTCAACGAGCAGTTCGGTGAGCAGCTTGCCGCGGCGGCAGCGGCCGCCGCCCAAAAGCCCTCGAAGAAGGTGGCTGCCAAGAGCGGTGGAGCCACCGACGACACGGCGCCGCCTGTCGAGCCATCCATAGCACCATCCGTCGAGCCACAGGTCGCACTTCCCGTCGCGGACGTGGCCTCTGCGACGCCGCCCCAGGTGGCAGAACCCGCTCGCTCGCCGGTGGTCCACGATGCCGTGAACGGAGCGCCACCCGTGGCTCCTCCGGTATCACCGCGTCCGGCGCCCCGTCCGGCGACTGGTCGTCCGGGTAGTGGGGTCCGCCCTGGCAACAACCCATTCTCCTCGACACAGGGCATGCAGCGTCCCTCGCGACCCGCGCCCGACGGTATGCCGCCGCGTCCGCCGTCCGCCCGTGATGGCAGCCACGGCGCCGTGCCCGGCCTGCCCCGGCCAAACCCGGCGATGATGCCGAAGCAATCTGCCCCACCCGGTAGACCGGCTCCCGGCTCGCCGATGGGTCGCGGTCGACCTGCCGGTCCCGGGAGTCACCCCGGTG
>JACCYJ010000002.1 GCA_013696555.1 Nocardioidaceae bacterium | reverse complement strand
TCATCGCACAGCCGAAAGCGCAGCAAGATAACCGAAGACTGCCCATTCGGACCGACATCAGATCTGCACGGTCCGGCAGGCTGCGGGATGCCTAAGCCTTCCACGGTGGGGCCACCGTACTCCGCTGCCTGCCCGCCACCCGCCTGCGACCGTCCTCCGCCCCAGGGTGTGTCTCGATCGACGGACCACGCCGATATGCTCACCTCGACCCGACATCACATTTCAATCCGAACGGTCGCCCGAACGCGCCCCTGTTGGCCGTACGTCGTTGAGAGAGGCATGCGCATGCGAATCCTGGTCCTGGGCGGGGACGGCTATCTCGGCTGGCCGACCGCGATGTACTTGTCCGCCCGTGGGCACGACGTCGGGGTGCTCGACAACGGCGTGCGCCGGCAGTACGACCATGAGCTCGGGTCCGGAAGCCTTGTCCCCATCGAGTCGCTTCGCGCCCGCGTGAAGGCCTTCGAGGAGGTCACGGGCGACCACATTGCCTGTTACCTCGGCGACCTCATGGATGCCGAGTGCACCTACGACACCATCGGTGGGTTCGCTCCTGACGCCATCGTGCACTTCGCCGAGCAGCGCGCCGCACCGTACTCCATGATCGACCGCAAGCACGCGGTCTACACCCAGACGAACAATATCGTCGGCACCCTCAACGTCATGTACGCGATCGGCGAGATCAACCGCGACATTCATCTCGTCAAGCTCGGCACGATGGGCGAGTACGGCACACCCAATATCGATATCGAGGAGGGGTGGCTCGAGGTCACGCACAACGGCCGCACGGACCGGGTGCTGTACCCAAAGCGGCCAGGCAGCTTCTACCACCTGTCGAAGGTGCACGACAGCCACAACCTCGAGTTCGGCTGCCGCATCTGGGGCCTGCGGGTCACTGACCTCAACCAGGGCATCGTCTACGGCCAGCAGACCGAGGAAACCGAGCTTGAACCGCGCCTGGCGACCCGTCTCGACTACGACGCGGTCTTCGGCACCGTCCTCAACCGGTTCGCGATCCAAGCCGTGCTCGGGCTCCCGCTGTCGGTCTACGGCGGGGGCAGCCAGACCCGTGCCGTTCTCGACATCCGCGACACCGTG
This sequence comes from Nocardioidaceae bacterium, assembly GCA_013696555.1. Lineage (GTDB taxonomy): Bacteria > Actinomycetota > Actinomycetes > Propionibacteriales > Nocardioidaceae > JACCYJ01. The sequence continues at coordinate 3,704 of JACCYJ010000002.1, read as the reverse complement.
GAGTGCGTCCGCCTCGCCTGCGAGACCCCCGCCGACCGCGGCGAGTTCCGCGTGTTCAACCAGGCGACGGAAAGCTTCTCGCTTCAGGAGATGGCCAAGGTCGTCCAGAACAGCTACCCCGGCCAGGTTGACATCGAGTATCTCGACAACCCTCGGGTGGAGATCGAGAACCACCACTACGCCTTCACTCACACGGCCCTGGAGTCGCTTGGGCTGAAACCCCACTTGCTGTCCGAGACGCTGCTCCACCATATGTTCGACGTCATCGAGCGGCACCGTGACCGAGTAGACCACGACCTGCTCGCACCTACGGTCAACTGGCGTCAGTCGACGCGTAGCCGCTCGTGACGACGCGTCCGATGCGGGTCCTCGTGACTGGAGGCTCGGGGTTCATCGGGCAGCACGTGGTCAACGCGCTGCGCGCCGACGGGCACGAGGTCTCGGTCGTCGACCGGACTCCCTACCCGGACGCCGACGTCCGGGCTGTCGTCGGTGAGCTCGAGGACGCGGCCGTGCGCGGCGCGGCGGTCGCGTCCGGCACTGACGCGGTGGTGCACCTCGCGGCCGCGACCTCCGTGCTGGGCTCGATGGAGCGCCCGGCGCTCGTGCACCGGGTCAACGTCGACGTGACAGCCGGCCTTCTGGAGCTCTGCCGTGAGCAGGGCGTGAGGACGTTCGTGATGGCCTCCACCAACGCGGTCGTCGGCGCGGTCGACGACACCATGACCGAAGACGTGCTGCTTGCCCCGCTCACGCCCTACGGCGCCACCAAGGCGGCCGCCGAGATGCTGATGTCCGGCTACGCCGGGGCTTACGGTCTACGGACACCGTCGCTGCGGCTCACCAATGTCTACGGGCCAGGGATGCACCACAAGGACAGCTTCATCCCCCGCCTCCTGCGGGCCGCGGCCGCCGGCGGCGGCGTGCAGGTGTACGGCGATGGACGGCAGCGCCGCGACCTGGTCCATGTCACCGACGTCGCGCGCGCGTTCGCGAAGTCGGTGGTCGACTGGCCGAGCGGCCCCGTCATCATCGGCAGCGGCAGGTCTCACACCGTGCTCGACCTGATCGCGGCGGTGCGCGAGGCCACTGGCTGCCCGATCCCAGCCGAACATGTATCCGCGAGGGCCGGAGAGATGCCCGCGGTCGTCGTCGACGTCACCACGGCGCGCAGCCGTGGGTGGGAGCCGCAGGTTTCGCTCTCCCAGGGCGTCCGCAGCGCCTGGGCGGACTTCGCACCCTCGGTCGCACTCTGAGCGTGCGCACCAGGATCTGGCGGGCCGTCGTCCAGCATCTGCTGTTCGTCGCGCTCGCGGTGGCGGGTCTCCTCGTACGGGCATTCTCGACGTATGGCGCGAGCGCGGGGCAGCTGGTCGGGCTCGTGGCCGCGGCGGCGGTGTACCTGGTTCTGGTGCGGTGGGGTTGCTGGCACTGGCTGTCGGCGATGGCCGCTCTCCCTGCGCTCTTCGAGGCGCGGCTGCTCGCCGACCAGCCCGCGGGCCCGATCCTGGCACTGCTCCTGCTGTCGGTCGCCCTGGTCGTGGTCGCCTGGCGGGCAGAACCACGGCCGTTCCTGTGGTTCCTCGCCGGAGCACTGGCGGTCGCCGGCGCTGCAGTCGCGGCGAGCTTCGACGTTGGCCCCGGTCACCCCGTGGCTTGGTCGTTCCATCTGTCTGGTGCCGTGCTCGTTGCCCTGGCGTTGGTCGGGCTCGCCGCCGCCCTCGGTCTGGCGCGATCCGCCAACGAACCCCTTCGGGTGGCCTGCGGCCTGCTGTCGCTGCTCCCGCTGATCGGGGTACTCGGTGCCGGGTCCCTCGACGCCCTGAGCGCCGTCGTCTGGTGGCCTGCTGCTGGGGCGCTCGGCGTCACCGGTCTGCTGCGCGGGCGCCGCGGGCTCGCGGCGTCGCTGCCACAGACCGACGAAGTCGACGCGGCAGCGAGGGCCGACTTCGCGAAGCGCTACGGCGTGCCGTCGCTCGGTCCGGTCGCGGTCGTCATCGCGGCTTACAACGAGGCCGAGGGGATACCGGACGTGCTCGCGACCTTGCCGGGTCATGTCTGTGGGCTGCACGCGGACGTCATCGTGGTCGACGACGGCAGCTCGGACGGCACCGCGGCGGCTCTTGTGGGAACCGGCGCCCACGTTGTCGCCTGCCCGGTCAACCGTGGTCAGGGCGCGGCGCTGCGGCTCGGCTACCGGGTCGCCCGCGAGCATGGCGCGGACTACGTCATCACGACGGATGCCGACGGTCAGTACGACGTGGACGACTTCTCCCCCGCCCTCGCGCCGATCCTGGCAGACCGCGCCGACTTCGTGACCGGCTCGAGGATCGTCGGGCGCCAGCACACGCGGGACAAGATCCGGCGCCTGGGTGTTCACACATTCGCCTGGCTCGCCACCCTGTTGACCGGGCAGCGATTCACCGACACATCGTTCGGGCTTCGCGCAATGCGCGCTGAGGTGACTGCCAAAGTCACGCTCAACCAGCCGCAGTACCAGTCCTCCGAGCTACTTCTCGGCGCAGTCTCTCACGGCTACCGGGTGCTCGAAGTTCCCGGCACCATGCACTCGCGGTCGTCAGGGTCGACCAAGAAGGGCCGCAACCTGGTCTATGGATCCCACTACGCGCGGGCGATGGGCGGCACCTGGTGGCGCGAGGGATGTCCACGCCCCGCCGCCGACGACGCACCGGCGCTGCGTCAGACTCGTGACCATGCCGCGGACTGAACGGCTGCGCGGTCTGTTGCGCTCCGAATGCCCCTTCCTGGTGGCGTTCGGGCTCGCAGTCGTCGTGCGCGTCCTGGTCATGGTGGCGTTCCCCCCGGCCTTTCTCGTGAGCGACGGACCCACCTACCTCGGCTTCGTCGACCGCCTGTTCCCCTCGCCCGACCGGCCGGTCGGTTACGGCGCCTTCCTGCGCATGCTCTCCTGGGCAACCCGGTCACTCGCGCTGGTGACCGCCACGCAGCTCGTGCTCGGACTCCTGACAGGCGTGATCGCCTACGCACTGCTGCGCCGGTGGGGCGTGTCGCCGTGGGTGGCGATGCTCGCAAGCTTCCCCCTGCTTTTCGACGCCCTCCAACTGATGCTGGAGCATGCCGTCCTCAGCGACATCCTGTTCGGCTTCCTGGTGATGCTGGCGGTCGGTGTGATGGCCTGGTGGCAGACGCCGCGGCTCTGGACGACCGCCGCCGGCGGCCTCCTCCTGGGCGCGGCCACCCTCGTCCGGATCGTCGGCGAGCCGATGATCCTCGCGGCAGTCCTGTTCTTGGCCTTGGCCGCCACGACCTGGCGCACGCGCATGGTGCACGCCTTCGTCGTGTGCCTCGCGTTCGCTCTCCCGGTGACGGTCTACGCCGGGTGGTACCACCAGGAGAGCGGCACCTGGGCAATCACCGAGACGAGCGGGCGGGCGCTCTACATGCGCACCACCGGCTTCGTCGACTGCTCGACGCTTTCGCTCCCGTCGTATGAGCGCACGCTGTGCCCTTCCGATCCACTCAGCGACCGACTGGACCCGACGTGGTACGGCTGGCACGACGCCGATACCGTCCCGAAGCTGCAGCCACCGGCCGGGGTCTCCCGCGACCAGGCGATGAAAGACTTCGCGATCCGCGCGATAAAGGCACAGCCTCTCGACTACCTGAAGATCGCGGCACGTGACTTCGCGATGGCCTTCGTCGCCCCTACGCGTGTGGACCAC
>JACCYJ010000295.1 GCA_013696555.1 Nocardioidaceae bacterium | reverse complement strand
TCTGTGTACTTGGTCCCAATGGCAACCGAAGGGACGCACAACATGACAGGCGCTCCGAGAGTTGGGTACGGCGACAGCCTCAGTATCGGGCAGCTCGCTCAGCAATGGCGCAGGAGCGCCTACTTCGTTCAGAGCCTCATCAAGAGCGGGCTCCTGCACCCCGATGAGCGGGGTCTGTTCACGCCAGGCGAGCTTCAGCGTTTCTACAAGGAGTCCGGCCCTGCTGGACGGCTGAGCCGGTAGAACGGCGGCACCCTGCCGGGTGCTCAGCTCACCGGCGCGCGCCGTTCTACGGGCAAGGCTACCGGCCAGCGGCGCGGCGCATTGCTTGCGGACCAGACGCCCTGCACGCTCCCGGCATGGACTGGCAAATTGGGACAACGGGGGTTACTGCGCCGCAACCGTAGGCAGCACCACCCGGGGAGTGCAAGCCCTGCAGGGCAAGTGACAGACAGGGATAGACACAGTGACGATTGGTGCCGGTGGTCTTAGGCCGTGGTCTCGGGCGGTCGAAACTGCACCACACCGTGCTGCGAGACCAACCTTCAGGCCTCTGGCCTGGGGAGATGCGGCTTTTCGGGTGGTGGGCAGGGGCGGGATCGAACCGCCGACCTTCCGCTTTTCAGGCGGACGCTCGTACCGACTGAGCTACCTGCCCTTACTGCGCCGCCACACTACCCCAGCCCATCGGCGCCGCCGCTCGCCTGCTCCGCGGGCAGTAAGGTGCCGCCACGTCGGGTAAGTCATGGAGGGCGGTATGGGGGTCGAAGCGTCGCCTCAGCCAAACCTCGTGCGCCCCAATCCGATCCCGCCGCTGATGGTGGTGCTCGCGGCGTCTGGACTGACCGTGATCTGCTTGGCGGCCGACTCGGTCACGCTGACCAACAAGCAGCTAGCGATCGGCATTGCAGCCGTCGGGCTTGTCGTCGGATCGGTCGATGCCTGTATGCGACGACACTCGGGGATCCCTTGGCGCACGTTGCTACTGCGGGCCCTCATCATCGGGGTGCTGGTGCTGCCGGTGTTCGCAGGTTTTCGGACAGCAGAGCTGCCTCTCCCGGAGCCGGCAGCATTACAACCTCCGGACGTGGGATCCGGCTCCGAAGTCGAGGGCTCGTTCGCGCAGAGACTCGACCGCATCCTCGGGGTCCTGCTCGCGCTTGCCGTACTGGCGCTTCTGGTACGTAGCGGTCTCCTGATTGCGCTGCTACGCAGGACCCGACTGGTGTTGACCCGGCGGCACCGGCAAGGCCCCGCCGGTCTGACGGCGGCCGGAGCGCCAGTCGGAGAGCAAGCGCAGGAGCGAGCGAGGGATGAGGCGCTGCGCAGATCCGCACGTGCGCTGGGCAACACGGATGACGCTCGACTGGCGGTGATCGCGGCGTACGTGGCGCTAGAGGAACACTTGGTGTCAGCGCGCTTCCCGCGGGAGAGGAGTGAAACCGCGCGCGAGTTCGTGACCCGCGCGTTGGTGCAGGACCGGCCAGCGGATCGCGAGCGGGTCGAGACTCTGCTGCAGGTTTTCGAAGCCGCACGCTTCTCCCTGCGCCCGATCACCTCCGCGGATGCGCAGGTGGCGCACGAACTCCTCGAAGCCCTGGTGCGTACCTGATGTTGATGTTCATCACCTGGCTCATCGTCCTAGGGTCGGCCCTGAGTTGGCGGTTCATCGGTGCGGTGGAGGCGCTTCAGATCCTGTTTGCGGGGGTGGTCTGTTTGCTCCTAGCCGTTCGCAGTTGGTTCGCCGTGCCTCGACGGACGGAGCCGGCGGCGAGTCACGTGACGCTGATCGATCTGCAGGCTCGGCGGATCGAGGCGTTCGACGAGTACGTCCGTGGACGTCTGGCGGCCGGAGACGATCCAGAAGACATCGCCTCGTCGACGGGTTGGTGGAAGCGCGAGGAGGAGGGGGTCCGTGGCCGACTTGGATGAACGCGCCGCCGCGGCGTTGATGGCAAAGACGCTCGACGAAGTGGGCAAGGCGGTAGTCGGTCAGCGTGACGCCGTCCGGCTCGTGTTGATGACCGTGCTGGCGCGCGGTCATGTCCTGATCGAGGACCTTCCCGGTTTGGGCAAGACCATGCTGGCCCGGTCCTTGGCACGTGCCCTCGGGCTCACCTTCGCGCGGGTCCAGTTCACCCCTGACCTGTTGCCCCAAGACCTGACCGGCACGCTGGTCTTCGACCAACGCGACAGCGACTTCCAGTTCCGACCAGGCCCAGTGTTCACCCAGTTCCTGCTGGCCGATGAGATCAACCGGACTCCACCAAAAACCCAAGCCGCGCTGCTGGAGGCGATGGCGGAGCAACAGGTCACGACCGACGGGCAGACCCGCCGCCTCCCTGATCCCTTCGTCGTCGTGGCGACCAGCAACCCGATCGAGTTCGAGGGGACGTACGCGCTCCCGGAGGCGCAGCTGGATCGGTTCACCGCCCGGATCCGACTGGGGTATCTCGACCCGGAGGTGGAGGCGGACATGCTGCAGGGCCGGCTGACGGAGCGAGTGGACGAGCACGCCATCAGCTCGGTCGTCACCGCAGATGAGCTGGTCGCAGCCCGAAGGCTGCGGGCACAGGTAGAGATCCACCCGTCGGTGGTCGACTACATCGTCAGTCTGCTGGCTGGCACTCGACGGCATTCCAAGGTCTCCGTCGGCGCCAGCCCTCGGGGCGGGTTGGCCCTTGGTGCCTTGGCGCAGGCAGCCGCCCTGATGGCCGGCCGCACGTTCGTGTTGCCGGACGACGTCAAGCAGGTGGCGATCGTCGCGCTGGGCCACCGCATCGTGGTGCGCCCCGAACTATGGGCCTCTCGAACAACCGGGGACAGCGTGGTCGCGGAGGTCTTGTCCTCGATTGCGACCCCGGCGGCCCGGCCCAGATGAAGCGGTCTGCCCGCGTCCGGCTCGAATGGAGCGCGACAGCCTTCGTCGCCCACCTACTGATGCTGACCGCTCTGACCGTTGTGGCGCTCGTGGTGACCCCTGGACCGGTGCCAGCGGTTGGGGCGACGGCCATGCTGCTGTTGATCGCGCTGGTTCTTGGCGACCACCGGCCCGACGAGCTGGAGCTGACCGTGGTCGCTAGCGCCGATCGGTGTACGGCCGGTGACGTCGTTCGGTATCGGGCGACGCTGGCGGCGCCGGGGACCCAGGCGCACTTGCGGGCCGAGATCGATCCGGCGCAGTTCGTCGAGCTTGCGGGAGCCCAACCGTGGCGCCTGTCGGTGGGCAGCGAGACTGTCTTCGACTTGCGGGCGACTGCCTGGCGGGTTGGCTCGCCAGGGGTGTTCCAGGCGCAGGTCGCGACGCGCTACGGCGGCTGGTCGGCTGCGGTGAGCGTCGCGCTGCCGTACTTGATTGTGCACCCGCAGCCGGAGGAACAGCCCACTGCTTATGCCCCGCCGCAGCTGTTGTCACAGCTCGGTGGGCACGTGGGCCGAGCCCGCGGGATCGGCACCGAGTTCGCCGAGCTTCGGGAGTATGCGGCCGGTGACCCGCTTCGCGACGTGAACTGGCGGGCCTCGGCTCGCACCGGTGAAATCATGGTGTCGCAGCGCTACCGGGACCAGGCGGCAGACGTCGTGATCCTCGTCGATCACCTCGGTGAGCGCGGGGCATACGATCGCCGCTTCGCCGATGCGGCGGTACGCGGCGGTGCATCGGTTGCCCTGGCGTACCTGGCCGCTGGGGATCGGGTCGGGCTGGTGCTCTACGGCAGCGTGTTGCGCTGGATCGCCCCTGGCCAGGGGCTGGCGCAGCGAATGCGCCTGCTCGACCAGCTCGTCGAGCCGCCGACGGTCGACTCTTTCCTCGACCCCGTGCTCACGCGCATTCCCGCTGTCGCCCTGCCACCTCGCGCCGTGGTGTTTTGCTTCTCCCCGCTGTTGGACCCTCGGATGCTGTCGGCCCTCGCCCGGCTCACCCAGCGTGGCCACCGGCTGGTCGTGATCGACCTGGCCGGTTTGGAGCCGCAGCGGTGGCCACCGAAGCTGTCGAGCCTGACGCCGCAGGTCTGGCGGCGGCACGGTGAGCTGGTGCGGAGCCGGCTGGCCGAGTCCGGCGCGATGGTCGTCGACGATGTCACCGCCATCCCCACCGCGGTCAGGGCGATGGCTCGCAGAGGCGTGGCCTGATGATCCGGCGATGGGCGGGCTACCCGGGCCCGGTGTGGTTCCTCGCGTTACCCATCTGGTTGGGCGTGCTGATGACCGTCGTCGTGCCGTACGCCAGCGACGTACCGTGGTGGCTGCTCACCGGGTGCGCTGCGTCGGTCGTGGCCCTCCGAATCCGACCGATCCGGAGCCTTGCGCTGGTCGCACCGGCCTTCGGGGTGTGGGCGCGCTCACCGGATGCGTCGCTGGCCTCGCAGCTGACGGCCGTGATCGGTCTGATGGGGGCCGTGGTCGTGCTGGCTTTGCTGGACGGGTGGGATCTCGCCGGGCCGGCGCCGAGGCGGACAGCGTCGGCCAAGGCCCAGGACACCGGCCCGTGGATCACTGAGCGGGTACGTGCCCTGACCGGACCACTGCTCGCGGCGGCGGCGATCGCACTGGTGTGGGCCGGCCTCGCGGTGCAGGACTGGTACGTCGGAGGCTGGGGGGTTGCACTGACTCCGGCGGCGCTGGCGGTCGCCGTATCTGGAGCGACCTACGAGCTGTGGTGGCGACCCCGACGGGACTCGAACCCGCGGCCTCCGCCGTGACAGGGCGGCGCGCTAACCAACTGCGCTACGGGGCCAGGTGCGCAATCGCGCAGCCCCAGACTAGCGCACCGACCGCGAGCGCCTGGCGGAGCCTTCGTCCGCCTACTGCGGAGAGTCCAACCAGGGTTGCCTCAGGTCGAAGTACTCCGGCACACCGACGCTGAGTGCGTCCATCTCCTCCATCGCTGCCGTGAGCTCCGCGGGCGGCTCCTTGGTTTCGCCCTCGCGCGCAGCCTCCTCGGAGGTGAAGTACAACACCATTGTGTAGACCCCGCCGTCGTGCGCGACTCCCAGGCTGCCGATGATGTCCGGCCGCCACTCGGCCCACTTGCCGGAGTCGTCGTTCATGAGCTCGCGGGCGCGTTCTGGGTCGCTGCTGCGACCTTGAATGACCTGGACGAACCCGGCGTCGTCGGGGTTGCCGTGGGCGTCGACATCGACGTCGGTGCTGTCGCGGAAGCTGACGTCCCCGCTGAACAGCTTGGACATTTCAGCCCACCACTGGCCCTGCTCGGGCCGGTCGCTGTTGCGCCGGGCCGCCTCCTCGGACTCGAAGCGCACAACAGCGATCGAGGTGCCATCTTCGGTCACGCCCGCGGTGCTGCCGAGCCAGCCCGAGGCACCGGGGGCCAGATCCTGTAGCCACCTGTCCATCGCCGCGCGGACCTCCCCGGCGTCGGTTACCTGTCCCTGGATCAGCTGGACGAACATCGCGAGCTCCCTTCGGTTGGGACTTGTTTCGGACGTTACTCCTGCTCCGATGCGGCGCTTGCGGTGCCCCCAACGGGATTCGAACCCGTGCTACCGCCTTGAAAGGGCGGCGTCCTAGGCCTCTAGACGATGGGGGCTGGGCCAGCTGATCACGCCTAGTGTGGCCCATCCATCCGGTCGCGGATGCGCCCCTCGACCGTCGTTCGGCGCCAAGCGGCTGCCGACACGCCGATGCAGGCAGCCGCAACCCGCCAATCGACGGGGGAGGCCACCGGGCAGGCTCGGCACCCACGCCGATGCAGGCGGCCGCAACCCGCCAATCGACGGGGGAGCGCCACCGGGCAGGCTCGGCACAATGGGCCGGGTGATGGCGATGTCGGAGGAGCGGTTCGAGGAGTTGGTCGCCGCTGCGTTCGCGGCCATCCCCGAGGAGCTGGTCGCCTTACTCGACAACGTCGCGCTGTTCATCGAGGACGAGCCCCCCCTGGACGAGCCGGAGCTGCTCGGACTGTACGAGGGGGTGCCGCAGACCGAACGGGGCTTCAGCTACGCGGGAAACTTGCCCGACCGCATCCTGATCTTTCGCAACCCCATCCTCCGGATCTGTGAGACTGTGGAGGACGTCGTCGACGAAGTCGAGATCACCGTCGCGCACGAGATCGCCCACCACTTCGGCATCGACGACGCGCGACTCCACCAGCTCGGCTACGCCTGACCGCGAGCCACCGCGTCCGCTTGTAGGGTCAGGGCGACCGCAACTCGTACCGGAGGAGCAGCATCGTGCTGTTGGTGCTCAACGGACCCAACCTGGCCCGGCTGGGCACGCGGGAGCCAGCGATATACGGGACAGCCACGTACGCGGAGCTGAAGCAGCTGTGCTGGGACACGGCCGCAGACTGCGGCGTCGAGGTCGACGTACGTCAGAGCGACGACGAGGGACAGTTCATCGCCTGGTTGCACGCGGCCGCCGACGCGAGTGCTCCGGCGGTGCTCAACGCCGGCGCATGGACCCACACCTCGATCGCCGTGCGCGACGCCGCCGCCGCGCTGACGGCGCCGTGGGTGGAGGTTCACATCTCCAACGTCTATGCCCGTGAGGAGTTCCGCCGCCACTCATACCTGTCCGAGCTCGCCTCCGGGGTCATCGTCGGCCTGGGAATCGACGGTTATGCGGCGGCGATCCGCTACCTCGCAGCGGCCACGCAGCGCTGACCAGCCGGGATGGCCGACACGACTAGGCGCGACCTAGTGCCCTTCCACACCGCCGTACGCGCGTGGTTTCGCATCTCGCTGCAGACCTTCGGCGGACCGGCCGGGCAGATCTCGGTCATGCAACGGACGCTCGTCGACGAGCAACGCTGGATCGGACAGCAGCGGTTCTTGCACGCACTCAACTACTGCATGCTGTTGCCCGGTCCGGAGGCGCAGCAACTCGCGATCTACACCGGCTGGTTGCTCAACGGCACCGCAGGTGGTCTGGTGGCCGGGATCCTGTTCGTGCTACCCGGCGTCATTGCGCTCCTGGCCCTCTCCGCAATCTACGTCGCGTACGGCACCACCACGGTGCTCTCCGCGCTGTTTGTCGGACTCGCGGCGGCGGTGGTCGCCATCGTGGCGCAAGCCGTCGTCCGAGTGGCCGGTCGAGCGCTGTACTCCCCGGCTCTGGTGGCGCTCGCGGTCGCCGCGTTCGTCAGCTTGCTGGCCTTTCAGGTGCCCTTCCCGTTGGTCGTCCTCGGTGCCGGCGTAGCGGGGTGGGTGCTCGGACGGTGGGTGCCCAGCTCGCTCGCGCATCGCCCCAACCACGCCGCGGCGAGTGAAGGGCCTGCGCCGGTGGTCTCGGACGACGTCCTGCATGCGGAGCGCCCCAGCCTCCGACGGGCATCAGTCATCGTCGGTATCGGGTTGCTGGTGTGGTTCCTGCCGCTGCTCGCGGTCGTGCTCGCGACGGGCCGTGACAGCGTCTTCACCGAGCAGGGGTTGTTCTTCTCCGGCACCGCGTTGGTCACGTTCGGGGGGGCCTACGCCGTCTTGGCGTACGTGGCTCAGGAGGCCGTGCAGACCTACGGCTGGCTGGAACCAGGGGAGATGGTACGAGGACTCGCCCTGGCTGAGACGACGCCGGGACCACTCATCATGGTGGTCCAGTTCGTGGCGTTCCTTGGCGCCTACCGCGACCCCGGTGGCCTCGACCCATGGGCTGCGGCGCTTCTCGGCGCATTGCTTACGACGTGGGTCACGTTCGTGCCCTGCTTCATCCTGATCTTCCTCGGCGCGCCGTACGTCGAACGCCTCCGTGGGAACGCGACCCTGGCAGCGGCGCTGAGCGGGATCACCGCGTCAGTCGTCGGGGTGATCGCCAGCCTGGCGGTCTACTTCGCCCTGCACACGCTGTTCGACCGTACCCGCTTTCATGACTGGGGTCCGGTCCACCTCGAGCTGCCGGTATTAGACGCGCTGCAGCCGACGGCGCTGGCGATCGGCGCCCTGGCGCTCGTGATGATCTTCTGGCGCCGCTGGTCGGTGCTGCGGACCCTGGGCGTCTGCGCGGTGCTGGGGTTAGCCGCCGAGCTGCTCAGCTGAGCGCAGAACCCGACTCGTCGCTTCCGGACAACTCCTTGAGGAAGTCGTGGCACTTTTGCGCACGTTGGGAGTCTTCGTCCATGACGCTGCGAAAGAAGTCTGCGATGTCCTTGCGACCAGCGTTGTCGGCGTCGCGCACGTACTGGCCGTAGTCGTGCCCCGCCTTGAGCGAGTGATACTGCACTGAGATCAGGTCGAAGGAGACGTCGTCGAATCCGGTTTCTCCGGTGGCCATGCTGCACCCCTTCCGCTGGATGTCGTTGACGAGACTTTCGTACCCATGGCAGTGCCCTATACGCCTTGGTTCGCCGCAGTGTTACCGGCCGGCCAGATGTACGGCAGGTCGTCCGGAACGCCTGGGAACAGTGGTCGGTAGATCGCGGGGGCCTTGCGGATCAGGTTCGACTGGTGGGAGCGATGCAGCGCAACGTCGCCGAGCCACGAAGGCCTTGCCGACCCGGTCCCTCCTTCGTCCCACCACCGGGCCATCAGTCCGACGCTCTTGGCGTAGCAGGTGTCGTGAAAGCCCCGCGACGCCCACACCGCACAGACACTGCGTTGGTAGTCCAGCAGAGAGTCCTCGCAGCCGGTCCACATCAACACCGCGGGGTGATTGCGCCAGCCTCGCGGGGTGAACTCCTCGATCACCTCGAGACTGACGTTCCAGCGCAGCCCGATCAGCACGTGCATGATCTGCAGGCATTCGACCCGCTGCTTGCCCAAGCGTTTGTCGTCGAGCACTTGGGCACTGCGGTTGAAGTCGGGGTACGGGAGGAACGTCTGGACTGCGAACACCTCCTCCGACCGGCTCGGCGTCACGGTATCCGACGGCCGCAAGAGTCGCCGGGTGACACGTGGTGACTATGGGGCTCTTGACGCTGTTGTCCGTTTACCCTGAGTCTCGATGCCTGTCGCCGGTGACGCGTCTGCGAAACGGAGTCCGCAACGGGCGGTTGGCGACGCGGCTGCGTTGTCCGACTCCCTTCGGCCCGTCGCATTCGACCGCCCACCGGCAGGTGCGGATGCAGCCGCGCGCGCGCGTCGGCTAGCCACCCTGGCCGCGAAGCTACTGCGGTGCCCCGTGGCCGAGGCGAGCCTGCTCAGTCAGGGGGTGGAGCTGGTCATCGCGTCCTACGAGGCGCGCGGCCCGTCGCCGCTCGCCCGAAGCAGACCACTCTCGAGCGCTGCGGCAGCGGCGTTCCTGGCAACCGACGCGCCGCTGGCCGTTTCCGATCTGACCAGGCATGCCGGCGTGGCTGACCTCGACCCGCCAGGCGGCCCGTCGGCCCGGTCCTACCTGGGCGTCCCCCTGCGAGGCAGCGACAAGGGGATCTTGGGTCGTCTCTGCGTCGTGGATGAGGTTCCACGCGAGTGGACGGTTGACGAGTTACGAGCGCTGTCCCTGTTGGCCGATGAGGTGGCCGTCGAGCTGGACAGCCGAGCTGGCTGGGACACCGGCCCGGCCGCGGCCACCTGGCTCGAGCTGACCCTCGGTGCCAGCAACCTGGGCCGGTTCGAGTACGACTCGCAGACGAGGCTGCTTCGGTGCGACCAGCGGCTGATGTCGATGCTCGGCTGCCCCAGCTCGACGGTCGTCCCGCACATCGACTCCGTCCGGGACCGGATCCACTCGTCGGACACGGCGCGGTTGATGCAAGCCATCGCTACCGCGATCGAGACGAACGGCGACTTCACCAGCGGCTGCCGCATCACCCAGCCGGACGGAAGCGCGCGCGAGATCAGCGTTCGCGGGCGGGTGCTCGGAGCCAGGCAGGGAGAGCCGGTGCGCATGCTCGGGGTGGCCTGGGACGTCACCATCGAGCGCGAGTCCCGCGACGAGCTGGCGCGACTGCTGGAAACGATGCCGTCCGCCTTCGTGCGGACCGACCGCGGGGGCCGGTTGACCGCACTCAACCGAGGTGCCGAGACATTGTGCCGTCGCCCGCGGGAGGCGTTGCTCGGGAGCAATCTCTGGCAGGTGTTCGCTGAGCCGCTCGGCGCGGAGCTCCGCACCGCGTACGAGCGAACGACGACGACGGAGGTCGCCGAACGGGTCGAGACGTACCTGGAGACGGCCGAAACCTGGGTGCGCGTACACATCTGGCCCGACCCGCTGGGCACCTCGTTGTTCTTCGACACCATGGCCCGCCGCCCCGCGGTCGAGCGGCCCCAGGTGGGCGTCGGTGGCGCCGGTGAGGTGGTGTCCACCCGCGCGGTCACGCTGCTGCCGGAGCTCGCGAGCGCGGGCGCCGCGCGCCGGATGTTGCGCGAAGTCTTGACGGACAACGACCGTGAGGCATGGGCTGAGTCCGCCGAGCTGGCGGTGAGCGAGGTCGTCGCGAACGCGGTTCTGCACGCCCACACGCCGATCGAAATGGCGATCGAGGTCCGCACCGAGGACGTGCGCGTCGAGGTGCGCGACTCCAACCCCGAGATGCCGGTTCCGCAGCACCGTGCACCCGACGCGACAACCGGTCGGGGGATGGCGCTGGTGGCGGCGCTCACGCATCAGTGCGGTGTGCGCAGCCTTGGCGGCGAGGGCAAGATCGTGTGGTTCACCGTTGGGGCGGAACCACCGGAGCGCTCGGCCAGAGACCTGCTCGCCAGCTGGGACTTCGACACGGAAGCTGCGTGGGCTGAGGAGGAAGACGCCAGCAAGACAGCGACGGTCAAGCTGGTGTCCTTGCCGCCGGTCTTGTGGCTGGCTGCCCAGCAGCACCATGACGAGCTGCTGCGCGAGCTCGGCTGGCATTTCCCGCAGCGAGACGACGTCCGTGACCACCTCCGCGCTGCGGGTCGACCGCGACGTCTCCTAGCACAGGCGGTCGGCGACGCGGTGGCGAGGTCACGCCGCGACGGGATCGTCCGCGCAGCGCACGCTGCTGGGCCGACCGACTCGTGGGAGTGGGTGCCGGCGCAGGTCGACCTGGAGCTACGGGTCCCACCCGACCTCGGCCCGGACTTCATCGCCCTTCAGGACGCCCTCGATCTGGCCGAGCGGTTGTCGGTCGCGGGGAAGCTGCTGGTCAGGCCAGGGCTGCCGGAGGCGATCGAGCTACGTGACTGGGTGTGCGACCAAGTGGTGGCACAGCTTGATGGTGCGTCCCCAACCGCGTGGCCGGGCGCCGCTCAACCCCGGTTCGAGACCGTCGTTCACGACCGGACGACACCCGTCGACACAGCGTGGGATGCCAGCGCTGTACGGGATGCGACCGTCGGCGTGGTCGCTGTGGACGACGCCAACCGCATCGTCGCGATCAGCCGGCCACTGGCAGATCAGCTCGGTTGGGCGGTGGCCGACCTTGTGGGCCGCCGGGTGGTGACGTTGATCCCACCTCAGCTCCGAGAGGCGCACGTCGCCGGGTTCAGTCGTCACCTGAGCACCGGCCAGGCGCGCATGATCGGCGTGCCGCTCCAGCTTCCGGTGCTCGCCAAGGACGGCTCGCTGGTGGAATGTCGGCTGCTGATCGAGCGCGGCCCGTCGAGTGCGGGTCGGTCGTACTACATCGCCTGGATCGATCCCGTCTGATTCCCGAGCAAAGATGGTGGTGTGCTCGCCACCTTGTCGCCCGCCCGGCGGCGGTTCGTCGTCGTGCTGGTCGCGCTGGTGGTCACCGTCATCGTCGTCGTCACCGTGTGGGCCGCGCGGCGAGCTACCACCTCCGCCGTCCAGCCGGTCCCGCAGGACCGGCCAGGCCCGGTGCTGCTCGTACCCGGGTACGGCGGCTCCGTGCTCTCGCTTGCCCCGCTGGTGTCGGCGCTGCGCGCCGAGGGACGGGACGCGACGATCGTCACGCTCGCGGGTGACGGTACTGGCGACCTGCGGGTCCAGGCCCAGCGACTCGGTCAGGCCGCGCAGGCGGCCATGGACCGGACCGGCGCCATGTCTGTCGACGTGATCGGCTACTCCGCCGGCGGGGTCGTCGCCCGGTTGTGGGTGCGGGACTACGGCGGGGACGAGGCTGCGCGGCGGGTGCTGACGCTGGGCTCACCGCATCACGGGACCACGGTGGCGGCTCTCGCGGCGCAGGTTGTGCCCGGCCTGTGCACCGGGGCATGTGAGCAGCTTGCCCCCGACAGCGACCTGTTGCGGGCCTTGAACGCCGGGGATGAGACTCCGGAGGGACCGCGGTTCGTGTCGATCTGGACCACCGCCGACGAGCTGGTGACACCGGCGGGCTCGGCCAGTCTGGAGGGGGCGATCAACATCACCGTGCAGGGCATCTGCCCCGACTCCCAGGTTGCGCACCGTGGGTTGCCCTCCGACCCGGTCGTGCTCGGCAGCGTGCTGCTCGCGCTGGGCCGCACCCTGCCGGTCGCGCCCACGGCCGAGGACTGTGGCCGCCTCAGCTCGTGATGTCCTTGGTCGTGAAGTTGGCCCAGGACGCGCCGAGGAAGACAGCCACATAGATGATCTGCAGGAGCACGCCGCGCAAGACGTCGCGCCACAGAATCGGGTCACGGAACAGGTCGACAAAGGCCAGCCAGTACCGCGTCGGCAGGTAGGGCTGCAGTGCCGCGGCAGCGTCCAGCGTGAACAGGACCGAGGACGCGACGAGCACCGCAAGCGCTCCGAGGGCCGCTCCCAGTGCCGAGTCGGTTGTCGTCGAGAGGAACAACGCGATCGCGGCCACCCCCAGCATTGACAGCACCACGTACAGAATCGAAAGCACCGTGCGGCCGGTGACCTGGGCGGGCGTGAGCGAAGTGCCGGAAACGCTGCTGGCCAACGGCTGGTCACCGAGCAGCAGCGTGCCGACGACGTATCCGGTCGCTGCCACGACCAGCACCGCAAGCAGGACGAACGCGATGACGCTGACCAGCTTCGCGAACAGCAGATGGGTCCTGCCGACGGGCCGGGTGAGGACGTAACGCAGGGTGCCTGCCTGCGCCTCGCCGGCTACCGAGTCGCCGGCGACCACGGCGACGGCGATCGGCAGGAAGAAAGGCAACACGATCGCGAGGGCGGCGAGCGGGAACAGCGTGCCGTCGGACAGCACGGCAGACAAGAACGCCGGGCCGGTCCCCGGGCGCGGACCGAGGTCGGTCAATGCGAGCAGGATCGCGACCAGGGTCGGTAGCCCGTTGAGCAGCCCGATGGTGACCCAGGTACGGGGTCGGCGCAGCATCTTGACCAGCTCGACGCCGATCATGGAGTGACCGACCCCGGGACGGCGCCCTCGGTGGCCGCGAGCACCACCTGCTCCAGCGAGCGCCGTTCAGCACCGAGCTCGTCGACGCGTACCCCGCCGCCGACGAGGAGGGCGTTGACCTCGGCCGCGTCGGCGCCGCGGACCAGCAACCGGGAACCGTCGCGTCGCTCCAGCCTCCCGTCCAGCAGGGCCTGCGCTCGGTTGGCGTCCGGGGTACGGACGACGGTGCGCCCGGTGGGTGCCTGCAAGACGCTGAGCTTTTCCTGGAGCACCAGCCGGCCACGGTCCAGGACACCGACGCGGGTGCACATCTGCTCGACCTCCGCGAGCAGGTGGCTGGAGAGGAAGATCGTGGTGCCGCCGGCGTGCAGCTGCAACAGCAGCTCCCGGATCTCCCGGATGCCTTGGGGATCGAGCCCGTTGGTGGGCTCGTCGAGGACCAGTAACCGCGGCGCCCGCAGCAGGGCTGCGGCGAGCCCGAGACGCTGACGCATTCCGAGTGAGTACGCGTTCACCGCCCTCCGGCCCACATCGGTCAACCCGACCTGCGCGAGCACCTCGTCGATGCGGGCGCGCCGGGTGCGTCGGGGGCCTCCGGTGCCCATGGCGTCGAACAGGGACAGGTTGGCTCGCCCGGACAGGTGCCCGTACGCGGCGGGACCTTCCACCAGGGACCCGACCTGCGGCAGCACCGAGCGGGCCGCGTGCGGCATGGCCTGGCCGAACAGCTCGATCTTCCCGGTGGTGGCCAACACCAGTCCCAGGAGCATCCGCACCGTCGTCGTCTTACCGGATCCGTTGGCGCCCAGGAAGCCGTAGATGTCACCGGTCCGTACGTCGAGGTCCACGTCGTCGACGGCGAGCACAGCGCCGTAGCGTTTGGTCAACCCTCGGGTGACGATCACCGGATCAGCTCCGGGCCATCGGCCAGCTGTCGGGCCGCGGTCGACAGCGTTCGCTGTGTCACCGTGCCGGCAAGCAGCCAGGTCGGCCGGTCGTGGGCGTGGGGCGTGAGTAGCAGCCCGAGGGGCCCGACCGTCACCGAGACACCGCGCCGCCCGGAGCGCGAGTTCGTCGTGGTGAGCAGCTGCTCTCGCAGCGGGTCCGCGTCCTCGTCGCGCAGCGGTATCGCGATCAGCCGCGCGACTCCGCGGCCGTACTGGCCCACCGCACCGACGCCGGGGGTAATGCGTCGATCCAGTCCGGCGAGCCGGTCGGGGGCGGTGAAGGGTGCGAACCGGTCGGCTGCCGCGGCGATGTCCACCGCCTCGTCGTAGTCCACATGGGCATCTGGTGGCGGCGTGAACGCCGTCTGGGCGGCAGCCGGTCGCTGCGTGGTCAGATCGAGGAAGGTCGTCGTCATGGCCGGGGTATCGCCGGCCCCGTAGACGGCAACGCGCAGCGCCAGCCCGGTGTCCGGGTCGACCCAGACGTCGACGTGGTCCACCGTGGTTTGCGAGTCCGCCGGGGTGAGTCGCAACCCGGGCGCCTCCCGCCCGGCGACCCTGACAGCCGGCAGCCGGCTCACCTCCTCGGCTACCGCCTCGCCCAACACCAGCCGACCGAGCACCGGTGGCACCAGGTCGGCAGCTCGTGGCAGGCGTACCGGCGGGTCATCGGTGTAGGTGGCGCGCGCCGCCTCGTACTCCCACATCACCAGGCCGTCCGTGCTGCGGATCAGGTCGGTCTCCCCGGTGATATCGAGGGCGTCGACCCGCCAGTCGTCGGCGGCCCGCCACCATACGCGCAGCCGGGTTCGCTCGCCCAGCAACTGCGCCAGGTCCGAGAACTGGTCCGATACCGGCAGCTGCATCCCACCGACGGCTTCCGCGTACCCCGAGTAGGGCACCGAAGCGGAGTCCTGGACCCGCTGCAGCAGGTCGGCGGCGCTTACGTCGGAGTCGGCCACCGGCAGCGACCGGATCGCGGTCGGGGTGAGAACGAGGACGCAGACACCCAGCGCGACCAGCAGCCAACGCCGAACCGGGGTCATGCCACACCGTACGTCGCGGTTCAGTCGTGATCACGCGCCGCTGACGGTCAGCCCGATGAGCAAGAGGTTGAGCGCGATGATGAGCCCGGCCACAGCTGCGGCGGCCAGTGTGGTGGCCGGTCGGTTGACCAGACCCCCCATCACATCTCGTCGGCGGGTGAGAAGCACCAGGGGGACGAGGGCGAACGGTATGCCGAAGGACAACACGACCTGTGACAACACCAACGCCCGGGTTGGATCCAGGCCGAACCCCAGCACGACCAGCGCCGGGAGCAGGGTCACCAGTCGCCGGACGACCAGCGGGATCCGCATTCTCAAGAAACCCTGCATGACGACCTGCCCCGCGTACGTGCCGACGCTGGAGGCAGCGAAGCCTGAGGCGAGCAGCGCCAGTGCGAAGAACAGCGCGGCCGCCGGGCCGAGCGCGGTATCCAACCCGGCGTGCGCCGCCTCGATGGTGTCGACCGGTTGGTCGCCACCGGACAACACCTGGGCGGCGATGACCAGCATCGCCATGTTGACCAGACCAGCCAAGATCATGGCCGCGACGACGTCCATGCGCTGGCTGCGGAGCAGGGCGACACGCTGCTCTTCGGTGTCACGCACGTAACGGCCCTGGGTCAAGGCACCATGCAGGTAGATGACGTGTGGCATCAC
The DNA here is from genome assembly GCA_013696555.1 of Nocardioidaceae bacterium. GTDB lineage: Bacteria > Actinomycetota > Actinomycetes > Propionibacteriales > Nocardioidaceae > JACCYJ01. The sequence continues at coordinate 966 of JACCYJ010000295.1, read as the reverse complement.
CGTTGCCCCGAGCATCCCGGTGGCGAGCAGCACACTGTCGGTCCCGTCGAAGCGGGGGACGGTCCCGGACAGCATCTCCGACGGGTCCAGTCCGCCGACGATCAGGCTGTAGAGGAATCCGAACAGGATGACCATGAACAGCCCGGTCACCGCTGTCTCGAAGGGCCGGTGCCCGCGGCCTTGGAAGAAGAGCAGCCCGAAGGCCACCAGAGCGGTGATCGCGCCCCCGCTCAGCAGCGGCAGCCCGAAGAGCAGGTTCAACGCGAGGGCTCCGCCCAGGACCTCTGCCAGGTCGGTCGCGATGGTGACCAGCTCGGCCTGGAGCCACAGTCCCCGGGTCAGCGGTCGAGGAAAGTGCTCCCGACACAGCTCTGGCAGATTGGCCCCGGTGGCGATGCCAGCCTTTGCGGAGAGGTACTGGATCAGCATGGCCATGCCGTTGCTGACGATCAGCACCCACAACAACAAGTACCCGTACGTCGAACCCGCGGTGATGTTGGTGGCGAAGTTGCCGGGGTCGACGTAGGCGATCGCGGCGACGAAGGCAGGCCCCAGCAGAGGGAACGGGCCGCGAACGTAGGCCCGGGGCGGGGCGACGGACTGCTCGGACGCCCGGGTCACCCCCGTGACCCTAGCTCCATTTTTCTTTGATTTGTCACCCATCCGACAGGTCGGGCGGCCACGAACCTATCCGGTAAGCCCACAAATTTGTCGTTGCCCAGGGAGGACGAAATCGATGTTTGGTAAGCGAGCAATTGTCGACATGATCGACCGGAGCGCGGAGAACCCCACCGATCGGCGGCGGTTCCTGCGGGCCGCGGGCCTGGCCGGTCTCGGCACGGTCGGCGCGAGCGCGCTCACCGGGCTGGATTCGGTCGCGGCTGCCGCTGCGGCCCCGAGTGACGGGGCCGTGTTGAACTTCGCCCTCAACCTCGAGTACCTCGAGGCGGAGTTCTACCTCAACGC
>JACCYJ010000288.1 GCA_013696555.1 Nocardioidaceae bacterium | reverse complement strand
AGCCCGAACAGTGGGGATCGCCACGAGAAACAAGTAGAGAGGGCGCCAGAAGTAGGCAAGGATTAGTCCCAGCCCCCCCTTCTGCGCCAGGCGCGACCAGGCGCGCATGTAAGCGGGCGGGGGTGCGAGCTTGCGGACGAGCAAAGACGCCTTGGCGCCCAGTCCTTCCGTTTGCAGCAGCCATTGCAGCCCCAGGGCGTGTCGTGTAGCCGGGCTCGCCCGAAGCGCAACCTCCACGGAGTCGTTGTCGGGCAGACACAGGCGGGCGGCGAGCTCGGCCCCCTCGGGGACCAGCCGCAGACCCGCGGCGAAGGCAGCGCTTGCTTCCAACTTGGCGGCAAGAGAGGCGGCTCGACTCCACAGATCTTGCGGAAGGGCATCAAGCGCCAGCGCGAGCTCCTTGAGTGGCCGGTCCGAGGAAAACCCGTGATCGGCGGCATGGAGTACCAGATGCAGGGCTCGGGCGGCCTGGTTCAATACCTCGACCTCCACGCCCCGTAATGAGAGGAGCTCAGTTTCTTCCGAAAGAAGCAGCCAGGCCGTCTCCGGGGAAGCCTCTATGCCGGTCAACGCCCGGTGCAGGTCGAGGGCCGCCCCGTCGTGAGGACGCATCCAGTACAGCGCCCCCCAGGGGCGATCCCCGATCAGAGCCTCTAGTTGACGACGGTAGCCGAGAGCAAAGATGACCTTTTCTGCAGCGGGGATTTCGCCTGGGGCCACCAGAAGGTCCGAGTCTCCGTAGCTCCGCTCCTGGGTTGTGTCGTAGAGCCAGCGGCCGATTGACGGACCCTTGAGGACGATGCAACGAAGTCCGGCGTCTCCCAGGGCCGCAACCGCCTCCGTAATCCTTAGTTCCATGATTACAGTTGCGCCGACTCCCAGAACGTCGGATGGGGGGCTGGGAAGAGCCAAGGCAGCGCCTCCTGGGTAGGGGAGGATGCCGCTATGCGGTGCAGGGACGGTGCTGCACTATGCCGGGCAGGGAGTCCCCAAGATGCCCGCGTCCTTGCAGACGCATGCCTGTCCCGAAGCGCAGCCGCTGGTAAGCGCGGTTCGACAGTTACAGCCTGTGCAGCAGCTACCGAATGATCCCATAAAACACCTGCTGTCTTGCGTCCCGCTACAGCTCACTACTGTGCCGCAGCGTTGGTTGAGCCTCACGCAGTGCGAACTAGCGTACGCGGGCGCGGCCGAGAAGGTCGAGACGACCGGGACCGCCCACGCCGCGGTGACCGCCGCCCTGCGCAGGAAGCGCCTCCGGTCGACCCTCTCGGTGCGGAGGGACGGAGATTCACCATTGGCATTTTTTAACTCCTCACTCATAGGCAACATGATAAACAGGAGTTGCAGATTGGTCAACCCACCGCTCGATCAGGTCGGCCCCCTCTGCGGCCGAGCCGTACACCACCTCGGCCGCATCCGCCTGCCCGCAAAGACGTATGACCACGTCCAGGCCCGCACGACCGAGAGGGGGGGACGAATAGAGATTAGGAGCTGCCCACGCCACCGCGCGGGCAGAAGAATAGAGCTCCAGGCGAGGCTTCTCTTTCGGATCGTAGCGGGGGAAGAGAAGCCGGCGAGGCGCGACCATGGCGCGCGGTGCGGGCTCGAAGGCGACTGCCGGCACTAGGAAAGTGTGTCTGGGAGCGGGCACCCACGACGGGGGGTTCCAGCGCTGGCGGTAAAGCTCCCAGCGGGATAGATCCTTGACGTGCAGCGGTTTCGGAAAAGACGCGACCATGCCCGAGTCGACATAGATGGGCGCTAAGTCGTCGCTGTGGTAGGTCCAGCCCCGACCCACTAGCTCCAAGGTCAGTGTCGTCTTCCCCGAGCCCGAAGTCCCGGCCAACAGCAGACCCGCCCCGTCGCGCTCCACCACCGCGGCATGCAGGGCGACCACCTTCCCGGCGTTTGCCTCGAGCACCGCGGAGAACAAGACGTTGCGCATCTCGTTGGCAAGGCTCCAGGGATCATCGTCCTCGACGCCCCAGCCCTCGGAGAAGACAAGGCTCCAACCCGATTCCTCGTCGCAGATGCGGGCGTCCACGGGTCCCTCCACGCTCGTTGGCACTACGAATGGAGCCCACAGTTGCGCCAAAAAATCCCGCCAACGCCGGTCGCTCTCTATCAGGTAGTGGGTGCCGAGCACCTCCAGGGTGAGCACATCCAAGGCGAGCACCGCCTCAGCGGGCAGAGGACTTGATGTGCTCGACGAGCGCGTTGGCGTCCAGCGCACTGGTGCCGGTGACGGAGGCGGTGGCGCGCACGAGGTGGCGAAGCTCGGCAGGGCCGAGGGCACCTAGGCGGGCCTGGGAGAGGATCCCCAGCAGGATTGCACCGGAGATCTCCACTATTTCGTCAGGCTCGCCCCCGCTGACGCTCAGGATGATCAGGCCCGGGGACAGCTCGCCCCAGTCCGAGCAGGCAAACGTCCCCCGCTCGGTGAGCCTCACGTAAGGGTCGGAGGAAAACTCCATGCCGCTGCGGGCAAGCTTTCTGCGAAAGGCGGAGCGGTTGAACACGTCGCCTCCGTAGAGGCAGGTGTGGCCCTCTATCCGGCACGCTTGGAGCCAGTAGATGGGCTGCTTGCGACTCTCGAGTATGGCTTGAAGCGTTAGCTCGAGATCCCTTTCGAGGGTGGGCAGCTCGCGCTGGGCGAATATTGGTGCCTTGCCCAGGTAGAGCGTGGGGAACCTGCGGCCCTTGGCGGGCCGTGTGGTGCCGGGCTCCGGGACCACGAGGCTCAGCACCCCTTCGTGCTTGGTGGCCTTTCGGGGAGCCCGCGGCGCGAGGGGGGCCCAATCGAGAGAGCCCGCTACCGTAGAGCGGACCTCGACCCACTCGTCACCCACTGCGAGCCAGCGCGAGGCGGCCCAGACCAGGCCGTCGAAGGGATCCGGTCAGGTGCTGGTGGCCTCGGGTACGGGGCTGCCCTCAGCCATCGACCAACAGCCCCTTGTCGGCGAGGCCCTCGAGGCAGTCCTCTATGCCCTTCTCGATCTCGCTTTCTGCGCCGTAGATGTTGCGAACCTCCTCGAGCCCCCGATCGAAGCCGTGCTCGAGAATCAGTGCGTAGACGAGCGCGGCCGGACCGTTGAGGTAGTGGAGCTCCTCAGTCGAAGGGTCGAGAACCACGGCTTCGTTGTCGATCCACTCCACGTGTTTTCCATCGGCGGGACGCATGCTCACGATGCTATTCAGGGAACGATTGGCGTCCCTGGATTTCCACTTCATTAATTAACGAGCTCCTCACTCCTATTGCGACTCTTGCCCCGGCCCTTGACCCGAGGTCCACGCCCGTAGCTGTAGGAGTAGTAGCCCTCGTATCCGCTGGCGTAGGCGCGTGCTTTGGAGGGGTCGAAGTTGTTCAGCACCGCGCCGATGACA
>JACCYJ010000260.1 GCA_013696555.1 Nocardioidaceae bacterium | reverse complement strand
GCTTGGTTCCAGCGCTGGTCATCGCTGTAGTCGACGCGGAGTGGGGCTGTCACCGACACCGCCCTCACCGTCGACGAACTTCACGGTCGGTGACACCCTCTACCAGCGCAGCGGCGACCTGTCTATGCAACTGCGACGGGGCGACGCCTGATGGACACCACCGTCCCCACACAGGACCCGCTGTTCTCGTCGAACATCAAGACGTCGGGCACGGCGTGCGACGCGTGCTCGATGCGGTTCGCCGCGAACACCTACACCGTCACCACACCACACCCGGACACGTGGACCCCCGACACCTGCTTGTGCCCTGGGTGTTCCGTTCTCATCGTCCGGGCGTGGGAGCTGATCGGGGCAAAGGTGGTCGGGGTCACCGACGGGTTGAACCCACCCGGCGGCATGAATCGCCACCGGGATGGTGGCTTTGCTGTCGTTCAATGACCGCACCTACAACGGCGACGAGTAATGGCAGCCGGCGAGAAAGGTAGGGATCATCCCGGGGCAGCGGTGATCTCCCGCTTCGGTCCGGGCCTTCACGATGCCTTGCCGCCTCGACACAAAGGGAGGAGCATCCGAAGTGGCTCGGGCACCACAACGGTTGGAGGACAGCCATGTACGCACGTGTAAGCACCTACGAAGGCAGCGCCGAGGACTACGACCGAGGCCTCGAGAAGATGAAGTCCGACATCGTGCCTCAGGTCAACGACATGCCGGGATGCAAAGGCATCTTGTCCATGGTCGACCGCAGTTCGGGTCGGAGCCTGTCCATCACGCTTTGGGACAGCGAGGACGCGATGGCAAGCACGCGGGAGCACGCGAACCGCGTCAGGTCGGACGCCGCTGCTTCCACAGGCGCGACCATCACGAATGTCGCCGAATACGAGGTAGGGGTCGCCGAATTGTCGTGACCGGCTCTCATGCCCGGCCACACGGAACCAACTATCAACGCGTTGGACAGTTGTAACTTCGTAGACTGTGTCCGCCGCGACCGGCCACCGTGCATGTGGCCGGCGAGGCTGCCATCCGGACGGCTCGGGGCACGGTGCCGGGGCTGCCTGACGGTTTCCGCTACCACGACTTGTGGCACTACCTGGCGTCATTGCTCATCGCCTCGGGCGCTGACGTAAAGGTGGTTCCGGCGAGGCTGCGGCACGCGTCGACCAAGACCACGTTGGACTGTTACGGGCACCTGTGGCCGGACTCCGACGACTCCACCAGGGCAGCGGTCGAGTCGGTCTTCCAGGCGCGCTCGGCTGACGGGATGAGATCGTCGGTTTCGTTTACCTCAGGCTGAGACAAACGTGTGCACCGGATAGGTCTCCGGCTGCTCTTCAACACCGGCCTCCTGAAGGATCGGCGTGAGCTTCTCGCCGAATCGGCGCAAGGCGTCCTCGGACTCCCATACGTCGACAACCCGGAAGCCGCTCTCGCCCTGTCCCGCGATGTGGGCCAACAGGCCCTCGACTGGCCAGTCGGCGGGCGTCTCCACGCGGCTCTTGCCTCCGGTGAGTCTGCGAATTGTCTCCTCGTACCGTTCTTGGGTGAGAGTCGGCCCCTGGTGAACCAGCACCACTGGCATCTCTGCCTCCTCAATCTCGCGACTTGAAGCGGCGACAGCGTAGTCCGTGGCCCGAAGGACGGCTAGTGGCGTCTAGCGGGGCTTGCGTAACTGGCCCCTGCGAGCCTCGCCGGACTGGTTGCGGGCTATCTGCGGACCAGAACGGCTGTCGCGGCGCATCACCGCAGGTCAGGTGCCTAGTACACCTCACACGTCGTAGTAGCGGGGGTACTCAACCGTTTAGATGTCCCGGCCACGGTTCTGACGGTCCAGTTCATGGCGCGACACCCGTCGGAAAGGAAGAGGCCATGCAGGAAGCGCTCGGGTGTCGCTCGACGATGTCGCGCTGCCACGGCTCCAATCCGATGGGTCGCGTGTGCTTCCTGCCCGGACCGTGCTGGCGGTGTCGAACGCTCGAATCTGGCGCCGACAGGCGAAACAAGCAGGGCCAGATTTTCCAGCCGATTACCATGACCGTAGCTCCGGGTCTGGCGCGAGTGTCGAGTCGGCCGCCCGGCTTGACCGCCCTCATCGATGCCATCACCTCGGCTGCCAGAGTCGTGTACGTCGCATCGTTGAAGACCGACAAGGTGAACACCTGTCGGCGCGCTTCGATGAGGTACCCATCACCCAGGTACCACCCCAGGAGGTGTGCATAAGCCGGCTCGTCCAACTCAGCACCGTCGCAGCGGGGACAGGGAGGTGCGAGGTGGCGCTGTCCGCGAGGCTGCCCGCGGCGCTGGTACAGCCGCCGCCACCGGCGAATCGTCTTGACGGCGACACCGGTGACGAGGGCGTTGTCGGCATCTCGCAGGCCGATGTCCGAGAGGTGCAAAGCCCCGGCCATGGTGGCGTCGTCGCGAACCTGTCCCATGCTCCAGCGTCGCCGAAGGCACTGACATCGCGGCCTCGTAACCGTGCCGGGTGGGGGAGTCGAACCCCCACGCCCTTGCGGGCAGCGCTGTTTGAGAGCGCCATGTCTGCCTGTTCCATCAACCCGGCGGCACGTCCGAGGAGCAGCGTACAAAGAAGCCTCTCAGGCGCCAGAAGGGCCCCACCACGCAGCACTGGTGCACATCAAGGTCACGAATTGACAACAACGCGCGGCCCCAAGCGGCTCGGGTGCACCGCAGATGAACGCCGAACCCCTATCCTATGTCTGTACCACGTCGGGTGGCGGCCGGCGCCACAGCAACATTCGGAGGATCTATGCGTCTTCGTTCACAATCGACGCGGGCCGCGACGGCGGTGCTAGCGGGTGCGATGCTGCTGGCCGCGTGCGGCAGCGACAGCACCACAACGGAACCATCGGGAAGCGACACCACGGCGGCGGAGGAGACACCCACCGAATCGAAGGCTCCGGCGGGCAATGGTGACGGCACCTTGACGGTCGGCACGCTGCTGCCGCAGACCGGGAGTCTCGCTTTCCTGGGCCCACCTGAGTTCGCCGGTGTCGATCTGGCCGTCGATGAGATCAACGCAGCCGGGGGTGTGCTCGGCAAGGATGTTGTTCAGGTCAAGGCGGACTCCGGTGACGGAACACCCAACATCGCGCCGCGCGAGGCGACCACACTGCTCGACCAGGACCCTGACCTCATCCTTGGTACCGCGTCGTCGTCGGTCTCGCTTTCGGTCATTGACAAGATCACAGGTGCCGGCGTCGTCCAGATCTCGCCGGCCAACACCTCGACCGTTTTCGACACCTACGACGACAAGGGGCTCTACTTCCGCACTGCGCCCTCGGATGTTTTGCAGGGGGCCGTCATGGCCAATCTTATAACCGAGGACGGGTTCAGCAACATCGCGATCATGGCCCGGCAGGACTCCTACGGCGAAGCGCTGGCCGAGCAAATCGATCAGCGTTTCACCGACGCCGGTGGCAATGTCGTGGCAACGGAGCTCTACGACGCCGAAGCCTCCAACTTCGGCGCCGAGGTCCAGGCGATCGCGGCTGAGAAGCCGGACGCCATCGTGCTGATCGCCTTCGACGAAACGGCGAAGATTATTCCTGAGATGATCAGCAACGGAATCGGACCTGAGGACCAGCAGATCTACTTCACCGACGGTAATACCGCCGACTGGTCCGATGTGTTCGACAAGGGCACGCTCGAGGGCGTCCGCGCGACGTACCCCGGTGCGGAGTTGACCGACGACTTCAGGAAGCGGATGCTGGAGGTGAACCCGAAGCTGAAGGAGTTCACCTACGGCCCGGAGTCGTACGACGCCATCCTCCTGGCGGCGCTAGCGGCTACGGCGGCTGAGGACGATTCCGGTGAGTCTATCGCCTCCAAGCTGCAAGAGGTCAGCTCGGGTGGCACTGTGTGCACCGAGTTCCAGGAGTGCGTGGGCATGATCGAGGCCGGCGAGGACATTGACTACAACGGTGTCTCCGGGCCGGTCGATTTCAATGACACGGGTAGCCCGGAGGCAGCAACGATCGGCATTTTCGAGTACAAAGCCGACAACGCGTTCCCGCCCGCCGTCGAGTACGTCGAGGGTCAGGTCTGACGCCGCGCCTCCGTTACGACAGTTAGGCCCCCGGAGCAATCTGGGGGCCTAACTAATCTGGGCTACGCGAACGAGCCCCGACCGCCCCGCAGCCGTGACCCGCACCGCGCCGCGATTGGCGCAGCTCGCTGGGTCGAGCTGCGATAGGCGATGAAGTTGCGCTATTCGCGACGCGATCGGAGGGATCGGCGATGACGCGCGCCAGTGGCGACGCCAGGCGGGTCACATTGTCCACGTCTTGGCTAGGAAGCCTGACCCAGCGTGCCGAGGTAGAGCTCGACCACCTTCGGATCGTGCATCAGGTTGGCCCCCGAAGCGGTATAAGCGTTACGGCCCTGGTCCAT
>JACCYJ010000140.1 GCA_013696555.1 Nocardioidaceae bacterium | reverse complement strand
GTGCTCGCGTACGAGCCGCAGCCAGCGATGTACCGCTACCTCAGGGCCGGCCTCTCGCCGCGGTGGTACCGCAACGTCACACTCAGCGATCTGGCGCTCAGCGACCGTGCCGGTACGGCGTCCCTGCACGTCCCAGTGGTGTCCGGTGAGCAGCAGATTGCCTGGGCCAGCCTGCAAGCAGGTGCCGGAGACGGCGGAGCCGATGTCACCGTCTTCACCTCTCGCCTCGACGACGAGGTCGGCGATCGCCCGGTCTCCTTCGTCAAGTGCGACGTCGAGGGCCATGAGTTGAAGGTGCTGACCGGCGCATCGCGACTGCTCCACGAGCAGCGGCCGGTGTGGTTGGTCGAAATCGAGTATCGACACGCGGGAACGGCCGTCGGCCAGGTCCTCAGTATCCTCTCTGAGGCCGGCTACGAACCCAGTTTCCTCACGTCAGGCGGAGAACTCGTACCAGTTCCCACGGACCACCGCACACCGCAGCGCCTCAACGATGTCGAGCCCGGACGGTACGTCAACAACTTCCTATTCATCCCTAGTGGCCCGGCGCAAGCGCAGCCGTGAACCGGACGCTAGGACCCGTCCCGCACGTCCCGCGCGTCCCGCCGCAGCCCCCGCGCTGCCCCCTGGAGTTCTGTCTCGCCGACGATGCGAGCCAGGATCTCGATCTGACCCTGCACCATGTGATGCAGGCGCAGGTTCCCGTCGTCGCTCTGTATGCTCAGCCGCGAGACCTGACCAGGGCGGCGGATGATCGGCAGGTACGCCTGCAGCGTCGCTACCCCGCCTGTGAACAGAACGCGAGCCCGAGGGCTCTGCGTCATTCGCCAGTAGTCGTATATGCCGAGCACCGTCGAGAGATGAACGGCCACGGTCAGAGACGGGACCGCGCCCTGCGGGTAGTGCTCGAACCACAGGAACCCTGAGTCGTCCACCAGGCCGAACCAGATCTTCGGGGGTTCCAACCCGTCGGCGGCGTAGCCGCGGAAACGCAGGAGGCGCTTGAAGATTGCGTCAGCCGGCTTGCGCCACCGCATCTCGTTCGTGACCTCGTGCAGTCGGACGAGCGCGCTGAGCACGAGCCCTTGGGCCTCTGCCGAGTAGTAAGGCACCGGCAGTTCCTGGTCGAAGAGGTTCTTGTCCGGAAAGGCATATGGGAGCAGGCCGTTGCGAGCGGTGTCGAGGACTTGGGCGACGGCCGTCTCAGCACGGCTGAGCCAGCGTTGTTCCCCGGTGCGCTCGTACGTGGCGAGCGCCGCCAGTGCATAGGTCGCGTTGAGGGCAGGGAACACTGCGCCATCGCGGTACGTGATTTGCCCGGAGCTGCTGACGTCTGCCGGTGCCTCCGGCGTCGTGGTGAAATCCAGCGCCCGCGCCGGCGGCGCATATGGTTTGACGAGTGCGTCGCGGATCTGGACGCCGTCCCTGTGGAACGAAGGAATTTGGATGTCCTTCTGGAATAGCCGGGCGTATCGCTCGAAGAGCGCCTCACCGGTGATGTGCGCCAGGGTAAGCAACTGCGCCTGAACGACGCGGTGCTGATTTGGGTCATGCGCCTGCGCGGCGATGCTGGTCACGGACACCTGGTGGGGCACGCGGGTCTCTGGAAGGTAGCGCCGCGTCGTGGCGATTCCGCCGGCCAGCAGTGCCCTGGCTAGTCGGCGCTCTTCCGCGGTGTCAGCAAGTTTGTCCTGGTAGTCGTAGAGACCGAGGATGGTCCAGATCTGACCCTCTAGCTCGCCGATCGGTGCCGTACTGTGCGTGTACCGCTCGAACCAGAGGTAACCGTCTGCATCGACCACGCTGAGCCACGGGTCGGGAGCGGCGGCGGCTCCCGCGAAGAACCCGCGGAAGAGCATCAGCGGGGCGAACACCTCGTCGGCCGCGTCCCGCCACCGCTGATCCTTCGTGACCGTGTAGAGGCGCGACAGAGCACTGAGCATCAGGCCTTGGGCCCGAGCGGTGTAGTCGGGGACCGGAAGTTGGACCTCGAACGGATCGGTGTCGGCGAACGTGTGAGGCAGGAGTCCGCCGCGAGCGCTGTCGAGTGCTTGATCGACCGCCACTTCCGCACGCCGCAGCCACCGCACGTCGCTCGTGCGTCGGTAACGCTCCAGCGACGCAATGGCATAGGAGGCATTGAGGAACGGGTAACGGTACTTTTCGCGGTAAGTGACCCGGCCAGAGTCGTCGACCTCAGCGGGTTCCGGCGGGTCAGTGGTGAAGCCGAAAATGCTGGCCGGTGGCTCGTACAGAGCAACACCGGCAACGAGATCCGTCAGGTCTGCGCGAACAAACTCTGGCATCGTCGGAGCATCGCGGCGCGTGAGAAGTACGGTACTCGCCGCTGCAAGGTCGATGACCAGTACACCGCACAGGATGCTGACGAGCAGCAGAAGCCGCTTTCCCTCCAGGGTGGATGTCATGGGGCGGGTCCAACATGTCCGAGGATCAAGGCGTCAAGGACTGCGTGGTGCTGTTCACGCAGTGCAGTGTTGGGATCGCCTTGCGGAAGCGGGTCGCGTGCCTCATCCAGCGCCTCGGCGAAGCTGGCAGGATCACGTAGGTCGACGCACAAGGTCCAGGGGTCCAGGATCCGTGGCATCCGTCGGTACAGTCCTGGGGTAACAAGAACCCGGTTGCCGGCGATGATCGCCTCGAGCAGCTTCGTCTTGAAGCCATAGCCGTAGTCCGACAGGAGTGCGACAGCCCTGGAGGTTGCAAGCAGCTCCATCGGCGAGTCCAAGAGACCAGTGTGCTTCAC
>JACCYJ010000222.1 GCA_013696555.1 Nocardioidaceae bacterium | reverse complement strand
AGCCCGAGCCGCCGACCTCCAGCCCCACCGGCACGGCGATCGCCACAAGTGCAGCGAAGGCGACTCCGCCGACCACGCGCCGCCGCCGCCGGATGCCGCGGCCGCGAACGATTGCGCCGCGGCCGAGGTCGGAGCCCTGCGGCACCCGAGATGCCTGGGTGGCCAAGGATTGCTTGAGATCCTGGTCGAAGCCGGTCATCACGCACCCCCCATCGTTTCGGCGGCGGCACCTTGGTGTTCGAGGCGCCCTCGCAAAGTTGTCAACGCTCGGCTGGTTTGACTCTTGACGGTGCCGATGGAGCAGGTGAGCACCTGGGCGATCTCGGCTTCGGACATGTCCTCGTAAAACCGGAGCACCACCGTGGCGCGTTGGCGAGGTGGCAGCGTTTGGACCAGTTCCCACATCTGGTCCCGATCAGCGAACTGCGCCGGATCCAGCTCGAGGCCGGGCTTCTCAGGCAGGACGTCGGTGCTGCGCTCGCGGTGGCGCCAAGCCCGGCGCCACCAACTGGTGTGCTCGTTGATCATGATTCGGCGTACGTAGGCGTCAGCGGCGCGCGGGTCGCGAAGCTTGCCCCACGACAGGTACGCCTTCGCCAACGCGATCTGGACCAGGTCTTCGGCGGAGTGGAGGTCGCTCGTCAGCAGGTACGCCGTCCGCACCAGCGCATGTTGTCGCGCGGCGGCGTACTCACAAAAGCGCGCCTCCAGGTCAGCGTCCACGGTGACCCCCTTCTGTCGTGAACGGTAGATGCATCGAGGCGGCCGCGGGGTTGCATATGCTCGCGGCGTGGTGGCCGCCGTCGCTGTCGTCGCGCTCGGCGCGTTGCTCTTGACGGTCGGCGCGGAGGCTTTCGCCGAGCATGTCGTGCCCGCGGCACGCGTCGTAGGTCTGAGCGTGTTCGGATTAGCAGTGCTGGCCGCCGGGGCCGAGCCGGAGGAGGCGTGGACGGCGGCGGTGGCGGCAGCGCAAGAGCGACCGGATCTGGCCGCCGGAGACGCCGTGGGCGCCAACCTCGTCATCGCGACGGTGACGCTGGGGCTGCTCGCGCTCGTCACGCCGTTCGTCGTGACGCGGACGGTCCTGCGATACGCCGTACTGGCCACGGTAACCGCCGTCGGGGCATTGCTGGTGATCAGCGACTCTCGGGTCACGCGACTCGAAGGCGGTGTGCTCGTCGTGGTCTACGCAGTGATCGTCGCGGTGCTGTGGCGGCGGGAGCGGAGGCCACCGGCTATCGGCGAAATGGCCGAGATGACGAACCTGGCCGATGATCCGCCTTCGTTCCGCGCCGTCGGCTGGGTCGTGGCCGGCCTGACGATCATGGTGGTGGGCGGCGTGGTCGCGGTCGAGGGTGCGCAACAGTTCGTTGCGGCGTCGGGGCTGAGCGACTCCGCGGTGGGGCTGACACTTCTGGCGCTGGCGACCAGTGCCGAGATGCTTGCGTTGGTTTGGTCGGCGCGCCGGCGAAGTCTGCCTGACGTTGCCCTCGCTGGGGTCGTCGGCGCCGTCATCTACAACGCCAGCGTCACGCTCGGCGTGGCGGGCCTGGTTCGTCCGCTGCAGCTGAGCACCGGTGTTGCCGTGCATGCTGTGGGTACGGTCGTGGTGGTAGCCATGGCACTGCTCGCCGCGGCGTACGGGCGACAGGTCGATCGGGTCGCGGGCATGGTCCTGGTCGTTGCGTACGTCGCAACGGTGGTTCTGCTGTTGCGCTGACCCCGAGCGCCGCCACTCGCTTGGGGCGTTTGACGCAGCCGGTTGCGCGGAGATCGGTTATTGGGCCGCTTTGACGGGTAGACTGCCGGCTACCGAGGAGTTCAGCCAACGTCGACTCCGTCTGCGTAACCCCGGCGATCGGCGATTTGGCCAGTTGGCCGAGTGAGGTCCTCGCACGATGGCCCAGGTTCATCTCCCGCAGCGTCCCAGCCTCAAACGCATCATCGGCCACCTGAGTCTCAACCTGGTGAACGCAGTCATCGTTCCGGCCATCCTCTTCTACGTGTGCCTGATGACGCTCAACGTGTCCGTGGCACTGGCCGTCGCTCTGGCGTGGTGTTACGGGGGCATCGCGTGGCGAGCGATCACGAAGCGCCGGACCTCAGGACTACTGGTGCTGACCGGCGTGGCCATGACCGTCCGAACTGCGGTGGCCTACGGCACTGGCGGCACATTCTTCTACTTCCTCCAGCCGGTGCTGAGCGACACGATCTTGGCTGGAGTCTTCTTCCTGTCGCTGTTGACGGCCCGACCGGTCGTCGCTCGGCTGGCAGGAGATTTCTATCCGATGAGTGCGGAGGTCGCGAAGCTGCCGCGGATCAAGACGCTGCTCTGGCGGCTGACGGCCCTGTGGGCCACGGTCATCCTGGCCAAGGCTGCCGTGGTGTTCTGGCTTCTGCAGTCTCAGTCGCTCGGCACGTTCGTCCTGCTCAAGAGCGTCTCGCTGGCGGCCATGACAGCCCTGGCGGTGACAGCGACCGTCTGGGCCGCCGCCCGAGTGGCCCGCAGTGAAGGCTTGCTACAGGCGGCGTGAGCCAACTGCGTCCTGCGCCGTAAGCTGGGTGGCACTCGTATCGAAACATTGCGCGGCATGGGGTATCGGCTCGTCGACAACTCCACCGAGCCGCATTCAGGACGCATCGTCCAATCCCCGTCCTCGCGAGCATCGTCGTCAGCGGCTGCTGATCTTGAAGCCAGATAGCCGTGGCTTCGGTAGTGCCGCCATCATCGGCTCGAACGCCTCGGCGAGCTCGATGGGACTCGGACGCAGTGCCGGATCACGGTGCAAGCAGGCAAGCACTGGTTTTGCCACGTCGTCGGTGATCTGCACGGGCAGCTCGTACGGGTCGTCGACGAGTTGCGGCCAGCGCAGCGCGGGGTTGGTCGACTGGTCGGCGCTGCCTCGATCAAGGGGACGGTAGCCCGCAAGTGCGTGGAAGAGCGTCGCCCCGACGCCCCACATGTCCGCACCCGGTCCTGGTGTCCCACCGGTGCCGGCGAGGCATTGCTCGGGTGCCATGTACGCGTCGGTGCCGATAGGGCTGGTGAGTCTGGCCGCCCGCTCACGCGACCGGGCGACACTCAGGTCGATCAGTCGTGCGGGGGCGCCCATGATGATGTTGCTCGGTTTGATGTCGAGGTGGACCACGTCCAACTGGCCGAGATAATGCACGGCAGAGCAGAGCTCGATGCCAAGCGGAAGGAGTTGCTGGGGCGATAGCGGACCGTGTCGGCGGATCAGCGACGAAAGGCGAGGGCCATCAAGGTTCTCTAGCACGACGTAGGGCTTTGCTGCCGACAGGTTCGCACGAAAGCCATGCACGATCGCGGGATGGTTGAGCAGCTGCAGCATGTCGCACTCACGCTCCAGCCCGCGCATGGTCGCACTGTCCGCTACCTGGTCCGGGCGGATCACCTTCACGACCACGGGTGCGTACAGCTTCTCGCCGAAGGCCAGGCACGCCTCGTATGCCGATCCGCCTCCGAGCAACTTCATCGCGATCAACCCGCCATCGATCTCGTCGCCTTGGGCAAGTTCCCATGAGCTACTGGAGTCCGAC
>JACCYJ010000219.1 GCA_013696555.1 Nocardioidaceae bacterium | reverse complement strand
CCACTGCTGCGCAGCGGCCTGTTCCTGGTTGCCTGGGCCGGCTGGGTGATCAACAGCAGCCGGGACGGGATCCACCGGCGAGAGGTAGCACTCTCCGGGCTGATCGCTCTCGGCGCCGGGCTGGTGCTGGGTGCGGGCTCTTGGTGGTTCACCCGCTACCGCGTCAGCGCCGAGGAGATCCGAGTCGAAACCGGCTTCCTGTTCCGGCAGTCCCGGCGGATCCGGATCGAGCGGCTCCAGGCCGTCGAGGTGCAACAGCCGCTGCTGGCCAGGATCTTCGGCATGGCGGAGCTGTCACTCGAGGTGGCCGGTGGCGACGCCGGCGCCAAGTTGGCTTTCCTGCCGCTGCCGCGGGCGGTAGAGCTCCGCCGCCAGCTGCTCGACCGCACACCGGGCGGACCAGCCGACGTGGCTGTCGACGAACCCGCGCTCTACAGGGTCGACCCCGGCCGGCTGCTGGCCAGCCAGTTCTTGCGCACCGGGTTCGTGAGCACTCTGGTCGGTGCTCTCGCCGGGCTGGCGGCGAACGCGGCCGGTCGTGGCGCCGGAGTCGTCCTGGTCGCGGGAGCGGGATTGGCGGTGCTGACCTTCGTCGCGAAACAGTTCGCCACCTTGTACGGCTTCACCCTGCGTGAGTCTCCGCAGGGGCTGCGCATCGTTTCCGGGCTCCTGGGGGTGCGTTCGCAGACTGTTCCGTTCGGCCGGGTTCAGGGACTGGTCATGGTCGAGCCGCTGCTATGGCGCACGCTCGGCTGGGTGCGGGTCGATGTGACCGTGGCCGGGGTGGCGCAGGGCGGTTCAGACAACGATCAACTGGCGTCGACCCTGTTGCCCGTCGCCACCAGAGCCGAAGCCGAGGCACTCGCCCAGCGCGTCCTGGATGCGGACCACACCGCCGTTCGGCTGCATGAGGCACCGACTCGGGCGTCCTGGCTTGCACCGCTGACTCGGCGTCGGCTCCGCGTCGGCTGGGATGCCACGCTCGTGGTGACGACTCGCGGGCTGTTGACGACCCGCACCGATGTCGTGCCCCGGGCCAAGATCCAGTCGGTGCACCTGGTCCAAGGCCTCCTGCAGCGCTTGCTCGGACTGGCCACCGTGCGGCTGGACATCCCCAGCGGTCCGGTGGCAGCCCTGGCGGCCCATCGTGACCAGGTGGAGGCCTGGCAGCTGGCCATCTCGGTGGTGGACGGTGGTCCGGAACCTACGATGACGCCGTGACGGCTCTTGACGTCCTGCGACGGCTGGTGGGGGCGTACGCCCGGCGACCCCCACTCACCGTTGCGGTGGTCGGGAATGCGCCGCTGGAGGCGTCCGACGCCCGCGCGGATGCGATCGACGCTGCCGACCTGGTGGTCCGCGTCAACAGCTTCGTCCTCGATGTGGCCGGTCAGCCGCGATACCAGGGTGCCCGCGCCGACGTGGTGCTCTTCAACCGACTGCTGCGCGCCACCCCGTACTTCTTCGACGGGTACCGGGAGCGTCTCTATCTGCTCGTCGAGCCGATGCGCAGGCACGGCAATCCAGAGATGTGGCCGTCGTCATGGCCTGCTGACCTCGGCCTGATCCCGGTCCCGAACCGCGAGGTCGCCGCCCCCCTGAGCGACCTGTTGGGCATCCCGTGGCGGCGGGAGCGCCTGGCGCCGACCACCGGGACGATGGCCTGCTACCTGGCGCTGACCCTCTTTCCGGAGGCGTCGATTCTGCTGACCGGCTTCTCCTTTCTCGACAATCCCGACCAGACCCGGTGGCAGCACCAGTGGGGGGACGCCTGCGCCGTCGGGCGAGAACACCGGATCGCGGAGGAGGGCGCGCTGCTGAGATCGTGGGTCGAAACAGGTCGTGCCTCGCTGCTGCGATGATGTCGCCATGCGCCAGCGCAAGCCGTCCGACGACGTCTCTGCCCGGCTCGATGCCCTGGGCCAGCGGCTGAGCGAGCTCGAGAACCGCACCGCGAGCTTTCGCAAGGAGCTGCGGGCACACGGTCGCGACCTGGCGCGGATCGGACCGCAAGTGGCAGCCCTTGAGCAGCGGGTCGAGTCGCTTCGACAGCACAGCGAGCAGCAGATGCCAGCGGCCGACGGGGAGCGGGAGCAGGCCAGGTCGCTGCTAGAGCTCGTCCGCCGAGAGCACGAGCAGGTCCGCATTCGCGTCTTCGCCGCGGCCCGCTATGAAGAGCGGCTCAGCCGCCTCGAAGACGAGCTGGGGGCGCTGCCTGTTACCGGTGGTCAGGCGCCGAAGAACTGACGCACCTCGCCGATGACCCGATCGACCTGGTCCTCGCGGAGGTCTGCGAACAGCGGCAGGGAAAGCTGCCGACGGTAAAACTCCTCGGCCACCGGGCACTGACCGCGCCGGTACCCCATATCCGCGTACGCCGGGTGCCAGTAGACGGGAACGAAGTTGACCTGCACGCCGATGCCACGATCGCGCAAGTGGTCGTATAGTGCACGCCGCCGACCGGCCAGAACCTGGACGGCGAACAGGTGCCAGATGGGATCGACGTCCGCCCGGCGGGTCGGCAGGATGAGGCCGTCGACGTTCTCGAGCCCCGCCCGGTAGCGCGCCACGATCTGCGCTCGTCGCTCCTTGAAGGTGGCGAGCCGGCGGAGCTGGCTGCTGCCCAGCGCGCACAGCACGTCGGGGAGCCGGTAGTTGAGGCCCAGCTCGTGCACCTCCTGGTGCCAGCCGCCCTCGTCCGGGCTCCGTTGCCGGTCCTTCTCCCGCACGAGTCCGTGGTTGCGGAAGCGTGCGGCCCGGTCGAGCAGCCGCGGGTCGAGGGCTGACAGGGCGCCGCCCTCCGTGGTCGTGAGGTTCTTGGTGGGATAGAAGGAGAAGGTGGTCAGGTCCGCGACCGAACCCACCGGCCGGTCTCGCCACCGGGACCCGATCGAGTGCGAGGCGTCTTCCAAAAGCAGGGCGCTCGCGTCGTGAGCAACACTGCGCAGGTCCCCGAGGTCGGCCGGATGGCCGGCGTAGTCGACCGCGCTGACGACCCGCGTCCGGTCCGTTACGGCGGCCGCCGCGGCCGCCGGGTCGAGGTTGGCGGTGTCGGCAGTCACGTCGGCAAACACCACTGCGGCCCCGAGCTGGGATGCCGTCGCCGCCGTGGCCACGAACGTCAGGGGCGAGGTGACGACCTCGTCCCCGGGACCGATGCCGGCAGCGGCGTACGCGACGTGGAGCGCCGCGGTGCCGGAGGTGACTGCAACGGTCGGCGCGCCGGTCCAGGCGGCGAGATCCTGCTCGAAGCGGGTCACCGCGGGGCCGGTTGTCAACCAGTCGCCCCGGAGCACCGCCGTGACGGCCTCGATGTCGGAGTCGTCGATCGACTGCCGGCCGTAGGGCAGCGGCTGCATCCCGGAAGCAGGGTCAGGATCCGGCGACGGCGACAAGGTCTCGCAGCTCCTCGATCTCCAACCAGTCGTCGTTGGTGTCGGACCGGAAGGCCCACCCGTCCTCGACCGGTTTCCCGTCCCCTGGCGGCTCGTACCCCCACCCGGCGACGTAGGGC
Organism: Nocardioidaceae bacterium; assembly: GCA_013696555.1. Taxonomy (GTDB): domain Bacteria; phylum Actinomycetota; class Actinomycetes; order Propionibacteriales; family Nocardioidaceae; genus JACCYJ01. Next base: position 17,106 of record JACCYJ010000219.1, on the reverse strand, counting down.
ATCACCAAGTAGCGGTCGTCCAGCCGAAGTGTCCGGCGAGAGTCGTCCGGGGCGATCATCTCCTCGTGCAGCTTCTCACCGGCCCGGATGCCGATCTCGTGCACCGGGCTGCCGGGCGCGATGGCTTCGGCCAGGTCCACGATGCGCATGCTCGGGATCCGCGGTACGTACAGCTCGCCGCCGCTCATCGTGCCGAACGAGTCGACGACGAACTGCACGGCCTGGGGGAGGGTGATCCAGAACCGAGTCATCCGGGCATCGGTGATGGGAAGGGACTTCCCTTCGGCGGCCAGTTGCTGGAAGAACGGGATGACGCTGCCCCGGCTGCCCATGACGTTGCCGTAGCGCACGACACAGAACCGGGTGTCATAGCCCGCGGCGTAGTGGTTGGCGCTGATGAAGAGCCGGTCCGCGCACAGTTTGGTGGCGCCGTAGAGATTGATCGGGCTGGACGCTTTGTCGGTCGACAGCGCGACCACCTTCTGCACGCCGGCGTCGATCGCTGCGTCGACGACGTTCTGCGAGCCACCGACGTTGGTCTCGATGTATTCGGTGGGGTTGTACTCCGCGGTGTCCACCTGCTTGAGCGCAGCCGCGTGCACGACGTAGTCGACGCCGTGCATGGCCCGCGTGAGTCGCCGGCGGTCTCGGATGTCACCGATGAACCAGCGCAGTCGAGGGTCGTCCCCCAAGCGCTGCCGCAGCTCGTACTGCTTGAGCTCATCCCGGCTCAGGACGACCAGCCTGGCGGGGTCGAGGTGCTCCAGTGCGTGGGACAAGAATTCCTTGCCGAACGAGCCGGTGCCGCCCGTCACCAGCACGGACGCACCGCTCAGTACCGACATGCGCAAGGATGATACGGGTGCGAGTGCTGGCCGTGGTGCAGGCTCGAATGTCGTCGTCGCGCCTGCCGGGCAAGGTGCTGCGTGACCTGGGCGGCGCCCCCGTGCTCGACTGGGTGCTGCGGGCCGCCGAAACCGCGACGGGTGTCGATGGCACCGTCGTCGCGACCAGCACCGACCCGAGCGACGACGTGCTCGTCGACCACGCCCGCCAGCGCGGTGTCGAGGTGGTCAGGGGCTCCCACCAGGATGTCCTCGGCCGCTTCCTGCTCGCGGTGCAGGCACACCCGTGCGATGCGGTCATCCGGCTCACGGCGGACTGCCCGCTGCTGGACCCGGCGCTGATCAGCCTCGTCGCCGCTGCCTGGCGCTCGGATCCCGGCTGGGAGTACGTCGCCACGACGCTGCACCGCTCTCTGCCTCGCGGCCTGGACGTGGAGTTGGTCCGCCGGGACGTCCTGGAGCAGCTGGACGTCGATGCCCATGCTCATCACCGGCTCCACGTCACCTCTTTGCTGTACACCCATCCGCAGGGCCGCCGGCTCCTCGGACTCAGTGTCTCGCCCGACGCGGCCGACCTCCGGGTGACCCTCGACACCGCCGAGGACCTCGACCTGTTGACGGAGCTGGTCCAGCGTACCGGCAACCGGGTGGTCGGCTGGGGTGAGCTGGTGGCGCTCCTGCGAGCAGACCCGGCGCTGGTCGCCCGCAACGCCGGCGTCGGGCAGAAGCCGTTGACGGCCGGCTGATGCACCTGTTGTGCAGAGCCGACGCCGGGCCGTCGATCGGTGCCGGGCACGCACTCCGGGCGCTCGCCTTTGCACAGGCGGCCCAGGAGCGTGGCTGGCAGGTGACCCTCGCGGGCGACCTCACGATGCCGTTCGTGCACCAGCAGGTCCGGCAACTGGGTGTCGTCACGGTGGTCGGCTTCGTCGATGCCACCGGCCTGAGATCCGCGGCGACGGACCTCGGCGTCGACGCGGTCCTGGTGGACAGCTACCAGCTGCCTGCCACGTTGTACGAGGCGGCGCGGCAGACCGGGATGGTGCTTGCGTCGGTCGAGGACGACTCCTTCGGCCGTCGTCCGGCCACCGTGGTCATCGACTACCAGCCAGGCAGTGAGCGCGCGGCCCGACCGGAGGACGGGTCGGCGCTGGTGCTGCGTGGTCTGCGCTACGCGCCCGTCCGGCGCGAGGTGGTGGCCGCTCGCGAGTACCGGCTGGGCTCCGCGCCGGCAGACGGGCCGCCTCGGGTGCTGGTCGTGATGGGTGGGACCGACCCCACCGCCACGACGCCGCTGGTGCTGGACGTGCTCGAGCGCACCAACTGTCCCCTCGAGGTGAGTGTCGCGAGCGGTGCGAGTGCCCTGCCGGCGTTGATGTCCGAGAGCGACTTCGTCGTCACCGCGGCCGGTCTAAGTGCGGTGGAGGCCTGCTGCATCGGGGTGCCGACCGCGGTGATCGCGGTCGTGCCCAACCAGGCACCGGGCTACCGAGGTCTGCTCGCGGAGCGGATGGTCCTTGGTCTCGGGACGCCGCGACGGCTCCACGACGAGCCAGACCGGGTTGCGGCCGAGCTGGGTGCCTGGCTCGACGACGTTCCCGCAGGGCGCGAGATGGCCGTTCGCGCCGCCGGACTCATCGACGGGCGAGGCTGCGAACGGGTGCTCGATGCGCTCATGGCAGCAGCCGACATGGCAGGCTGATCACATGAGTGCGCGCCGCTACGGCCAGCCCAGCATCTTGATCGGGGATCGAGCCGTAGGCCCCGGCTCCCCGGCTTATGTCATCGCCGAGGCCGGTTCGAACCACAACCGTGACCTCGACACCGCCAAGAAGTTGATCGAGGTGGCCGCCGAAGCTGGCGCGGACGCCGTGAAGTTCCAGACCTACACCGCCGAAGGGATGTACAGCCGGAGCACGCCCTCGATGTCTTATCTCAGCGACGACAACCTGCTGCGCGACTCGGAAACAGTGTGGGGACTGATCAAACGCATCGAGATGCCGTGGGAGTGGCATGGCGAGCTGGCCGAGCATGCACAGCGCTTCGCCATCGACTTCTTGTCCACGCCGTTCGAGGAGAAGGCTGTCGACGCCCTCGAGGAGGTCGGCGTCAAGGCGTACAAGATCGCTTCGTACGAGGTGAACCACCTGCCGCTCATCGAACGCTGCGCCAAGACGGGGAAGCCGCTGCTGATCTCGACCGGGATGGCCAGCCTCGGCGACATCGAACGCGCACTGGACGTGGTCAACGGACTCGGGTACGACGCGGTTGCGCTGCTGCACTGCGCGATCAACTACCCGCCAAGCTTTGATGACCTCAACCTGCGGGCCATCCAGACACTGCGCGGCGCCTTCGACGTGCCCGTCGGATGGAGTGATCACACGCTCGGCCACACCGCTGATGTGGTGGCCGTGGCGTTAGGAGCCTCGCTGGTCGAGAAGCACTTCACGCTCAGCCGCAGTCAGGACGGACCGGACCATGGGTTCGCGCTGGAGCCGGCGGAGCTGTCCGGCATGGTGGCCGCAATCCGCGAGGCAGAGGCGTCACTCGGCAGCACCGTCAAGCGGGTCACTGAGGCGGAGGGTGAGATGTACCGGCTCGGCCGCCGCAGCCTGGTCGCGGCCCGCGACATCGCAGCGGGTGCACGACTGGCTCGCGACGACATCGCCGTCAAGCGTCCGGGTACGGGTATCCCCGTGCACGAGCTGCATGCCGTCGTGGGACGACACGCTGGCCGAGACATTCCGGCCGACGAGGTACTGACCTGGCAGGACATCGGGTGAACCCCGGCGCCGGGACTGTCGTCGCCCGGCCCGCGACGCCCGCCGACGAGGAGCTCCTGCGCGCGTGGCGTAACGACGAGCAGACCCGTCGCTGGTCCCGGTCCAACGCCGTGCTGGCTGCCGCAGACCATCACGCGTGGCTGACCCGGACGCTGGCTGACCCCCACCGCCACCTCTGGGTCGTCGAGCAGGACGAGGCGCCGGTCGCCACCGTCCGGCACGACCGCATCGCTCCGGGACGCTATGAGGTCAGCGTTACCGTCGCCCCGGAGGTCCGTGGTCGTGGTTGGGCGGCGCCCGCCCTCAGGACTGCACAGTGCGCGCTCCAGCGCGTCGACCCGGGCTTGAGTGTGATCGAGGCGCACATCCGCGTGGAACACGGTGCCTCGATGGCAGTCTTCGAACGGTCGGGCTACCGGCGCGTCGGAGCGGACGACAACGGTTTGGTGCTGCTGGAGCTCGCCGTATAAGTACGCTGACCGCATGTCTTGCTACTCCATCGGTGTGGTCGGAGCCGGACGGGTCGGTGCCGTGCTGTCTGCCGCCCTGCGCGAGGCGGGACATGATGTTGTCGCTGCTGTCGGGCGTTCTGCTGCCTCTCGCACCCGAATCGAGACCCTGCTTCCGGGTGTACCAGTGACGACCGCACGAGAGGCAGCCCGCGCCTGCGACCTGCTGCTGCTGAGCGTTCCGGATGATGACCTCCCCACACTTGTCGATGAGCTGGTCGCGTCGGGCAGCATCCGCGCCGATCACGTGGTCGTCCACACCAGCGGGCGCCACGGCACCGCCGTGCTGGCACCGGCGGCGGCGCTCGGGACGAAAGTTCTGGCTCTGCACCCGGCGATGACGTTCACCGGCACCGATGTGGACCTGGCCCGGATCCCGGGCTGCGTCTTCGGGCTCACCGGCGACGACTCGGTCCGGTCGATCGGTGAGCAGCTGGTTGCCGACCTCGAGGGTTTCGTAGCCTGGCTGCCGGAGCGGTTGCGACCCTTGTACCACGCAGCATTGGCGCACAGCGCGAATCACCTGGTCACACTGGTCGTCCAGGCCATGGAGATGCTGCGCGCCACTGGCGCCCCTGACCCGGCGGCCACGCTCCGGCCGCTGCTGTCCGCGGCCTTGGACAATGCCCTGACCTACGAGGATGCCGCCTTGACCGGTCCGGTCGTACGAGGTGATCGAAGCACCGTGGCCGCCCACCTGCATGCCCTCCTCCTGGACGCACCGTCGGCGACCGTCGATGCGTATCTGGCCATGGCCCGCGCCACCGTCGATCACTCGGTCACCGACGGTCGGCTCTCGCGGGAACGGGCGCGGGAGATCATCGGTCTACTGGACGCGGCGGTGTGGGATGCCACGGCGGCCGCGATGAGCCAACGCCCGACGGCGCCCGGTCGCTGATGGAACCCTCTGTCGTGCGGACGGTCGCTCAGCTTGACGACGCCCTGATGCCCTCGCGGCTGGCGAGCTCCCCAGTTGCATATGTGCCCACGCTGGGCGCGTTGCACGACGGTCACGCGAGTCTGATGCGCGTCGCTCGTCGGCTCGGCGACGTGGTCGTAGCGTCGATCTTCGTCAACCCGACCCAGTTCGGGCCGGGCGAGGATCTGCAGAAGTACCCTCGCTCGCTCGACGCCGATCTCGACATGTGCAGCCGGGAGAACGTCGATATCGTCTATGTCCCGGCGGTGGAGACCATCTATCCCGAGGGGACCCAGGGGATCACGATCGATCCGGGACCGGCCGGGGACCTCCTCGAGGGCCAGCGCCGGCCGCAGCATTTTCGTGGTGTCCTCACCGTGGTCGCCAAGCTGTTCGCGATGGTCCGACCAAGCCATGCTGTCTTCGGCGAGAAGGACTACCAGCAGCTGGTGCTGGTCCGGGCCATGGTCCACGATCTGTGCGTGGCCACCGACATCGTCGGTGTCCCCACCGTCCGGGAGCCGGACGGGCTGGCCCTCTCGTCCCGCAACCGGTTCCTCGATCCAGTGCAGCGGCTGGCTGCGACGGCGCTGGCGAGGGCACTGTTCGCCGGGCAGTCGGCTGGCTCGGCGGGAGCGGAGGGCGTGATGTCTGCCGCCCGTGCTGTCCTCGAGGCTTCAGCTGGCGTCGAGGTGGACTACCTCGCACTCACCGCACCGGACCTCTCCGAGCCCGTGGAGCACGGCCCGGCCCGGCTGCTGGGCGCAGTGCGGGTAGGCACCACCCGTCTCATCGACAACGTCTCGGTGTCGCTTGGTATCGACTCGCCATGACCGACGCTCCGCCGCCGACCGAGCCGGCCGAGGATACCCCCGAGCAGATGCGGGTCCGCCGGGGGAAGCGGGCCGCCATGTTGGCGGCCGGCGTTGACCCGTACCCGGTGACGGTCCCCCGGACGCACACGTTGGGCCAGCTTCGGAAACGTTTCGACCCCGACGTCCTCGGACCGGACGCCACCACCGCTGAGGTGGTGTCGGTGGCCGGCCGGGTCATCTTCGTGCGCAACACCGGCAAGTTGTGCTTTGCCCGGCTGCGCGCCGGCGAGGGCACCGAGATGCAGGTCATGGTGTCGCTGGACGCGGTCGGGCAGCATTCGCTCGACGACTTCAAGGCCCTGGTCGACATCGGCGACCATCTCTCGGTCACCGGCGAGGTGGTCACCAGTAGGCGTGGTGAGCTGTCGGTACGAGCCGAATCCTGGGTGCTGGCGGCGAAGGCCCTCCGGCCACTGCCCGTCGAGCACAAGCCGCTGAGCGACGAGACGCGGGTACGAATGCGTTATGTCGACCTCATTGTGCGCCCTGAGGCCGCCGACATGGTCCGGATGCGGGCCGCCGTGCTGGCCACCATACGACGGGTGCTTTCCGCGCGCGGATTCGTCGAGGTGGAGACGCCTATCTTGCAGTACGTTCACGGCGGCGCCGCGGCCCGCCCCTTTCATACCCATTTCAACGTGTTCGACCAGGACATGACGCTACGGATCGCCTTGGAGCCGCACCTCAAGCGGGCTGTGGTCGGTGGCTTGGAAAAGGTCTACGAGATCGGCCGCAACTTCCGTAACGAAGGGATCGACTCCACCCACCATCCCGAATTCACGATGCTGGAGGCATACGAGGCCTATGGCGACTACGACACGATGGCGGACCTCACTGCGGAACTGATACGGTCCGCCGCGCGCGCTGTCGGCCGTACCGTCGTAACGGATGGCGGCGGTGGCACGATCGACCTCGAAGCCGAATGGCACGAAATTACTATCGAACAGGCAGTTTCTGGCGCCGTGGGGGAGCCGGTGACGGCCACCACCCCGGTCGAGAACCTCCGCGTCATCGCTGCGCAGCGCGGCGTTGCTACCCAACCTCAGTGGGGCTCCGGCGAGGTGCTCGTCGAGCTCTTCGAGCAGCTGGTCGAGCGGACGTTGCTCACGCCCACTTTTGTCAAGGACTTTCCGCTGCCGACAAGGCCCCTCGCTCGCCGCCATCGCAGCCGGGCTGGGCTGACCGAGGCATGGGACCTGGTGATCGCGGGCGTGGAGATCGCCACCGCCTATTCGGAACTGTCGGACCCTGTCGATCAACGCAGCCGATTCGAGGCACAAAAGCGACTTGCCGAGGCCGGTGATCCCGAGGCGATGGGTTTGGATGAGGACTTCCTGCGGGCACTGGAGTACGGGATGCCGCCGACCGGAGGTTTAGGGATGGGCGTCGACCGGGTGTTACGGATGTTGACTGGCGCCGGTATTCGGGAGACGATTTTGTTCCCGCTAGTGCGACCAGATTGATTTGTGCGCGGCGCTGATTTGTGCACTGGCCGCCTCATGACTAATGTCATCCGCAGCAGCGCCTATTCTCGCTGTGTCCGGTTACCCGACTGCTGGAGGAACTGCGGTGGCCCAGAAAGTGCAAATACTGCTCGTCGATGATCTTGACGGCGGCGAGGCGACCGAGACCGTCGAGTTCGGGATCGAGGGTGTCTCGTACCAGATCGACCTCTCCAACGCCAACGCTCGCAAGTTGCGCGACGTCCTGGCCCCTTACGTTGCCGAAGCGCGCCGCGTCGGGAGCCGCTCTGGTCGCGCGGGGCGATCGACTCGCTCGAAGGCCGCGCGCTCGACCGGAGCCGGATCCGCTGCCCAGATTCGGGAATGGGCGCGGGCCAACGGGCTGGCAGTGCCGGACCGCGGCCGGGTGTCCGCGGACGTCCGAGAGGCATACGAGAACGCGCACTGAAGCAGACCGCGTTACCTGCGACGGCGTTTCGCCCCGAGCGAACGGTCGGAACATCTCTCGCACGACCCCGGTTGTCTTGGTCACGCGGATAGCATTGGCCTAGGTGGTCACAAGGCAGGAGAGCTTGCGATGTTCGAGAGGTTTACCGACCGGGCGCGTCGGGTCGTCGTCCTGGCGCAAGAAGAAGCCAGGATGCTCAGCCACAACTACATCGGGACCGAGCACATCCTGCTGGGCCTGATCCATGAGGGCGAGGGCGTCGCAGCCAAGGCTCTGGAGAGCCTGGGAATCTCGCTGGAGGCCGTCCGCGCCCAGGTCGAGGAGATCATCGGCCAGGGCCAACAGGCTCCCAGCGGCCACATTCCGTTCACGCCTCGCGCCAAGAAGGTTCTCGAGCTGAGCCTGCGCGAGGCGCTGCAGCTCGGGCACAACTACATCGGGACCGAGCACATCTTGCTCGGGCTGATCCGTGAGGGTGAGGGCGTGGCCGCCCAGGTGCTGGTCAAGCTCGGCGCCGACCTCAACCGCGTCCGTCAGCAGGTCATTCAGCTGTTGTCCGGCTACCAGGGCAAGGAAGCCGCGACCGCGGGCGCCCCCACCGAAGGTGCGCCCAGCAGCTCGCTGGTCCTCGACCAGTTCGGTCAGAACCTCACGCAGGCGGCTCGCGAGGGCAAGCTCGACCCGGTTATCGGGCGTGAGAAGGAGATCGAGCGGGTCATGCAGATTCTGTCCCGCCGGACCAAGAACAACCCAGTCCTCATCGGTGAGCCCGGTGTCGGCAAGACCACGATTGTCCAAGGCCTGGCGCAAGACATCGTCCGCGGCGACGTCCCCGAGACGCTGAAGGACAAGCAGATCTACACCCTCGATCTCGGTGCGCTGGTGGCCGGCTCGCGTTACCGCGGCGACTTCGAGGAGCGGTTGAAGAAGGTCCTCAAGGAGATCCGTACCCGGGGCGACATCGTGTTGTTCATCGACGAGATCCACACCCTTGTCGGTGCCGGGGCCGCCGAAGGCGCGATCGACGCCGCGAGCATCCTCAAGCCGATGCTCGCTCGCGGTGAGCTGCAGACCATCGGTGCCACCACGTTGGACGAGTACCGCAAGCACCTGGAGAAGGACGCCGCTCTCGAGCGACGGTTCCAGCCGATCCAGGTGGCGGAGCCGACGATCGCCCACACCATCGAGATGCTGAAGGGACTGCGGGACCGTTATGAGGCACACCACCGGGTGACGATCACCGACGAGGCGCTGGTCGCGGCGGCCACATTGGCCGATCGCTATGTCTCCGACCGCTTCCTGCCGGACAAGGCCATCGACCTCATCGACGAGGCCGGATCGCGGCTGAGGATCCGAAGGATGACCGCTCCGCCGGACTTGCGCGAGTTCGACGACCGCATCGCGGACGTTCGCCGTCGCAAGGAAGGTGCCATCGACAGCCAGGACTTCGAGGCGGCGGCGTCGCTGCGCGACGAGGAGAAGAAGCTCATCGCCGCCAGGGCCGAGCGGGAACGGCAGTGGAAGGCGGGCGACATGGATGGCGTCGCCGAGGTCGACGAGGAGCTGATCGCCGAGGTGCTTGCTACCGCGACCGGGATCCCGATCGTGAAGCTCACCGAGGAAGAGTCCGGCCGCCTGCTGCGCATGGAAGATGAGCTGCACAAGCGGGTGATCGGGCAGGACGAGGCGATCAAGGCGCTGTCGCGGGCGATCCGCCGGACGCGGGCCGGGCTCAAGGACCCGCGCCGCCCCGGTGGCTCATTCATCTTCGCCGGCCCCTCCGGTGTCGGTAAGACGTGGCTGTCGAAGTCACTCGCCCAGTTCTTGTTCGGCGATGCCGACTCGCTCATTCAGCTCGACATGAGCGAGTTCTCCGAGAAGCACACGGTGTCGCGTCTGTTCGGTTCACCTCCGGGATATGTCGGCTACGAGGAAGGCGGCCAGCTCACCGAGAAGGTGCGCCGCAAGCCGTTCTCGGTCGTGCTCTTCGACGAGGTGGAGAAGGCGCACCCCGACATCTTCAACTCCCTGCTGCAGATCCTGGAGGAGGGTCGCCTGACCGACAGCCAGGGTCGGGTCATCGACTTCAAGAACACCGTGATCATCATGACCACGAACCTCGGGACGCGAGACATCGCCAAGGGCCTCAACTTCGGCTTCGCGCAGTCCGGCGAGGCAGGTTCGTACGAACGGATGAAGAACAAGGTGACGGAGGAGCTGAAGCAGCATTTCCGGCCGGAGTTCCTCAACCGGGTCGACGAGATCATCGTGTTCCCGCCGCTCACGCGGGACGAGATCATCTCGATGGTGGACTTCATGCTGGAGTCGGTCGAGCTGCGGCTGAAGGACAAGGACATGAGCATCGAGCTCACCCAGCGGGCCAAGGAGGTCTTGGCGGGCCGCGGGTTCGACCCGGTGCTGGGTGCCCGTCCACTCCGGCGCACGGTCCAGCGCGAGATCGAGGATGTCCTGGCCGAGAAGCTGCTCTACGGCGAGGTGCGCCCGGGTCAGATCGTGTTGGTCGACGTGGACGGCGAGGGTGCCAATGCTGCCTTCACCTTCATGGGTACCGCGAAGGCGGAGCTGCCGGACACGCCACCTGTGGAGCCGGCCGCGACGGAGTGAACTCTCAGTGGGCGCTGTGAAGGTTCAGCGCAACGACTCCGGCGATGATCAACGCAATGCCGACGACCTTGAACGCATTGAACTGCTCGCCTAGGAACAGTGCACCGATGATCGCGACGAGGGCCGTTCCGGCTCCCGACCACACGGCGTAGGTCACCGACACCGAGATGTGGCGAACGACCACAGCCAGCAGCCCGATGGCAACGGCGTACCCGATGATGACGAGCACCGTCCACTGGAGATCGGTGAAGCCGTGGGTACGCGGCAGCGCAGCTGTGGCAAGCACCTCGATGCCGATCGCGACAGCGAGCAGAAATGCTGCCAGCCCCATGGCTTCCCTCCTCCGAGTTATGTAGCATTCGCTACGTTCTCTGCCTGAGTGTAGCAGTCGCTACGCCCCGTCCATCAAAGGGGGTCGCATGCAGCGACGTGACGTGTTGGCTGAGTTGGCGACCGACTACGTTCTCGAGCACGGGGTCATCGGGCTGAGCCTGCGGCCGCTCGCCGCCGCGATCGGCACGAGTGACCGCATGCTCGTCTACCACTTCGCCAGTAAGGACGCGTTGGTGGCGGAGGTCATCGGGCGTAGTAACGCACGGTCGTTGGAAGTTCTCCGGCAGCTGCCGCCGGCTCCGTCGGTGGCCGCCGGTGTCCTCGCGCTCTGGCGCGCGATGTCGGATCCTCAGCTAGACCGCTGCCAGCGGGTTTACACACAGGCAGCGGCACTAGGGCTGCTCGGCCAGGAGCCGTACCGTGACGTCGTACGAGCCAGTAACGCCGAGTGGAGCAGGGCCGTCGCCACCTACTTGACCTCCTGCGGGGCCGCTGCAGCTCGATCGGTTCGGATTGTCCGCCTCGTCGACGCCACCATCATGGGGCTGCATCTCGACCTGTCGGTGGAGACGCCGGTTGGTGTTGACAAGGCGGTACGAGACCTCGCAGCCGCGGCGCAGCGGATCAGCGACGGAGATCAATCAGAGTCCAGGTAGAGCGAACATCTCGCCCGCCAACGACTCGACGAGGCCATCCGCCACCAAGCCGTCGAGCGCTCGCTCCCGCTGCTCTGCGTCGGACCAGACCTCCTCCAGCGACGGGCGCGGCACCGCACCGGGGCTCGTCTGGAGCAACGCCAACAGTCGGCCACGGCACTGCCTGTCGGTACCGTCATATGGCTGCGCCCGCCGAGCGGGCACCGCTGGCGGGGGATAGCCGGCAGCGCGCCAGGAGCAGGACTCGGCAAGCGGGCAGGCGTTGCACGCCGGCTTGCTCGGCGCACAGACCAACGCCCCCAGTTCCATCACGGCAACCGACCACCTGGCCGCGGTCCGGGCGTCGGCGGGCAGCAGAGCCGCGGCCCTGGTTCGTTCGACCGCGAGAACAGACGCCGACGGCCGCGCGCGGCCGTCATGGGCCCGGGACAACACCCGGCGCACGTTGGTGTCGAGCACGACATGTCGTTGCCGGTGCGCGAACGACGCGATCGCGGCCGCGGTGTATTCGCCGACCCCGGGCAGGGACCTCAGGTCCGCAAGGTCGAGCGGCACCTCGCCAGCATGGCGGTCGGTGATGACCCGAGCCGCTGAGTGCAGGCGCAGCGCGCGCCGTGGGTAACCCAAGCGACCCCACGCACGCACCGCTTCACCGGCCGGGTCGGCGGCCAAGGCGGACGCCGTCGGCCAACGGCCCAGCCATGTCGTGAAGACCGGAAGGACCCGAGTCACCGGCGTCTGTTGCAACATGAACTCCGACACCATGACCGCCCATGGGCTGGCACCGGGTGCCCGCCATGGCAAGTCGCGAGCCGTGGCTGCGTACCAGTCAAGCAAGGCTTGTTGGGCCGGTGACACAGGTGACACGGGGCGATTGTGCCAACCGGCAGCCCCTGGTGTCGCTCCGCGTGCAGACCCGGGTTGGCCCTTAGCGTGGTCATGAGATGAGTACTGTGCTGCGACCGTCCGGCCCGCATACCTCGCGCACCTACTGGATCCGCCGGACGCTGTTCTTCGTCGTGCTGGCCCTGGCGGTCTGGGGGGTAGCACGATGGTTGGGCGTGCAGATGCCCGGAAGCGACCAGGACGGTGATGCAGCCTCGCCGGTCGCCACGGCTCCCGATCCCACGGCGAGCGCGTCGCCTCGTGACCGCGATCGGAAGCCGCAATCTCCGCCCGCGGTGACACCAGGAGTGCGCCTGGTCCCGGTCCGGTTCCTGGACCCGACGCAAGAATGCGCACCGTCCAGCGTGCGCGTGTTGCCCGCAGTCACCGATCCGGTCCCGGCGGGTGAGGCGGTGCGGGTCCAGCTGCGGATCGCGACGACGGCAGAGTCTGCCTGCACGGTGGACCTCGACTCGGCCTCCTTGCTGGTTGCGGTGTCCTCCGGTGAGGAGCCGGTCTGGTCATCGGCGCAATGCACCTCGGCGGTGCCCACTCGCACCCTGGTGGCCCAGCCGCACTGGTCGACGGTCGTCGAGGTGGCCTGGTCCGGTCAGCTGACGCGCAACAGGTGCAGCCTCACGGCGCCCTGGGCCCCCCCCGGGGTCTACACCGTGCAGGCGGCGCTGCTCGAGGGTGAGCCGGCGACCGCGGACTTTGAGTTGGCGGCGCCGGAATCGACCCAAGCCGCTCCGAAGCGCGACAAGCCTCGAGAAGACGACAAGGAACGCCCTCAGACGTAACGCTCGAGGATGCTCGACTCGGCCAGGCGGGACAGCCCCTCACGTACGCTGCGCGCCCGCAGCTCACCCACGCCGTCGACAGCCTGCAGGTCCTCGATCGTGGCGCCCAAGAGCCTCTGCAGGTTGCCGAAATGTTCGACCAGCCGATCAATGACCGCGCCGGGCAGCCGAGGAACCTTGGCGAGCAGACGGTGACCACGCGGCGAGAGCGCCGAGTCGAGGTGCTCGCTGCTGCCGAGCTGCAGGGCCCGAGCCACGGCCGCGACATCGACCAGGTCGGCGGAGCTGAGGCCCTCGAGGCCGCGCAGGATCTGACGCGGCGACGGCGAACCCGCTCCTCGGGGAACGTAGTCGCGGATGACCATCTCGCGCTCCTGGTCCACCCCGGCCACCAGCTCGTCGAGCTGCAGGTTGAGCAACCGCCCGTCGTCACCCAGCTCGAGCACGTAGTCCTCGATCTCAGTCGCGATGCGGGCAACCATCTCCAGCCGCTGGGAGACCGCGGCCACGTCGCGCACGGTCACCAGGTCTTCGATCTCCAACGCCGACAGCGCACCGGCGACCTCGTCGAGGCGGAGCTTGTAGCGCTCGAGGGTTGCCAACGCCTGATTCGCCCGGGACAAGATGGCAGCGGCGTCCTCCAGCACGCGGCGTTGGGAGTCCACGTGCAACGCGATGATCTGCATGGACTGGGAGACCGAGATCACCGGGACCCCCGTTTGTCGGGCCACTCGGTCGGCGGTGCGGTGGCGGGTGCCCGCTTCGTCGGTCTCGATCGACGGGTCAGGCATCAGATGCACGGCGGCTCGGACGATGCGGCTGGCGTCCTTGTCGAGGATGATCGCGCCGTCCATCTTCGCCAGCTCGCGCAGCCGGGTCGCGCTGAACGGAACCTCCAGCACGAAACCACCGGTCGAGATCGACTCCACGGTCCGGTCGTGCCCGAGAACGATCAAGGCTCCGGTGCGACCACTGAGGATGCGTTCCAGTCCCTCGCGCAGCGGGGTGCCGGGGGCCACGCTGACCATGGTTGCCCGCATGCGGCCGTCCGGACTGCTGCGCTCACCGGCGCGATCGGTGCTGGCCACGTCCCGCCTCGCCCCCCGGACTGCTCCCGATCAGCTACTCACAATGGTTGAGGCGTCAGTCTAAGGCTCATCAGGGCGCTACCACCCTCAGTTGCGGCCGAGGTCTGCCATGGTTGGGCGCGATTCGGATGCTCGAAGGCCCATCGATGAGGTGCAGCACCCGCAAGGCGCTGACGACGTCGGGCACGCAGACCACTTGCAGGTCGGCCACCGCGAGTGCCGAAGCCGGCGCCGAACCCAGGTCGGACGGCACGATGGCGGTTCGAAAACCCAACCTCGCAGCTTCGCGCAGGCGGGTGTGCACACCGGCGACGCGGCGGATCTCGCCGGCGAGGCCCACCTCACCCAAGGCCACCAGGTCGGTCGGGACGACGGAATCGAGTGATGCCGACGCGGTCGCGATCGCCGTAGCGAGATCGGCAGCGGGCTCGGTCAGCCGGGCTCCACCGACCGTCGCGACGTAGACATCCGCAGCCGCGAGTGGAACCCGGGCCCGGCGCTGCAGCACGGCCAGCACCATCGCGACCCTGGCCGCGTCCAGGCCACTTGTCGCCCGCCGTGGTGACGGCAGTGCGGAGGCAGCCACCAGTGACTGGACCTCGGCCAGCAGTGGCCGCCGACCTTCCATCGTGACGGTGACGCAGGTGCCGGCGATCGGCTCGTTGTGCCGCGACACAAACAACCCAGTGGGGTCGGTGACCTCGACGATCCCGTTCTCCGACAGGTCGAAGCAGCCGATCTCGTCGACCGGTCCATACCGGTTCTTGCTGGCCCGGACCAGCCGCAGTCGTGAGGCGCGGTCACCCTCGAAGTGCAGCACCACATCGACGATGTGCTCGACGACCCGGGGTCCGGCAACCGTGCCGTCCTTGGTGACGTGGCCGACAAGGAGGGCCGACATGCCAGAGCGCTTCGCGACCTGGACGAGTGTCGCCGCCACCTCGCGCACTTGCGTGACGCCGCCGGGGATGCCGTCCACGTCGCTGGAGCCGACGGTCTGGACCGAGTCGACGACGAGGAGCGAAGGCTGCAGCTGCGCCACGTGCGACAGCACTGCTGACAGCTGTGTCTCGGCGGCAAGGTAAAGCAGGGGATGGACCGCATTGGTGCGCTCGGCGCGCAGCCGGACCTGCGCCGCAGACTCCTCGCCGGTGATGTAGAGCGTCGTCTTCCCGGCCCGGGCCCAGGAGGCGGCCACCTCGAGCAGGAGGGTCGACTTGCCGACGCCCGGCTCACCCGCGAGAAGCAGCACTGCCCCCGGGACGACTCCGCCGCCGAGCACCCGGTCGAGCTCGGCAACTCCAGAGCTGGTGGCGGACGAGGACTGCACGTCGATCTCCGTCATCGGGCGAGCCGGGATGCCGAGCGCCGTCGGCGGGCGTGCTCCGCTCGCCACCCCTCGCTCGTCGACCACCCCCCACGCATGGCAGTCCCCGCAGCGGCCCACCCACTTGGGCGTCTCCCAGCCGCACTCGGTGCAGCGGTACGTCATCCGAACCTTGGTCATAACCGAACGCTAGGGCGGCCCGGTGACAGTACTGGCTGACGTGCGGCAGTGCGAATCAGTACGACCGCCACCAGAGGTTGATCGCGTAGTCGAACTCCAACCCGTCGTGGGCATCGAGAATCCGCTCGGCATCGTCGGCGGCGAACTCGATCCGGATGACGCTGTCCAGCTCACTTCGCCGGCGAAAGCGCCAGCACGTGTCGATGGCCTCGCGATGGAATCCGTGCCTCGACCAGAAGCGCTCGACGCCGCTCGGGTCATACTCAGGCCGGGCGGCCCGGAACCAGCCGCCGAACGTGCTGCGAGTGGCGTCGTTGTCGATGACGAACGCGACGCCGCCGTGGCGCACCACCCGTTCCAGCTCGCGCAGGCCGGGCTCGCAGCCAGGACCGAAGAAGTAGGCCCACCGGGCGTGGACCACGTCGACCGCTGCGTCGGGCAGCGGGATCGCCTGAGCTGCACCTTGCAGCACGCTGACGTTGGCCAGTCGTCGGCAGCGACGTCGCGCCAGCGCCACCAGGTCCCGGTGCGGCTCGACACCGATCACCTGGGCTGCGCGGGAGGCCCACCGCGGCAGGTGGTAGCCCGTTCCGCAACCGAGGTCCAGGAACGTCGCGTCGTCCCAGGGGCGGACCCGGCCCATCGCCTGCTCGATGAGCTGCTCGTGGTCGGCAGCCGCGTTCTCGATCTCGTACACGGCCGGCCAGTTCCAGATGTTGGGGCTGGGCACCGCGCCGGCGCTGATCCGCGCCACCTCGTCGAGCGTAATGGCCTCAGATCAGGCGGACGTGCCCGTGCGGCGTCGAGAAATGTGCGGCCACCAGTGCAGGGGCTGCCTTCGGCGCCACCCATTGGACCGAGACCTGTTCCAGCGCGGCGACGGCGGGCTCACCTAGCCACTCGGTGAGCTGAGCGGGATCCCCAGCGATCTCCACCGCTTCCAGGCGCAGCTGACCGGAGGCCGACGCCGACGGATGCTGACCCGGCTCGACCTCCCACTGCACGACGCAGGGAAACTGCTGGGTTTCCGGCGATCCGAGGATGTTGAGCTGCTTCCAGCGCAGGTCGACGCCGTCCGGGCGGTGCCGGTTGCCGTGGACTGCAGCGCGCCCGAGCTGGTCCTCCATCGTGGCGATGTCATCGACGGCGACGACCCAGCCGAGCCAGCCCCCGCCCATTAGTGACCGCGCCCGCACCTCCTGACCGAACGGCATCTTGTCGGCGGCGGGGTGGTCCAGCACCGTCACGACCTCCAGGTAGCGCTGGTCAGCAAGCGGCAGCACCATGTTCCGGGTGCCGAAGCGTGGGTGCACGCCGCCGTCGGCGAACTCCTCCCCGAGCTGGCCTCCGAGGCGGGCGGTGGTCTCGAC
>JACCYJ010000206.1 GCA_013696555.1 Nocardioidaceae bacterium | reverse complement strand
GTCCCCGGCCGAGCTGGCGGGTAAGGGTACGGAGATCCGCCGAGCCGGCGAACGTACGCACCCAGCGTCTGGCGGTGGATCCGGCATAGAGCGCGCGCTCGAGCAGGTTGAGACCCGGGCTGCGCGTGAACAGCCACACCTTGTTGCGCACCTCGAAGAAGAACCGCTCACCCGGGTCGGCCTCGATGTCGCCGTACGTACGGGTCTTGTGCACGACCACACTGTCTGGACACAGCAGCCCGACCCGGTTCCGCAACAGCCGCGTCGTGTACTCGAAGTCGTCGTTCCAGACGAAGTAGTCGGCGATCGGCAGGCCCCGCTCACGGACCGCGGCAGCGTCGACGGCGATGGAGACGAACGACGCAGAGCGGATGGGCGCCCCACCGGCTTGCTTCGCGCGGTGAACCTCCTGGCGCCGCGCACCGAGCTTGCGCCGCGGGGTGTTCATCGGGTGCTCGCGACCGTCTGTCCACAGCACCCGGCTGGCGAGCAGGCTAGGAGGAGGGTCGCCGCGATAGCGCTGGCGGACGGCG
Source organism: Nocardioidaceae bacterium (assembly GCA_013696555.1). GTDB lineage: Bacteria > Actinomycetota > Actinomycetes > Propionibacteriales > Nocardioidaceae > JACCYJ01. Next base: position 11,283 of record JACCYJ010000206.1, on the reverse strand, counting down.
AGTAGGGCAGCCAGCGCGGCTGACTCCGGGACGGTGTCGTCGTCGAGCAGCCAGATCAGGTCCGGGTCGTGGCTGTCGAGCGCCCGGCGAATGCCGGCGGCGAATCCGCCGGCACCGCCGAGGTTGCGCACCAACACCATGAGGTCGGCCTCGGGGAAGTCGGCCCGGACGAGCTGCGCAGTCTCGTCCGCGGACGCGTTGTCGACGACGACCAGCGCGTCGGGCGGGCGGGTCTGGTCGCGCAGCGCTTGCAGCGCTTCGGCGAGGAGCTCGCGCCGGTTCCAGGTCACCACCACAGCAGCGACCCGCGGCCTGCCACCCATCTCCACCCTCCCGGTCGGGGGCGTGCTTATCCCAGGTGAACCTGGTACGACGACGCTTCACCCGGCATGTATGCCAGGTGAAGTGCACCTGCGCCAGGTGAAGCGCGGATGAGTTGCGCGCCGCACCGCGCGCAGATGAGCGAGCAGACTACCTGGCGGCGCCGCCGTCAGCAGCGGGCTGGCTGCGTACGGGCGAGCCCTCGGGTACAGGATGGGAAACGCGCCGTTGGAGCGGCCCGAGTCCACGAAAGGTCGTCATGAGTGCCGAACCGTTGATCGGCGGCCGGAAACGATTGTTCCTCCATGTGGGGCTGCACAAGACGGGGACGACGTTCCTCCAGGCCACCTTTCGAGCCAATCGCCACCAGCTGGCCGATCAAGGCGTGCATTTCCCCGGCGGCACCGAGGAACAGCCGGTGCAGCGCCTGGCGATCCAGGACTTGCTCGGCGTTCGCCCCGTCGGTGCGCGGGACCGGCGTACGGCAGGTCACTGGCAGGCGCTGGTCGACCTCATCGAAGCCTCGACCGCCCCCACGGTGCTCGTCTCCGAAGAGACGCTAGGACCGGCGGCACCCCGTCATGCACGACGTGCGGTCGGAAGCTTCCCCGGCCGCGAGGTGCACGTCCTTGTGACCGCTCGTGACCTCGGCCGCGTCCTGCCATCTTTCTGGCAGGAGACTCTCAAGAACGACAACACGTGGACCTGGTCGGAGTTCGTCGCGTCAGTGCGTGACCCGGCATCGACACGGACCACCGCGGGTCTGGGTTACTGGAGGCGGCAAGATCTGCCCGTGCTTCTCGGTACCTGGGCGGCGGTCGTGCCGCCCGAGCGGCTGCACCTTGTCGTGGTGCCTCCTTCGGGATCTCCGCCCACGCTGCTGCTGGACCGGTTTGCCACCGTCATCGGCTTCGATCCCGCCCGGTTGACCGAGCCTGCCCCACGGATCAACGAATCCCTGACCGTGGCCGGCGCTGAAGTGGTGCGCCGGCTCAGTGCCGAGCTCGGTGGTCAGCTCAACCAGCGGCAGTACGACGCCGTCGTCAAACGTGTGGTCACCCGCCGGCTGGCTGATCGTGACACCTCCCCCAAGCTCGTGCTGCCCGAGTCCGACTATGAGTGGGCGGCCGCCGAGGCCCGACGCGTCGTCGAGGCGGTACGGTCCATGCGCCTGGACGTCGTGGGTGACCTCGAGGAGCTGATCCCCGTCGCCCCCGGCGCAGAGCGCCGGCCCGACGACGCCTCCCCGCAGGAGCTGGTCGACGCGGCCATCCTCGCGCTGTCCGGGTTGGCCGAGCGTTATGCCCAGCTGTGGTGGGCCAGACACGAAGACGATGAGCCGACGCTGACTACACCCTCACGGCGCGTCCTCGCCGCGAGCACGATGCGAGGGCTGGTCTTCCGCGGCCGGCGGAAGGCAGCACGGCTCGCTGAGCACAGCCGGCTGACCGCTCCGGCGGTGTCCGCGTACGTCCGCGTCCGGCACACCTACCGTCGGCGAGCTCATCGGTGACGTGCCGCAGCAGCCCGCTCAGCAGGCCGCCGCGAGGTCGTCGGTACGGTTCGCCGCCTTGGCGCGACGATTGGCCTTGGCGGCCTTGCGACCGTCGGTGGGCTCACCCTCGGACTTCGCGATCGCGTCCACCACCATGGTGTGGATGAGCTCGTAGTCCGGGTCGTACGTCGCGATCGTCGGTGGTACGAACGAGACCGTCCCGACGGGCTGCGATCGCGCCTTGAGCGCGAGCCCGATGAACGTGTCGAGCTCGGAGGCCGGAAGGTTGGTGCTCAGCAACGCCTTGCTGGCATCGGCGATCTCCTGGACGTGCGTGAGCACGGTCCGCGGTTTGAGCTGTTGGAGCATCGCACTCATCACGCACTTCTGCCGGGCCATCCGGGAGTAGTCGTCATCGGCGACGCGACTGCGTGCGAACCATAGGGTCTGGTAGCCGTCGAGCTTGTGCACCCCAGCCGGCACGGCACCGGTTACGGCACCACCGATGCCGCCGATCGGGATCTCCTCCGGGACGTCGATGGTGATGCCACCCACCGCGTCGACCAGGTCGCGGAAACCCTTGAGATTCACCATCGCGTAGTAGTGAATCGGCAGCCCGGTGATCGCCTCGACCGCCTGCTCGGTCGCGACCTCTCCGGGGTTCTTGACCCCGGGGAACAGCTCGGCATGATCGGTGGCCCACGTGTACACGCCGTTGAGGAAGCAGCCGCGGCATGCGAACCCGTCAGGGAACTGCTCGGCCATCACCGAGCCGTCGGGGAACGGGACGTTCTCCATGTTTCGGGGAAGTCCGAACAGCACCGTCTTGCCGGTGTCCTCGTCGATGCTGGCCACGGAGATGGAATCCGGACGCATCCCGGACCGCTGCGAGCCGGAGTCACCACCGAGCAGCAGCACGTTGTAGCGCCCTGCTGTCGGGTCGTACACCTCGCCACCGCTGAAGACCGCGGCGATGAAGTCACGCTGCACCGAGACGAGGTGCGCCGAGAACAGTAAGGCGCCGCCGGTCACGATGCACAGGGCACCGTTGACGCCGACCATCGCTAGCCGTTGACCACGGCGGAGGGCTCGTGGGTCACCGAGCCGCCAGGCGTCGCAAAAGAGCGCCATCCAGGCCAAGGCCAACAGGATCAAGCTCACCTGCATGCCCAGGAGCAGGGCTGGGTCGGTGACCAGGGTGAGGATCGCCGAGCGGTGGGTCACGGCGAGCAGCGCCAGCAGGAGGGCAAAGCCGAGCACGCCAACCCAGACTCGCACCGCGACGCGGCCCACTGCCTTGTTCCCGGCAACCAGCTGGGCCGACCCGGGCACCACCAGCGTCATGAGCAGCAGGCTGAGTGAGCGTCGGCAGCGGATCCGGGCACTGCTGGCACTCAGGAAGCGGTTTGCGCCGCTGGACAGACTTGAACCGACGACAGACATGAGCTCCTCGGGGAGGACGGCGCAAGATACGCCGCTCAGTATCATTGGTCACACGCGTCACAGGCGTCACGGCACGCCGGGAGGCGCCTACCCTGGGAACATGGCCGATCTGCCCTCCAGGAACCGCCCGCCGAACGGCGACGGTGCCGACCAAGGTGCCGGTCACGTTGCCGGGCGGGGAACCGGTGAGGAGTCGTACAGCTGGCTCTATGGCGGTCGTGAACGACCCGATCCCGAGGCCACGCAGGTGGGCCTACCGCCGGCCAAGGATCCGCCGCCACCTCCGCAGGCGGCTACGGAGAACGCCGATCAGACCCGCTTCCTACCATCCTGGGAACACCGGGCCCCGCGCACCGACGCGATCCGCCGCGATCCGCCACCCCCTCCTGTTCCCGCTGCGGCTTCGGACAGGCTGCCACCGTTGCCGCCGATGCAGCTCCCACCGCCCTCCGGCGCACCACCTGCTGCCCACGGGTCCACCGCACCCACGTCCCGGCCGCCCAAACGTCGGCGCTGGTGGTTACGCATCCTGATCGGGCTGCTCGTGCTCTGGCTGGCGTTCCTCATCGCGGTCCCGATCTGGGCGTGGTCCAAGATCGACAAGGTCGACGCCGAGCCTGCCGGTGACCGGCCGTCCGACCAGCCCGGTACGACGTATCTGGTCGTCGGCTCAGACAGCCGGGCAGGACTCGATCAGGACGAGCGGCAAGAGCTGTCCACAGGGGCCGCCGAGGGTGGCCGGACGGACACGATCATGGTCCTGCACACCGGGGACGGCGCCCCGTTGCTGATGTCGATCCCGCGTGACTCGCTCGTCGACATCCCTGGTCGGGGGAACACCAAGATCAACGCGGCATACGCGTTCGGGGGCCCGCAGCTGCTGGTGCGAACGATCGAGCAGAACACCGGCATCCGGGTCGACGACTACATCGAGATCGGGTTCGGTGGGTTCGTCAACGTCGTCGACGCCGTCGGTGGGGTGGACATCTGCCCCGAGCAGGCGATCACCGATCCGAAGGCGGGACTCGACATCGAGAAGGGTTGTCAGGCGGTCGGGGGTATCACCGCACTTGGCTACGCCCGCTCGCGGCAGACCTTCGCCAGCTCCGACATCCAGCGGGTGCAAAACCAGCGGGAGGTGGTCGGCGCGATCGCCGACAAGGCAGCGTCGCCGTGGAGTGTGCTCAACCCGGTGCGCTACTTCAATCTCGCCGACGCCGGCTCGTCGTCGTTACGGGTCGGCGAGAACGTCGGTCCCCTGTCGCTCGTGCGGTTTGCCTGGGCGCTGGGCTCGGTCACCGGCGGCGGAGGGCGCACGTGTACGGTGCCGATCGCCGACCTGGCGGTGAACTGGGACGACGAGCGGGCGCCGGCACTGTTCGAACTCATCGCGCAAGACCGCACCGACGACGTCACCAATGACCTCTGCACCCCCTCCGGCCTCCCCCGCTGACCGCCGGATCCGCCCGCCCGGTCTGGCGCGGCGGGCGTCCCTTTCCCACGTTCACGTGGGAAAGGGACACTTCCAATGGGTTCGAACCCATTGGAAGTGACCCGCAGCCATTGGAAGCTGCACGATGCCTGACACGCCGGTCCCTCTGCGCGTTCGACTGGCAACTGCCGGAGCCGATTGCGATCTTGGCTCACAGCTGCGACTGCACCCCAGCGAGCAGCTCCCGGGCCATTACTATCCGCTGCACCTGGTTGGTGCCCTCATAGATCTGCGTGATCTTCGCGTCGCGCATCATCCGTTCGACCGGGTAATCCCGGGTGTACCCGTACCCGCCCAACAACTGCACCGCATCGGTCGTTACGTCCATCGCGACATCCGACGCGAACGCCTTTGCAGCCGCACCGAAGAAGGTCAGGTCACGATCTCGCCGTTCGGAGCGTCCGGCGGCGGCGTACGTGAGCTGTCGAGCCGCCTCGGTCCGCATGCCCATGTCGGCGAGCATGAACTGTGGCCCCTGGAACTCCGCGATCGGTTGGCCAAACTGCCGTCGCTCCTGGACGTACCCGAGTGTGTAGTCGAGTGCACCCTGTGCGATCCCGACCGCCTGCGCGGCGATCGTGACCCGCGTGTGGTCGAGGGTCTCCAGCGCGAGGGGGTACCCCTCCCCCTCTGCACCGACACGGCGCTCCGCCGGGATGCGTACGTTGTCGAGGTAGACCTCGCGCGTCGGTGAGCCTCTGATACCCAGCTTCCGTTCCGGGGCACCGAAGGAAACCCCGGCGTCGTCCTTCTCGACGACGAATGCCGAGATGCCCTGGCGGCCCGCCCCCGAGTTCGTCACCGCGAACACCGTGTAGTACTTCGAAACCCCCGCATTGGTGATCCAGCGCTTAACGCCGTTGAGCACGTACGAGTCACCGTCTCGGACTGCCGTGGTCTGCATGGCGGCCGCATCGCTGCCGGCGTCCGGCTCGGACATGCAGTACGAAAACATCGCGTCGCCGCGAGCCACGGCCGGTAGATATGACTGCTTCAGCGCCTCGGAGCCACCGAGCAGCAGCGGCAGCGTGCCGAGCTTGTTGACGCCGGGGATCAGGGATGACGAGGCGCAGGCCCGCGCAACCTCCTCGATGACGACACACATGGCGATCGCATCGGCTCCGGCGCCGCCGTACTCCTCAGGGATGTGGGGCGCATGGAAGTCGGCGGCGCGGAGGGCGTCATACGCCTGCTGGGGGTACTCGCCGGCCTCGTCGACCTCAGCGGCGTACGGCGCTACCTTGGCGTCGCAGACCGCACGGACCGCCGCCCGGATCGCGAGGTGCTCCTCGGAAAGCGCGAACATTGCCGGCTCGCTCATGGCGACGATGCTACGGGCGACGAATGGCATCGCCCTTGGCCCGAGCGGCGTCCGCCAGCCCCGACTGGAAGGCGAGCATTGCCTCGCGCAGCCGCGAGTCCGTTGTCGCCAGGATGCGCACTGCGAGCAGCCCGGCGTTCCGGGCACCATCAATCGCGACCGCGGCCACCGGCACACCCGCGGGCATCTGCACGATTGACAACAGCGAGTCCAGGCCGTCGAGATGCCGCAGTGCCACCGGCACCCCTATCACCGGCAGCGGGGTCACCGCCGCCAACATCCCCGGCAGGTGGGCGGCGCCCCCGGCTCCGGCGATGATCACGCGCACCCCCCGCCCGTGCGCCCCGCGGCCGTACGCCAGCATGTCCTCCGGCATGCGGTGAGCAGAGACAACGTCGACCTCGTACGCCAACCCGAACTCATCGAGCGCGGTCGCCGCTGCTTGCATCGTGGGCCAGTCGGAATCCGATCCCATGACGATGCCGACCTGCGCGGTGGCGGTCGATGTCTCGCTCACGCTTACTCCTCCACCTCACCAGCGAACCACCCCGCGGCGTGGCGGGTCCGCCTCAGCACGTCATCGAGGTCGTCGCCGTACGCGGTTACGTGTCCGACCTTGCGCCCGGGTCGTACCCCCTTGCCGTACATGTGCATGCGCAGCGCCGGATCACGGGCCAACACGTGCGGGTAGCCGTTGTACAGGCTGCCGACCGAGCCGCCGAGCACGTTGACCGTGACCGTCCAGCGCTCCCGGGCCCGCGGGTCGCCGAGCGGCAGGTCGAGCACCGCCCGCAAGTGGTTCTCGAACTGGCTGGTGACAGCGCCGTCGATGCTCCAGTGACCGGTGTTGTGCGGCCGCATCGCCAGCTCGTTGACGAGGAGCCGTCCGTTCGGAGTCTCGAACAGCTCGACGGCCAGGACGCCGACGACATCGAGCTCGCCAGCGATCCGCATCGCCAGCTGCTGCGCCTCGACGGCCAGCCCGGCATCGAGCCCCGGGGCCGGCGCGATGACCTCGATGCAAATTCCGTTGCGTTGCACCGACTGCACCACCGGGTATGCCGCCACCTGTCCGGACGGGGATCGAACCACCAGCGCAGACAGCTCGCGGGCGATGTCGACCCGCTCCTCCACCAGCAGCGACTGGCCGGCTCGCTGGGCATCGGCGAGAACCGGCTCCGCGTCTGCGCCGGACGCCACCGTCCAGACTCCCTTGCCGTCATAGCCGCCCCGGATCGTCTTCAGCACCACCGCTCGGCCGCGTCCCGCGGCGACGAAGTCATCGACCTCGCGGGCGTCGGACACCACCGCATGCCGGGGCGAGGGGGGCCACAGCTGGCCGAGGCGCACCCGCATGGCCGCCTTGTCCTGGGCGTACACCAGTGCCCGCGACCCGGGCCGGCAGACATGCCCTTCGGCCTCCAGCGCGCGTAGGTGCTCGGTCGGCACATGCTCATGGTCGAAGGTGACGACCGCGCAGCCCTCGACCGCGCGGCGCAGGTCGTCGAGCCTGCGGTGGTCTCCGACCAGCGGGTCACGGACCACCTGCGCTGCCGACCCGTACGTCTCCTCGACCAGCACGCGCAGCGGCACGCCGAGCCCGATGGCCGCCTGCGCGGTCATCCGGGCCAGCTGGCCGCCACCGATCATCGCGACAGCGGGTCCGTCGATGCCGCTGACCGGCGACGCATTCACCGCAGTCACCGACGTCACCGCGTCAGCGTATCGGCGGTCCTCGCTTGACAGCCGCCGATCTGGACAGCCGGGTAATCTGCACGCATCGCCACCTCCACCACGTCGCGTCGCAAGCGCCTGGCGCACGAGCTGACGCGCTTCGCGGCGGTCGGCTCGCTCGGCTACACCGTCGACGTCACCACGTTCAACCTGCTCCGGTACGCCGGTGAACCCGGGCTGCTCGAGGACAAACCGCTGACCGCGAAGGCGATCTCGATGATCCTTGCGACGATCGTGACCTACTTCGGCAACCGCCACTGGACCTGGCGTGACCGGGCCTGGGGGCGGATGCACCGCGAGTACGCGCTCTTCTTCGCGTTCAATGCTGTCGGCATGGCGATTGCGATTGCCTGCCTCGCGGTGTCGCACTACGCGTTGGGCCTGACGAGCCCGCTGGCGGACAACGTGTCGGCCAATGGCGTGGGACTCGTCCTCGGCACCACATTCCGGTTCTGGGCCTATCGCAGCTACGTCTTCCGGCACCCTGACTAGCGGTCACCGCGACCACCGTTCGCTCGCCTCATCGATCGGCGCCAAGCGGTCGCCGACACGCCGAGGGCGCGCAACCGCAAGGCGCCAATCAAGGAGCGATGGCGGCGGTCAGCGTCCGGGGGGTCTCCCGCTGCCCAAGACGGTGCCGTCGTCGTCGGAGCCGTCCTGCTGGTTGAACACCAGGTCGGAGATCGTACGGTGGACCTCCTCGACGCGCGGCACGTCGGGCAGCGTCAGGCCGCCTTGCTCGCTGGCATCGTGGACGATCAACGTCCCGCAGCCGAGCACTCTGTCGGTCAGGTTCTTCTCGAACGACACGTCGTTGATCCGCTGCAACGGGATCACCCGCCCGGAACGGGTCAAGATGCCGGTCTGTGCGATCAGCCGACGGTTGGTCACCGTGTACGTGGAAGTCAGCCATCGGATGAACGGCAACACGACCAGCAGCAGAATCACCAAGGCGGCAACGACGAGGATCGCGATCCGAAGGTAGCGGCCGGTGTCGCCATCCGGCGCCACCGCGTACAGGAACCCGGCCGCCGCACAGGTGACGATCAGCACAGCTGCCGGCAGGATCAGCGCTTTGACGTGGGTACGGACGCTGAGCACGACCTGCTCGCCCTCGGTCATGAACTTTCGCGACACCGCCATGTCGGAATGGTGTCACGACCCACGACGCAGGTGGATGACATCACCGGTGCCTACTACCCGGGTGCCGCCGGCTGTGTCGACCCTCAGCCGCCCTGCGGTGTCGATGCCGGTCGCCGTACCAAGGAGCATCGAGCCGTCGGCCAGCGACACCTCCACCCGTTGCCCGATGGTCCCGCACGCACGCTGGTAGGCCGCTCGTAGCGCGGCCGCGCCAGCCACGCCGCGCCACGCCACGTACCTTTCGGACAGGCACTTCAGCACCTCCAGCAGCAGCGTCGTACGGTCCACCGGCCGCCCCCCGGTGAGGAACAGCGAGGTCGCCTCCGGCACCGGGAGCTCGTCGGCGCCGAGCGAGACGTTGACACCGATACCGACGACCGCGGCGGGTCCACCAGGCGTCTCCACCAACTCGACCAGGATGCCTGCGACCTTCCGCTCGGCAACGAGCACGTCGTTGGGCCACTTCACCCGCGCAGGGACGTCCGCGACCCGCAGAAGCGCGTCGTGGACGGCCACACCGGCGAGCAGCGGAAGCCAGGTCCAGTCCGCTGCCGCGACGTCGACCGGCCGGAGCAGTGCGGAGACGGCTAGGCCCGAGCGCGGCGGGGCGTGCCAGTGGCGCCCGAGTCGACCTCGGCCGGCGACCTGGTGCTCTGCGGCCACGACCAGCCCCTCCGGCTCGCCCCGGCGAGCCGCGTCGGCGACATCGGCATTGGTGCTATGCGTTCGCTCGACCACCTCGATGCGGGTCCAGCGGGCGGGCACCAGCTCCCGTCGCAGCCGCTCTCGGTCCAGTGCCGCGCGTTCCATGGCCCTCCCGTTCGCCGCCACTGCGATGAGCCTGACGCAAACAGCTGATCAGCGGCGTGTCGTCGCCAACACGTCAGTCTCAGCGGGCTGGGGGATGACCAAGGCGGCGAACGCCAGCAGAGCGCCCGATATCCACATCCCGAGCATCAGACCGCCACCCGCCGGGGAGTACGAGACCACCAGCTCACCGGAGGCCCCCGCCGGGACGACGACGGAGACGAACACCCCGGAGACGGCAACGACCTCCAATGAAGCGTCCTCGAGCGTGGCGGTGTAGCCCGGGAAGTAGATGTCGCGAAAGGTCAGGCGGGTCTCCGCGTCACCGGCAGCCACCCGGTAACGCTGCTGTGCGTTCTGCACCTCGACTGCCGAAACCACCGCTGGCCCCTCGATGTCGGTGATCCGGCCGATGGCATGCAGCTGATCGGTGCGCGCGTAGATCGTGACGTCGCCAACTCGGCCCGACTCACGCCAACCGTCGCCGGCCGCGCGCCGCCAGACCCGCTGGTGTGCTCCAGACGCAACCTGGACCTGCTCGACGCCCAACAGGTCGATCCAGCTCCGCCCGGTGGTGGGCTCGACCTCGTTGAGGCGTTTCCCGAGTTCGACACAGCCGTTGCCGTACCAACCCAGGCACAGCTGGTCGTTCAAGGATGACTGGCCCAGGGAGGACACGCCGTTGAGCGGTCGATAGGACTCGCTCAGCCGGGTGTATCCGTAGCCGACTCCGTCTTGATAGAGCTCTTGCCGGTGGGAAATGTCCACGTACTTGTCGAAGATGGTGAACGTCGGCACGCCACTCACCACCCCCGGACCGGCCTCGGGGGCGGGATTCGTCAAGCCGTGGTCATCGCCGTTCGGATCTGGGTAACCCCGCACGGCCCACCCCGTCAACAGAACCGTCGCCACCAGTGCGAACACCGCTGACAGGACAGCTGCCTGCGCCCCGCTGAGACGGAGCAGGACGAGAAGCACCACGACGCACCCGAGCACGAGGACCGCACCGACCAGCACCCGCGACGAAGTTGGGTTCTGCCCCCACGCCAAGAAGCCGGTGGCCACGGCGGTAGCCAGGGCGCCAGCGATCCGGGTACGGGTCCACGGTGCCGGGCTGTGGGCGTACGCGACGACCACGAGGACGACGACGCACAGCTGGAAGCCCTCGAGGTTGCGCAGCCCCTGGCGCAACGGTCCGAGCAAGAACGGCATCTGGGTCATCAGGGCGGAGAGCACCGCGCCGGTGGCCGCGCTGAGCACTCCGGGGATTCGCCAAACGGCCGGTGACCAGGCAACACCCCAGATCAGCACCGCGATGAACCACGCGACGAAGAACATCGGCGACACGGGACTGTCGCCGGGAACTTCGGCGTACAGGGAATGCGTCGGAGGCGACGCTCAGCAGGTCGGCGAAGTTGGGCCGGTACGCACCGTTGTCGAGGATCTCGGTCGTCCGGACCGTGTAGTCATACGCCATCGCCATCGGTACGGCGACCGTCGCACCGGCCACCACCCCGCCGAGGGAGG
>JACCYJ010000195.1 GCA_013696555.1 Nocardioidaceae bacterium | reverse complement strand
TCCACGAGGGCGGCGTTCCCGCGGGAGTCGATCTTGACCACGGCCACGGCGCGCCCGTCGCGGACCTCCTGCTCCATCGCGAGCGCCTCGTCCTGCGGCAGGAACCAGCTGTCGATGCCGCAGCGGAGCCGCCAGCTGTCGTCCTTGCACCGCAGGAACGGTCCGGACTCGGGCTGCACCTGCACTGCGCGCTTCCCGGTCCAGACCTCGCCCGAGCGAACAAGCGGCACGTAGACGGTGACGCTGTCCTTGCCGCCCGGCACCTTCGACTCGTCCGGCAGCCCCGGGTAGTCCAGGGCAACGTACGCCCCACGAAACGGGTCGATCGGGTCCAGCGGCGCGACCTCGAGGAGGTACTCCTCCCCCGTGATGCTGGCGGTCAGCGGCGCGGCGACTGCGATCGGGACAAGCGCGAGCTGGACAAGCGTTGCTGCGGCGACGCGGCGGGGGCGGGTTCCGAGGAGGTTCATGCCGAGGCTCCTTCCAGGTTGGCGACCAGATGGCGACGGCCCCGGTCGAATAGGTAGCCGCTGCCGAGGAAGATCACGCCGAGCACCAGGAACAGCGCGGCACCGGTGACGATCGGCGCGAAGACCGCGAAGCTCTGCACGGTGGTGAACAGGGCCAGGGCGGCAATGGCCGTGAAGGTCAACCGGCCCGAGTCGCGCATCACGCCCAGTGCGGCGTACCAGCCGGCAGCGACGACGTAGACCGCGACGCTGACCAGGGCGTGGGCATATCCCTCTGCCGAGACCGATCCCGACACAGGCTCGGGTGACTCCCAGACCACGAGCAGCACCCCGGCGATCAGTGCGGCCAGCGGCGCAAGCACCTCGAGCCGGTTGCGGCCCCGCGAGAGTACGGCGGCCGCCACGACCGCGGCCACTGCGACAGCGACACCCAGGACGATCTGGGGCGACCAGGCGAACCCGTCGACGTCGACGTAGGGAAAGGCGGCCACAAACAGGGCTAGCAGGACCAGCACCGCCGACGCCTCCCGCCACGACGGCGCAAAGTTCCGCAGCCGGCTGCCGGCGTGGACCGCCGCCACGGCGCCCGCGATGACGGCGGCCAGGAGCACCGGCAGCACGAGACCCATGCCGTCCTGGGAGTCCTCGAGCAGCTCCCAGACGTACCACCCGGTGCCGGCGGTGATGCTGACCAGCAGCGGCGCCACTCCCCCGGTGGCGTAGGCGTAGAAGAGTGCCCCGGCACCCCAGATGCCGAGCAGGCTCGGCTCGTAGGCCGGGACCTGGATGCTCTGGGCCGCCTGGAACACCACGGCCCCGAAGGCCAGCGCGGTCACCAGCCGGAACGCTCCGACGACCGGGCTCGCGGAGGTCGTGCCGTCGCCTGCCCGATGGGCCCGCCGCGTGGCGAGGACCTCCGCGGCTATGACGAAGCCGAGCCACACCAGGGCAACGACGACGAACCGCAGCAGCGACGTCATGTCGTCGAGGTTGGTGGACACCAGCCAGATCAGTCCGATGCCCACGAACCCGCCGCCCAGGGAAAGCAGGAGCTTGCTGAGGGAGAACTTGCGCACCGCGACGTAGCGAACACGGATCGCGGCCGCCTGGGCGTCGTCGACGACCCCCGCAGCGCGCCAGTCGGCGACCTCCGTCTCCAGCCAAGCGAGCTGTCCCGGCGAGACCGGCCGTCCGACGGACGTGGGCTGGACAGTGTGGTGTGTCATGTCGCCAGCGTGCGCCTTCGGGGGTCGTCTGGCATGAGCCGATGTACTCAGTCGCCCTGAGTCCTTCCACCTTCCTCAGCTCGCCACCCGCGCCGAATCATCGACCGAGCTTGTTGAGACCCCCCGCCGGTCGAGCCACGCACGTTCGTCGAGCCCGTCGAGACCCCGCCCAGTTGGTCGAGCACACTCCCGTTGGCCGAGCTTGTCGAGACCTGCTCTCGACACGCGGCGGTGTGCAGTGGCCGCTTCGGGCCGGTATGGCGCGGTGTTGGGGCGGACTCGCGTCTGACCCGGCCGTGCGACCATCGCTGTCGCGGCGGCCTGGTTACGCACACGCACCAACGGCCTGAGCGTCGGTTCCGCCACCTACACAAGCAGGGCGGCGATCTTCTCGGCGGCGTCCTGGTGCAGGGACGGGATGGTGTGGCTGTACCCGTCCAGCGTGAACGCCACGGTGGAGTGACCGAGCCGTCGCAGTTCGCTGACCTGCACAAACGCGGTGGGGCGGGCGGGGCTCGAACCCGCGAGCCAGGGATTATGAGACGTGAACCAGCCGTGTCGCGACGGCTCGTCTCGTACGGTGCAGGTCGTATCTGTGCAGGTCAGAGGCATCCTTCTTGGGGATACCCGTCCGCGGTATGCCACCGCGTTACGCTCCGTCCGCCCCGTTCGTTAGAACTTCTGTTAGAAGCTTGGGCGTCGGCGACGCCGTCACCGGTCCCGTCGCCGGTACGCATCCGCTCGGTGCTCGACGGCCACCACCTCGACGACGTGCTGGTCATCGTCGATGCGGTAGATCACGCGGTAGTCCCCACGCCTGGCGGAGAAGAGACCGGTCAGGCCAAGGGTGAGCGCCTTGCCCACCCGCCTGGGGTTCTCCGCCATTGAGCCGTACACCAGCTCGACGACCGCGCTGGCGACTTTCTCGGGCACCCGCCCCAACGATCGCCGAGCCGGTCCCGACCAAGCGACCTGGTACGGGTCACTTGTCGGCAACTAGACCCAGAGCTTCAGCCTTCGTCAGACCGATAGGCGCAGTCGTCGAGCGCTCGCTCAACGCCTCGCGGATGTCGGCCATGAGCCCGAGGTCGTCCACGACGTCAAGCGTCTCCTCCAGCGACTCCAGGTCGTCCACGCTGAGGACCACGGCGGCCGGTCGACCGTGCTTGGTGATAACGACGCGGCCGTGCTCTCGTTGGAGGCGGTCGACTACCTCAGACAGGCGGTCCCTGACCTCTGCCAACGCCATCTGCTCGGTTCCTAGCATGCCCACAACTGTAGCCACATACACGGGCTCGGGATCACACTTTGCGGCGTTCCCTGTGCGCCATGGTGCCCGGACAGCAGCCAAGCGCCTTAGCGCTGAGTGCCGCAGTGCACCTTCCGCGAACCTCGCGTGCGTTGCTCAAGTCCCATCTCGGACTCCTGGGCACCCGTCATGCCAAAGGGTGCGCTTCCAGACGCGCCGGTAAAGCCTGCGGCGAACGTAGATGTACGCAGGCGCGGTCCGTCCATCCTGGAGTCTGACGGTGCTAAGCACACGCTCGTACCCAGCACCCTCGAAGTCATCGAGGTTCGGATGATCACCGAGGGTGGTTTCTTCCACGTAAGCAACCAGCCGCATGTGAGATCAGCGGTCGGCGCCGTCGTCGGCAGTCCAGCAGAGCCCCTTCGAGAAGCCGCTGACTTGTCCGGCCTGTGCCGCCGCGTCCGCTCTCGTTCGCATCGTTCGTTAGAGGTCTGGTTAGAAGTCCGTTGGCCTCAGACACGGTCCTATAGCTTGTCTTCAATATTGCCCTTAGCCTATACTAGAGCGTGGCTTGGGATGTCAGAGTGCTCGATGAGGTCGAGACCTGGCTGCTGAGTCTCGATGACGACAGCTACGACCAGGTTGCCGCCGCCATCGACAAGCTGAGTGAAGACGGTCCTGCGCTAGGCAGGCCCCCTCGTCGATCGGATCAGCCGGTCGCGCCATCACAATATGAAGGAGCTGCGACCAGGATCGGCCGGCGCGAGCAAGGTGCGCATCTTGTTCGTTTTCGATCCCGATCAGAGAGCCGTCCTCCTCGTCGCGGGCGACAAGGCCGGCGACTGGAGCGGCTGGTACGAGCGCAACATCGACGTCGCCGATGCGCGCTACGACGAGTGGCTCAACGGCGATCCCGACAACTGAGACGAGAGGGTGAGCAACGATGACAAGGACTTGGACTGACGTCAGAGCCAAGCGGCCTCCTCGTGAGGATCGGGTCACTGAGCACCGCAGCCGCATGGACGCGGAGGGTCGGGCGTACCGGTTGAGGGAGGTACGCGAGGAGCAAGGACTCACGCAGGTCGAGTTGGCAGAACGGATGCACGTCAAGCAGCCCTCGGTCTCGGCTCTCGAGTCTGGGCAGATCGACCGGGCGGGCCTGGCCACGATCAAGGCGTACGTCGAGGCCCTCGGTGGCGAGGTCGAGATCATCGCCGACTTCGGCGACCGCAAGTTACGGCTCGGCTGACGGCGAACTCCTCAAAATCCGACCTCTCCATTGCGTGGGTCCACCCACCACGACGACTCCCCGGAGTTGTCCTCGAGCGCCATCGCTAGCAGGTCGAGGTCGACGCGGTCGGGGCCATCGTCACCACCTTCATCCGCGCGGGCGTCAGCGTACGCCGCAGGAGGTCCAGCCTCGCCACTCTCGACACACGCCAGTGCGAGACGGCGACCTGATGGACTTGCGACCTCGGGTCCTGATCTGACCACCTTCGAGCGATCTGGGGGTTGGTCGCGCCCGTCCCGAGCGTCGGAGCAGAACGGTCCCGCTGAGGCTGGTCGAATCTCGCGGATCGCATCTAGATTTGGGAGTGAGAGACGGACACACCTCTTGCACCCGACCTCCCGGGTTTCGTCCGTACGGAAGTCTAGGCTCAGCGAATGCCCACACAGACCAACCCCGAGGCTTCCGATGAAGGCGTCACGCAAGACGCCGGGAAGCGGCTCACCATGGTGCGAGGGACGTGCCCCCGATGCGGCCGACCGGTGCCGGCCAGGGCGACCGGCAGGCCGGCGACCTGGTGCTCCCAAGTCTGCCGCCGGTCCGCCTATGAAGAGCGAAGAGCCGCCGCCAATGGTGCCGTCGCAGTCCAGGTGGTTGACCGTGTCAACACCGTCGAGCACGACCTGACCGAGTGCATGCGGCGCATCGCGGCGTCGTCGGCAGCCTGCCGACGAGTGCTTCACGCACTCACGCAGCTTGCCCGCGACGGCGCCCTAGCCAGCGATCCGAAGTGGGACTCCACTGTGACTGCGCTCCGCGGACTGAACGACGCGATGTACGCACCCACCAGAACTCAACTCCGCCGATGGTGACCGGCCGCGCTCCCGCCCACGCCACGTACAACGCCCTACTGGGTGCAATCGACGAGGCGGCCGCCTAGGACTGGGGCGGCCCCGGGTCGCGGCGGGAAGACTCGGGGGGCCGCACCGGCCGCGTTTTTCACGCTCATGGCCGATGAGGGCGAATCGCCGTCGCAGCCCTGTGCCGCGCCTGTGTTCCGATTCTGTGCCGGTGGACGTGACCGAGGACCGAGGGCGGTGTCAGTCGTCGGGGAGGGCGGCGAAGGTCCGCTTGGTGTCGCGGTACCAGCCCATCGACTTCTTGGGGTGCCGCCAGCGGCTCTTCATGGCGTCGCGGGCCTCCTGGTGGGTCGCGTCGCCAGCCTTCTCCGCCTGTTTGAGGTGGCGGTCCTGGGCGTTGATGACGTCGTCGGCGCTCTCGCCGTGGTGTTCGAGGTCACAGGGCCCTCCGAGGGCTCGGCAGGTCATGGTCTTCATGGTCGGCTCCTTCTGCTGTGGTGTCCTGCTGTGTTGACGATCGAAGCGGGCAGGCTGTGACCGGGTCAGTCGCGCGGGCGATCGCCGTCGCGGCGCACGACTTGCGCGAGCACGTCGGGCGCGGCGCGGAAGGTGATGGCGCGCACGAGGCCGTCGTTGACGGTGAAGTCGAAGACGACCTT
>JACCYJ010000134.1 GCA_013696555.1 Nocardioidaceae bacterium | reverse complement strand
GGGCAACTCTCCGCTGTGGGGTGTGGCGTACTCCCGAGCGCCCATGACGAGGCAGCCCAGGGCACGACTCTTGATCGTTGCAAGAAAGACGCCAGCGCACAAGAGCGCTTCCGCTGTCGATTGGCTCACATCGACAAGCCGGGCAGCTTGCGACACTGACTCGGCAGTCAGTCGCTGAGCAGTTCCTGGCGGAGCGTGGCCAGCGTGCGAGACAACAACCGTGAGACGTGCATCTGCGACATCCCGATCTCGGCGGCGATCTGCGACTGCGTCATGCCGTGGAAGAAGCGCAGCAGCAGGATCTTGCGATCTCGCGGCGTCAACTTGGCAAGCAAGGGCTTGAGCGACTCCCGGTCCTCGATGTGGCCGAACGCGTCATCGTCGAACCGCAGTGCCTCCGCCATCGTGCCACCGAGTTCGTCGCGGGTGTCCGGCGCGTCCAACGACAGTGTCGAGTAGGCATTCGCAGATTCCAGCCCTTCGAGCACACTGTCCTGGTCGACTTGCAACCTGCCGGCAAGCTCGGAAACCGTCGGGGAACGGCTGAGCTCGTGGGTGAGGTCTGCTGTCACAGTTGATAGCTCCAGCCGCATCTCCTGAAGTCGGCGTGGCACCCGGATCGACCAGCCCCTGTCACGGAAGTGACGCTTGATCTCACCAACGATCGTCGGGGTGGCATACGTGGAGAATTCCACCCCACGTTCGGGTTCGAAGCGGTCGACCGCCTTCAGCAGTCCGATGGTCCCGACCTGCGCAAGGTCGTCGAACGGCTCCCCCCGATTGCTGAAACGCCGGGCAAGGTGCTCGACGAGCGGCAGGTGCAGCCGAACCAGCTGCTCGCGGATCTCCGCCCAGTCCGGGTCCTCCGGCTCCAGCTGTGCCAGCTTCGCAAAGGCAGTCTTCGTCCTCGCCCGGGCCTCGGCGTAGTCCTTGGTCGCCCTCCGCGGCTTCAGGTCTCGCTCCGGCGGTATCGACGGTGTCGCGTCGACCAGTGCCTCGGCCGAGGTTTTCATGCCAGCCCTACTACTGGGCGCTGATGACTGAGCTCTATCAACAACAGGTCGGGAGATCGTATGTCGAACTCCACCCGCGATGTGAGCGCCGTGAGCACGGTCCACGAGAATCCGTCTCGCGAGGGGATCCGCGGGCTGGTGGCTCGTACGCTGGCCCGGACGGTGACGGAGTCTTCGGTCATGTGGAAGGCGCAGGTCAGCCGCGACCCGGCAATCGCCTGGGCAAGCAGGATAGAGCAGGCTTCGTCGACTGCGATCCGTAGATCCTCAATGTCGTCGAGGGTGAAGTTGAGCCGAGCGGCGAGGCCAGCGGCTGCCGTCCGCAGCACCGACAGGTAGGCGCCTTCTGCGGGCACTGACATGTCGATCTCGGCGACGTCTCGCACGTCCACCGGCGGATCCGCTACGTCGGTCACCGGGACTCCCTGCGCCTCACGGTGACATACAAGCACATGGGTCGTACCGATGAGCCGACATCGCGAGTAGTGCGACACCGCAGGTCAGGGCCCTATCGGAGGAGCTCGGGACCAGCAGGTCGGTCAGGACGCCTTGGTGGCGGCGAAGATCTTGGCGATCTCTTCGATCTTGCCCAGCAACTTATCGGCTGTCTCGACGCTCGCGTCGCCCTTCGTGCCACTGGCCCCCGCCAGCTTGGTGGCCTCGTTGAACAATTGATGGAGCTCGGGGTACTTCTCGAAGTGCGGGGGCTTGAAGTAGTCGGTCCACAGCACCCACAGATGATGCTTGACCAGCTCGGATCGCTGCTCCTTGATGAGAACTGCCCGGGTGTGGAAGTCCGGGTCGTCGTTGTCCTTCATCTTCTCGCTGATCATCTTCACCGACTCGGCCTCGATCCGGGCTTGGGCCGGGTCGTAAACCCCGCAGGGGAGGTCACAGTGGGCATGCACCTCGAGCAGAGGTGCGAAACGGCGCGCCAGCATCGGCATAGTCCCTTCGTCGTGGTCGGTCTTGTTGCGCGACACTACCCGGGTGTGGGGGCTGGCGATCGTCCGTGGTCGGTCGATGCAGCCGACTCTGCGCGACGGTGACCGACTGCTGGTACGACACGGGCGCCAGCCTCGCGCTGGTGGGCTGGTCGTGATCCGGCTGCCCAACGGCGTGATCGCGGTCAAACGGGCCGTACGTCGCGAGCTCACGGGTTGGTGGGTCGAGCGCGACAACCCGGCCGAAGGGGTTGACTCGCGGCGCGTCGGAGTGATTGCGGACGAAGACGTCCTAGCCAGGGTCTACGGCCGCGTGTGGCCACTTCGCAGGTCGTAGGGTCGGGGCATGTTTGCTGTCTACGCGGACGTGCTCGACGAGTCCGACCCGCTGCGTGGGCTCGTCATCGGCGACCGGCCGGAAGGGCCGGTGCCGGCGGGTTGGGCACGGGTCGACGTGCGCGCGGCCGCACTGAACCACCACGATCTGTGGTCGTTGCGGGGGGTCGGGCTGGCGGCGGAGGCGCTGCCGATGATCCTCGGCTGCGATGCCGCCGGCATCGACGAGGAGGGCAACGAAGTCATCGTGCACGCGGTGATCTCCGACCCGTCGACGTGGTCCGGCGACGAGACGCTCGACCCCAAGAGGTCACTGTTGTCCGAGCGCCATCAGGGCACCTTCGCCGACACGGTCGTGGTGCCGCGGCGCAACCTGGTGCCGAAGCCGGCGGGGCTGTCGTTCGCGGAGGCGGCCTGTCTGCCGACAGCCTGGCTCACCGCGTACCGGATGCTGTTCACTCAGTCGGGGCTCGCACCCGGCGACAGTGTGCTGGTGCAGGGTGCGGGCGGCGGTGTGTCGACCGCGCTGATCGCGCTGGCGCGGGCCGGCGGGTTCCGCGTCTTCGCGACGAGCCGTGACGAGGCCAAGCGGCGGCGGGCGCTGGATCTGGGGGCGCACGAAGCGGTCGAGCCGAGTGCCCGGCTGCCACAGCGAGTTGATGCCGTGATGGAGACGGTGGGCGCGGCGACGTGGTCACACTCACTGATGTCCCTGCGGCCGGGCGGAACCATCGTGGTGTGCGGGGCGACGTCGGGACCCAACCCGGAGCGGGCGGAGCTTAACCGGATCTTCTTCCTGCAGTTCCGGATCCAGGGCTCGACGATGGGCACCCGTGCGGAGCTCGAGCGGCTCGTCGCATTCTTGGAGCTCACCGGCATCCGGCCACTCATCGACCGTGCTCTGCCCATGGAGCAGGCCCGCGACGGCTTCGCCGCTCTGCTTGCGGGAGATGTCTTCGGCAAGCTCATCTTCACCCGCTGACCAACCACGATCATCCGCGCGGGTTTGAGGAGCGTCCGCGGGTCTTGGTAGCCGTGCGGTTCAACCCCGCGAATAGGAGGCGGACGTGACGATCACCATTCGGCGAGCTGAGCCGAGCGACGCAGCGGCGGGCGCCGCCTGCCACATCGCGTGCTGGCGTGAGGCGTACGCCGACATCCTCGATCCCGCGGTGCTGGCCGAGCGTACGAGCGACCTCGTGGACCGCACCGAGCGCTGGCGCCAGATGACCGCGGCTCCTCAACCGCGATGGCTCGCCGTCACCGAAAGCGGCGAGATCGTCGGGTTCTCAGCGGCCGGACCTGGGCGTGACGACGGCATTGACATCGAGCTCGAGCTGTACGCGATCTACGTCCGCGCTGCACATCAGGGCATCGGCATCGCGGACCGGTTGCTACGCGCGGCGATCGGGTCGGCGCCCGCGTACCTGTGGGTCTTCGAGGGCAACCCCCGGGCGCAGGCGTTCTACGCCCGTCATGGCTTCGAGGCTGACGGTGAACGCAAGATAGATCCCTTCTTCGAGCGTCCCGAGATCCGGATGGTGCGGACACGAGCGGGCTCGAACTGATGCGCAGCCGAGTCTGGGGACTTGCCCGTGGCTCCACCTGGCGGAGAGTCGGCTCACCCGGTGTGCACGCCAGGTGAAGCGCACTCGTACCAGGTGAACCTGGGATAGCGGCACTGCTCGAGACGTCGCCACAGACCTGGACCTGCGACCGGTCCGCCCACGACATACCCGGAAGCCACTGCTTCACCTGGCATAGGCACACTTCACCCGGCGTGCACGCCAGGTGAAGCGCACTCGTACCAGGTGAACCTGGGATAGCGGCGGCGGCTTTGGCCGCCTACGCGAAGGCTTGAGAAAGCAGGGCCTTCTGCTCCTCGGTGTGGCGGGAGTGCTGGCCGACCGACGGCGACGACGACTCCGGTCGGGACACCCGGTAGAACGGCAGGCCATCAAGCTCCCGCGTCAGGTGCAGCGCCATGTGCGGCCAGGGGCCCATGTTGGCCGGCTCGTCTTGCACCCACCGCACCTGGGCCAGCTTGGGGTACTTGACGAGCTCGGTCTTGAGCTGCTCGACCGGGCGTGGGTACAGCTGCTCGACTCGCAGGATCGCGGTCCGCGGCGCGTCGCCTTCACGGTTCGTGCGCTCCGCGAGCAGGTCCCAGGCGATCTTGCCGG
The DNA here is from genome assembly GCA_013696555.1 of Nocardioidaceae bacterium. Classification (GTDB taxonomy): domain Bacteria; phylum Actinomycetota; class Actinomycetes; order Propionibacteriales; family Nocardioidaceae; genus JACCYJ01. The sequence goes on along the minus strand of JACCYJ010000134.1, from coordinate 6,650 downwards.
AGCACAGCAGTACCCGCTCGACCCGGCCGGCATCGACGCCGTCGTCACCGATCAGCGGTCGGAACGCGCCCGACGTGAAGTCGGCCGGCTGCGAGACGGCGGCCTTCGAGCGCAGCATCGACTTCGGCGTGAACACCACCATCGGTCGGTGTTGGCTGTTCAGCGCGTGCCGGCGAAGCAGGTGGAAGTAGCTGGCAGGTGACGACGGTTGCGCCACCGTGAACGCGTCGTCGGCGGCGAGCGTCATGAACCGCTCGATCCGCGCCGATGAGTGATCAGGTCCCTGACCTTCGTAGCCGTGCGGGAGCAGGAGAACGACTCCGGACTTCTGTTGCCACTTCGTCTCGCCAGCCGTGATGTATTCGTCGACGATGATCTGGGCGCCATTGACGAAGTCTCCGAACTGCGCCTCCCACAGGGTGAGTGCCTCCGGCCGGGCCACGGAGTACCCGTATTCGAACCCCATCGCGGCGTACTCGCTGAGCAGCGAGTCGTACACGTGGAAGCTGGCCTGGTCAGCGCTGAGATTGGCCAGCGGCGTCCACTCGGCAGCGGTGTGCCGGTCGATGATCGTCGCGAACCGGGAGGCGAACGTGCCGCGGCGGGTGTCTTGACCGGCCAGCCGCACGGGCCGTCCCTGCATCAGCAGCGACCCGAACGCGACGATCTCGGCGGTGCCCCAGTCGATGGGTCCCTCGGTGATCGCCGCGGCCCGGCGGTGGAGTTGCGGCGCCACCTTGGGGTGGACGGTGAACCCGTCGGGCGTGTCGGTGTGCGCATCGGCGATCGTCTTGAGCACCTCGGGGCTGACCGCAGTCTCGACACCACCCTGCGGAGGCGCCGGCTTGTCCGGGTAGTCCGGGACGGTGGCGTACATCGGCGCCTCGTCGGCGGCCGCCCGCACCTCGGTGAAGACGCGCTCGAGCTGCTGCTGGTAGTCGCGCAGTGCCGACTCCGCTTCCTCGACCGTGATGTCCCCGCGGCCGACCAGTGCCTCCGTGTACAGCTTGCGCACCGATCGCTTGCCCTCGATGAGGTCGTACATCAGCGGCTGGGTGTAGCTCGGATCGTCGCCCTCGTTGTGACCCCGGCGGCGGTAGCAGACCAGGTCGATGACCACGTCTTTGTTGAACGCCTGCCGGTACTCGAACGCCAGCCTGGCGACGCGGATGCACGCCTCCGGGTCGTCACCGTTGACGTGGAAGATCGGCGCCTGGACCATTCGCGCGACGTCGGTGCAGTACAGCGACGACCGCGATGCCGCCGGGGAGGTGGTGAAGCCCACCTGGTTGTTGACCACGACGTGGATGCTGCCGCCGGTGCGGTAGCCCCGCAGCTGCGACAGGTTGAGCATCTCTGCAACGACCCCCTGCCCGGCGAACGCGGCATCTCCGTGGAGGAGCAGCGGGAGCACCGGGTAGTCAGCGCCCCGGTTGAGCAGGTCCTGCTTGGCCCGAGCGATGCCCTCGAGCACCGGATCGACGGTTTCGAGGTGGGACGGGTTCGCAGCCACCGACACCTTGATCGTGTTCCCACTGCTCGCACTGAACTCGCCCTGCGCGCCGAGGTGGTACTTCACGTCGCCGGAGCCCTGCACCGTGCGAGGGTCGATGTTGCCCTCGAACTCGCGGAAGATCTGCCGGATGTTCTTGCCCACGATGTTGACCAGGATGTTGAGCCGGCCGCGGTGCGCCATGCCGATGCACACCTCGTCGAGCGCCGACTCCGCGGCGGCCTCACAGATCTCGTCGAGCAGCGGGATGGTGGTCTCCCCGCCCTCGAGGCTGAAGCGTTTCTGCCCAACGAACTTCGTCTGCAGGAACGTCTCGAACGCCTCGGCCTGGTTGAGCTTGTGCAGGATCCGCAGCTGCTCTTGGGGGGGCGGCTTCTCGTGTGAGCGCTCCACGCGCTCCTGGACCCACTTGCGCTGATCCGGGTCCTGGATGTGCATGTACTCGATGCCGACAGTCCGGCAGTACGAGTCACGCAGGATGCCGAGGATGTTGCGCAGCTTCATGAACCGTCGCCCACCACCGAACGACCCCGTGGCGAACTCGCGTTCGAGATCCCACAGCGTGAGCCCGTGGGTCACGACATCGAGGTCGGGATGGCTGCGCTGCCGGTACTCCAGCGGATCGGTGTCGGCCATGATGTGGCCGCGTACCCGGTAGGCGTGGATGAGCTCCAGCACCCGGGCCTGCTTGTGCACCTCGTCGTCGTGGCTGACCGGGATGTCCTTTGCCCAACGCACGGGCTCGTAGGGGATCCGCAGCGCGGCGAAGATCTCGTCGTAGAAATTCTCCTCACCGAGCAGCAGGGAGTGGACCCGCTTCAAGAAGTCACCCGACTGCGCCCCCTGGATGACGCGGTGGTCATACGTCGAGGTCAGCGTCATCATCTTCGAGATCGCCAGGTCGGCCACCGTGCGATCCGATGCGCCCTGGAACTCCGGTGGAAAGTCCATGGAACCTACGCCGATGATCGCGCCCTGCCCCTTCATCAACCGTGGCACAGAGTGGTTGGTGCCAATCGTGCCCGGGTTGGTCAGCGTGATCGTGGTGCCCTGGAAGTCCTCAACGGTGAGGGTGCCGCCGCGTGCCTTGCCGACGACCACCTCGTACGCCGACCAGAACGCGGCGAAGCTCAGGGTTTCGGCTGCCTTGATCGAGGGCACGAGCAGTTGCCGGGTCCCGTCCTTCTTCGGCAGGTCGATAGCCAGGCCAAGGTTGACGTGTGCCGGTCGCAGCAATGTGGGCTTGCCGTCGACGACGTCAAAGCCGTAGTTCATCTCCGGCATCGTGCGCAGTGCCTTGATCAGCGCCCAGCCGATCAGGTGGGTGAACGAGACCTTTCCGCCGCGGGCGCGGACGAGGTGGTTGTTGATGACTATCCGGTTGTCGATGAGCAGCTTCACCGGCACCGAACGCACGCTGGTCGCCGTCGGCACCGACAAGCTGGCGTCCATGTTGGTGGCGGTCCGGGCTGCGGCTCCCTTGAGCACCACACGCTCCACGTCGGCGGTGGCTGCGGGTGGTGTCGGCTCGGGTCGCTGGTCCTTGCGGACCGGACGGCGCTGGGTCTCGTCCGGCTGCGGCTTCTCTGTTGCCAGCGGCTTGGCCGGCACGGCGGGAGCTGCTGCGCGGTCCCGGTCGGGTTGCGACCCGATGAAGAAGTCGCCCCAGGCCTTGTCGACCGACGCCGGGTCCTGCTGGTAGCGGTCGTACATCTCGTCGACGAGCCACTGATTGGTGCCGAAGGCACCCAACTGGTCTTCCGAAGACTCGGTCACTGCTTCGATCGCCTCTCCCACTTCGCTGCACCAGTTCACAGACTTCGACACAGACAGGCTAGCCCTCTTCATGAGGCCTGTTCCTAGGGCGAGGCGGTTTGGCCATCGGCGCCTTGGTCGTCATGCTGAGTTGGGATGCACAGCACACTTCGACGCACCACGATCATCGCGGCGGCGGCTGCGCTGGCAGTTGGCATCGGCTCTCTGGTGGCCGTCGGCTGCGAGGGTGATGACTCAGCAGTCGTTCCTCGCTCGAGCGTGGCCACGGCCACCGAAGATGAGACTTCGGTGTCTGGCGCTCCTACGCTCACCGTTGCCGCCGCCCCGTTGCGGGTCAAGCTTGGGCGTCTCGCGGGCAACCTGCCGCCCTCGAAGCGCAGGCCGGTGGTCAAGCGCATCGGCTCTGTTGTTGACGCCTGGTTCGCCGGTGCCTTCGTCGACGGTGACTACCCCCGCGAGGACTTCGCGAGGGGGTTCGCGGGCTTCACCGCTGGAGCCGCTCGACAGGCGCAGCGGCAGGAGGCGGTCACGACCAACGCAGCGTTGGGATCGGACCTGGTCGAGGTCGTGCCGACGCGCAGGCTGGTGCGGCTGTCGGTGTTCGCGCCGCATCGGCGAGCTGCCGGCGCCACTGCCAACGTGAGCTTGGTCCTGGTGGGCCTCCGTCAGGATCAGAGCCAGGTCGAGGTGGCGGTGACCGGGCAATTGTTCTTGACCAAGGACAGCGGTTGGCGAGTCTTCGGCTTTGACGTCCGGCGCAGCGTCGGTGCTGTGGGCGCGTACGCACGATCGAAGCAGGATCGCCGATGAAGGTCACGACGATGTGGCGGCGGCTCCGACGCTTGTCGGTGCTCGCACTCGTGCTCGCCACGGTCGGCGTGACCGTACCCGACTCCGCTCCGCCGCGCTTCGATGCGTCACTCGTCCGCGTGGACTCAGCGAGCGGCCTTGACGCCGACACCGGCGTGGTATGGATCCTGGCCCTGGGCTCAGATGCGCGCCCGGGTGAGCCGGTGCTGTTGAGCCGGGCCGATTCGATTCATCTGGTCGGGATCAACACCCGCACTGGGAACGCCACCATCATCGGGATCCCGCGTGACTCCTACGTCGACATCCCCGGCTACGGGCGGGACAAGATCAACGCCGCGATGACGTACGGCGGACCGCAGCTGCAAGCGGAGGCCGTAGCGGGGATGGTCGGCATCACGCCCGACTACGTGTTCACGACCAGCTTCGAGGGCTTCTCGCGCATGACCGCCGGCCTGGGTGGCGTGAACGTGTATTCACCTGACTCGTTCTCGCTACCGGAGGTGTCCTTCCAGCGCGGGCGCAATCAGGTCTCCGGGCGCGTTGCCCTTGCCTTCGTCCGGGAGCGAAAGTCGTTGCCTGGTGGTGACTTCGACCGGTCGCGCAACCAGGGCCAGTTCCTGATCGACGGGCTTCGCAAGGTCGCTCAGGTCACCGCGGACGGTGGGATCGAAAGGGTGTTGTGGTCGTTCGCGAAGCACACCGACATCGACACCGGTCCAGTGGAGCTTTATCGGCTGGCACGCGCCGTCCTGGAGATCGCGCCGGCCAAGATCGACAACTGCGTGATCACTGGGGGTTTCGGGTTCGTGGGCGCCGCCAGCGTCGTCTTCCCCAACCTGGCGCAGGCTCAGTCCCTGGCCGCGGATGCCGGCCGGGACGCCACGCTCGAGGGCGGATGTAGCTGAGCGCCCCGGCACGAGGTGCCGGGGCGCTCAGCGTGTTTTTCAGTGCTGCGGTTCAGCGACCTCGGTCAGCGGGGCTTGATGCTGGCCCTCGCCAGACCGAGATCGACGATCGTGTTCGTACCCCGGAGGAGCTCAACCCGGAGTGCGATCACAGAGATGCCGAACTTGCTCCGCTTCACCCGCGGTGCCGAGAGCACGGCCAGGTTGCCGATCCGCACCGGGTTGCCGAACGTCGGGCTGCGGCGGTCACGGCCGTTGAACGTGATCGAGAGGATGTGAGTGCCCTTGGCCGTCTTGACCAGGCGACTGCCATCCTTTGTCACGTTTGCGGCACCCACAACGCCCTTGATGACCAGGCCGTTGTCGGAGCCAAACGTCGCGCGCGCCACCCTGCCACGGGTCTGTGCGTAGCCGTGCCTGCGGTCGATCTGGTCACCGCGCGCCGATCCGGTGGCCGCACCCAGGTGCAGCACGTTCTGCAGGGTCACGCCAAGCGTCTTGTTGGTGCGCCAGTTGCCGTTAGTACCGCGACATGGCAGCGGCTGACGGGCGACCTCGCCGGTCCGGACGACGTCCCGGAGCACCGAGCCTCTGGCGGCGATGCCGACACCGCCGAGAACCCCGGTGACGAAGCCGTCCTGGATCCGGGCGCTCGCGACGCCGAGGGTCACCTTTGTGTTGCTCAGCGCGAGGTCGACCACGGCAGCGCGCACCGTCATCGAGGCGCCGTCCCGGCTCCTTGAGGCTTGCTTGTCGGCGAGCGTGATGGTCAGCACCCCAGGGATGTCGATTACACCGTTGACAGGCGTTTGCGTAACCCCGCCGAGTGTGACGCCAGCGACTGACGTCCTACCCGAGCTGTGGAAGCCGTTCGCGTCGTGCCAGGCGCGGGCGACTGACCGGATGCCCGTAAGGACCACGTCGTCAAGCGGACCAGCGCCATTAGTGAAAGTCACGTCCGCGATCTCGTTCGTCGACTTGACGTTGACGGAACCTCCCCGGCGGTAGGTCCGGGTTCGGCTGTCGATGCCGTTGGCTGTCGCAATGCCAAGGTTGGCAGTTACAAGGCTGTTGGTGTCGGTTCGCCCGGTTTGCCGGGTGCAGCCGATGAAGGCCAGTGCCGTGCGGCCCGAGTTGGCCTGCAGGTCGCCGCCTCTGACCCGGCTGCCGAAAGCCTGGCCGAAGAATCCGTAGTTGGTGACCGCGCTTGCACCTGCGGCCGAGGACGACTGCGTCGTGGTTGCGGCACCGCTGGCCGGCGGTACCAGCGTCAGCGTGGAGGCGGCCAGCGCTGTGACAGCGACTAGACCCGCGCCCTTACGAGAAAATCCCATGGAGTACTCCCCGTTGGTTAGTCGCGACGGACCGCGTCGGTCCTGGAATCGCTAACGACAGCATGACGATGAAGGTCACGCTTCGTGACGCAAATTAATCAGAAAGTTACCTTAGTACGTAAATCAGGCTACCCCGCGGGGTGGCAACTCGGGCGGCGACACGCGCTAGGAGGTCATGATCACAGGTGCCCCCGGCAGGATTCGAACCTGCGCACCCGGCTCCGGAGGCCGATGCTCTATCCCCTGAGCTACGAGGGCAGGGATGTGTCGCCAGCCTAACCGACCGGTCTGGGAGCAATCCCGCCCGAACTG
>JACCYJ010000191.1 GCA_013696555.1 Nocardioidaceae bacterium | reverse complement strand
GTGCTGGTCCGCACGCGTAACTCGGGCGGCGCGGCCGCCGACCTTCCCTTCCACGTGATCGTCGTCTGCTGAGCCATGAGGGGCGCGAAGACCAAGCTCTCCCCGGAGGCTCTGGAGTACCTCGCGGCTCACTCGCGGCAGGACGAGGTGCTGGCTCGGGTTGAGCGGGAGACGGCTGGGATGCCGCGGGCGATGATGCAGATCTCGCCTGAGCAGGGCGCGTTGATGGAGTTGCTCGTCCGGCTGGCCGGGGCTCGGGATGCTCTAGAGGTCGGGACGTTCACCGGGTACAGCGCGATCTGCGTGGCCCGGGGGCTGCCGACGGATGGGCGGCTGACGTGCCTGGAGCTCGAGCGAGAGTACGCGGACATCGCTCAGCGGAACGTCGAGGCCGCGGGGCTGGCGGATCGGGTGACGATCAACGTCGGGCCGGCGGATGAGGCGCTGGAGGCGATGCCGGAGGAGCCCGCGTTCGACTTCGTGTTCCTGGACGCGGACAAGACCGGCTATCCGGCCTACTACGAGCTGATCCTCCCGCGGATGCGGCCCGGGGCGCTGCTGCTGATCGACAACATCCTCATGGACGGGGATGTGGTGGACCCGGAGCCGGGCAGCTCGGCGGAGGTGATCGCGGCGCTGAACGCGAAGGTCGCCGCGGACGAGCGCGTGGATGCCGCATTCGCGATGGTCGCCGACGGCCTCGCGTTCGTGCGCAAGCGCTGAACTCGCCGAGCGTCGAGTTCGTCAGGCTGAGGCGGACGAAGTCGACGCTCGGGCTTGTGCGGGGCTCGCCCCCCGCGCCGCCCGCGCCGGACCCCCGCGCCGCCCCGCCTCACCGCCCCGTGCCGGGCTCCCCGTGGAAGTACTCCACCGCGGCGCTGCGCGGGAAGATCGCGTTGTCGGCCTCGTTGCCGGTGTAGACCCCGATCTTGTCGCTGTCCGGATAGACCGTGGCGGCCGGCCACTTGACGTCGGAGAACATCATCACGCGCACGACCTCGTCGGTCTCGTTGCGCACGCCGTGCGCGCCGTCCGGGCCGGCCACGAACACGCAGACGTCCCACGGCCGCAGCCGCTCCTCCCCGTCAACCCGCCGAAGCGTCGGCGTGCCCTCCAACACGATCAGCCACTCCTCCTCGGCGTACTCGTAGTGGTACGGGCAGATCGCCTGCCCGGGCGGGAGCTCGTAGATGCTCGTGCCCGTCACGCGCGCGCCGAGCTGCTTGCCGAAGCGCTTCATCCCGGCCCGGAAGCCCTCGGGATCGGAGGCGTCGTATTCGAAGTCGAGGTCGCCGACGTTGAGCTTGTTCATCCCGTGAAGGCTGCCGCATGCGGCAGCACCGACGCGGCCAGCCTCACGGGGACGCTGCCCTCAGCGCACCTCGCGCTCCCGCACGACGGGCTCCTGCACGACCCGCTCGCGGTAGGCCGGGGCCGTCGTCACGGTGCGGCGGCGATTCGTGGCGACCTCGATGACCAGCCACACGAGCCCGATCAGGAAGAGGATCAGCCCGATCGTCTGGATCGAGATGCCGGCGATGGTGGCGGTGACCGCCAGCCAGAGGATGAGCCCGATCGCCATGAGGAAGATCGGAGGGCCTGCGTCGAGCATGTCGCGTCTCCTTGCCGTTCGTGTTCCGCCCGTATCCCTCCGGTCGAGCGGGACGAAACGGCGCTGGACGTACGTCGGAGGACCGTCAGTACTGCACGCCGACCTCGTCGAGCCAGTTGGCGACGTTGGCCGGAGGGTGCCCGTTGAACTCCGCGCGCACGGCGAGGCGCAGGATGTCGTCCGGGTCGTCGCTCACCTCGTCGCGGCGGTGCGCGAGGTAGACGACCACGGCCGAGGCGACCTGCAGCGCCGGCGCCTCCTCCTGCGGGTCGAGCATCCCGACGGTCTCCGCCATGCGCTGCTCGATGCTGTCGACCAGCGCGCTCGCCGGCTCGTCGGCGTCCTCGAAGCGGCGAAGGAGCTCGGCGAGATCCTCGTCGGCCCCGTCGGGGTCGCAGATCTCGACCGCGCGGTGGACGAGCTGGGACAGGGTGACGGGCGGAGGCTCGGTCGGCATGACGCGGACTTACCCGCCGCGCCCGCGCGCATGCGCCGAAGTCAGCTCGCGGTCAGCCCAGGACCTGCGTCATGCGGCGCTCGATGGCGGCGCCGAGCGCATCGCGGATCGGGCCCTCCTCGAAGCGCTGGACCAGCTCGGACATGAAGCCCTCGATCACGAGGCGCTTGGCGACGCCCTCGCCCAACCCGCGCGAGCGCAGGTAGAACAGCTGCTCGGGATCGATCTGCGCGATCGCCGCCGCGTGCGTGCAGCGCACGTCGTTGGCGAGGATCTCCAGCCCCGGGATGGCGTCCGCGTGGGCGCGCTTGGAGAGCAGTAGGTTGCGGCACTCCTGGAACGCGTCGGTCTGCTGGGCGCCGGGGTCGACCTTGATCATCCCGCGCCAGACCGCCGTCGAGCGGTCCGAGAGGATGCCGCGGAACGCGAGGTCGGACGTCGTGTTGGCCGCCCCGTGCTCCTGCGTCGTATCGAAGTCCAGGTGCTGGCGCGCGTGCGGCGCGTAGGCGCCGGTGACCTTGGCGTGGGCGCCCTGGCCGGCGAGCAGCGTGTTCATGCGCACCTTGCCCTTGGCCGAGCCGAAGGCGACCGCCGCCCAGTCGAGCTGGCCGTCGCGGGCCACCTCGGCGCGCTGGGTGCCGAAGATCCATGACTTCTCGTTCATGTCCTGGCCGCAGACGTAGCGCAGCTTCGCGTTCTGGCCGACCACGAGCTCGACGACGGTGTTGAGCACCGCCTCGCCGTCCTCGGAGCCCGAGAGGAACTGCTCCCAGACCTCGGCCTCGGCGCCCTCGTCGAGCACGATCAGCGTGCGGCGGTTGAGCGCCGTGCCGGCGGCGTCGGCGATCGCAGTAAGCAGGATCGGCGCCTCCACGCGCACGCCCCGCGGGACGTAGACGAACGCGCCGCCGGTCCACGAGGCGTCGTTGGCGGCGGTGAAGACGTCCTGGTCGCCGGCGACGATCGTGCCCAGGTAGGGCTCGACCAGCTCCGGGTGGCGCTCGACCGCCAGCGTCAGCGGGAGCACGACGGGGCCGTCGCCTGTGGCCGCCGAGGAAGTCGGCTGGGTATCCACCGCGTCCGGCGTCTCGAGCACGCGCCCGTCGACCTGGCCG
>JACCYJ010000181.1 GCA_013696555.1 Nocardioidaceae bacterium | reverse complement strand
CGTACGCGTCCAGCGCCCGCTGGTAGTCCGAACGCATCCCCTCGTCGAGCTCCCGCCCAGCGAGGTCGGTGTCGAGCACCTGCAGCTCCTCACCAAAGACGGTGACGTCTTCGTCCGCGGTCCGCTTCACCGCGGCCATCTCGGCGCTGGAGAGCTCTGAGCGTCGTTGCGACAGCACCGCACGGTTGCGGCTCGCGCGGAGCGCTGCGAACACGAGGATCGCGACCAAGACGATTACGAGCAGTTCCATTCACGACTCCCGGTCCGGCGTCCGCCTGGCTCCAGAGTACGGCCCGAGCCGAGCGAAGGCGACGCCAGCGACCAAGCCACTGCCGACCCAGTTGCGAATCGCTTGCAATAGCGAACAATTAGCCGCAGAGTGTGCGCAGTGGCTGGCGGTTGGCAAGGGGAGGACGGTCATGCATGTACCTGATGGCTTCATCGATGCTCCGACGTCGCTCGCTGCCGGCGCCGTGGCCGTCATGGGTGTCGGCCTCTGCCTGCGGGGTGCCAGGCGTGAGCTGAACGAGCGAACGGCCCCCCTCGCCGGGCTTGTCGCCGCGTTCGTCTTCGCCGCCCAGATGCTGAACTTTCCGGTCGCCTCAGGGACGAGCGGCCACCTGCTCGGTGGTGTGCTGGCGGCCATCCTCGTCGGCCCCTTCACGGGCGCCCTGGCCGTCACCACCGTCCTCTTGGTCCAGGCGCTGCTCTTCGCCGACGGTGGGTTGACCGCACTGGGCGTCAACATCGTCACCATGGCCTTTGTCACGGTCGCGTTCGGTTACCCGTTCTTCCGGCTCCTGGCATGGGCGATGCCACGCCGGCGCGACCTCTTGCCCGTGGCGGCGGCCGTGGCGGCACTCGTGTCCGTGCCGGTGGCCTCGCTGGTGTTCGTGGGGTTCTACTCCGTTGGAGGCACCGTCGATCTGTCGGTCAGCAGCGTCGCCGCGGCGATGGTTGGTGTCCACCTGTTCATCGGGATCGGTGAGGCAGTGATCACGGGGTTGACGGTGGCCAGCGTGATCACGGTGCGACCCGACCTCGTCTACGGTGCCCGAGGCCTGCTTCCACGTGCGCAGTTGGAGCTGCGGATCCCGACTCCGAGCACCGCCGCATCCGGAGGACAGCCGTGAACCCGGGCAGCCGATCGCGACGCGACATCGGGGTGCTTATGGGGTTCTTGGTGGCGGCGTTGCTGCTGGCCGGGGTCGTGAGCTACTACGCCAGCGGCGATCCCGATGGTCTCAACAAGGTCGCTATCGACAAGCAATTCGCCTCATCCGAACAGCCGCACGACCTCGACGACTCCCCGCTCGCTGGTTACGCCACCACGGGGGTCGATGATGAGCGGTTCTCTGGTGGGCTGGCAGGCGTGATCGGCGTCGCCGTGACGCTGGTCGTCGCCGGTGGGGTGGCGTTGCTGATCCGCCGCCGCGAACCTCAGGAGACCCGGCCCGGGGCCACCTCGGGCCCGAGCGCGTGAGCGGAGGGCACGGGCACCGCCTCTACACACCGGGTTCGTCGTACCTTCACCGCCTTCCGGCGCACACCAAGATTCTGGCGGCACTGGTCTGGGTGCTCGCCGTGGTGGCGACCCCGCGGGAGGCGTATTGGGCGTTCGGGTGCTACGCACTGTTGCTGGGCGGCGCCGCCAGGACCGGTGGCATCCGGATCCGTACCGTCGTGCGGCACACGGTGGTGGAGGCACCGTTCGTGCTCTTCGCCGTGCTGCTGCCGTTCCTGGTCGGCGGGGAGACCGTTGTCGTCCTCGGCGTCGAGCTCAGCCGTGGCGGCCTGTCCGATGCGTGGAACATCCTCGCAAAGGCCACACTCGGAGTCTGGACGTCGATCCTGTTGGCGGCGACCACGAGCCCGCAGGCCGTCATCGGGGGCCTCCAGCGACTGCGGTTGCCGCACCTGATCGTCGAGATGCTGGCGTTCATGGTCCGTTACGCCGACGTCGTGGCGCACGACCTCGACCGCATGCGCATCGCTCGGGAGTCCCGCGGCTTCCAGGCTCGGGGGCCGCGCCACTGGCGGGTCCTCGCGCAGTCCGCCGGGGCGCTGTTCATCCGCTCGTACGAGCGCGGCGAGCGGGTGCATCTCGCGATGCTCAGCCGGGGATACTCCGGTCGGCTGCCGCTGGCGGGTGCGGCTCCGGCGACCGCTCGGCAATGGAGTGTCGCGGTGACACTTCCGGCAATCGGCGTGGCTGTCTCCGCGCTGGCGTGGGTCGCTGCCCGGTGACCGACTCCGGCGTCGCATCGCTCGAGGTACGGCAACTCGCGTTCGCCTACCCCGACGGGACACAGGTGTTGTTCGGCATCGATCTGCGCCTGGGACGCGGCGAACGCGTCGCTCTGCTAGGCCCGAATGGTGCCGGCAAGACCACCCTCGCCCTGCACCTCAACGGCATCCTGACGTCCGGACAAGGAAGCGTGACGATCGCGGGGATGCCCGTGCACCAAGACACCCTGCCCGAGATCCGGCGCCGCGTCGGCATCGTCTTCCAAGATCCGGACGACCAGCTTTTCATGCCGACGGTACGGGAGGATGTTGCCTTCGGGCCTCACAACCTGGGCTTGTCCGGTGACGAGCTCGACCTCCGGGTGGAAGAGGCACTTGATGCGGTCGGCATGTCCGATTCCCGCGACCGACCACCGCACCACCTGTCCTTCGGTCAACGTCGCCGGGTGGCGGTGGCGACTGTTCTCGCGATGCGGCCGGAGGTGCTGGTGCTCGACGAGCCGTCGAGCAACCTCGACCCGGCCAGCCGGCGCGAGCTCGCCGACATCCTCGACCGGCTGGACGTGACCACGCTCATGATCACCCACGACCTGCCGTACGCGTTGGAGCTGTGCCCGCGTGCGGTGCTCATCGATGCGGGCGTCATCGTGGCGGATCGGCCGACCGGGGAGTTGCTCGCCGACACCGAGCTGATGGGGGCACACCGCCTCGAGCTGCCCTATGGGTTCGCACCGGAGGGCCTCACCGTCCGATTGCGATGACCGGGTGCAGTCCCGGCCGAAGGCGCGCCAACGCCTTACGGAGGAACCACCTCGGTGCCGAGACGCAGCCTGCTGTTGGCCCATCGCCGTTGACGTGCAAGAAGATCCCCGATCCGCGGTGGCGCACCGGGTCCGGCCGGTTGTAGTCGATGACAATCGACCAGGCGTACTGGCGACCATAGTCGCGCAGCCGCTCCGACGAGTTGGGGTCGCTGGGCGAGAGCCACCACCGGAAGCCCCCCTGGTGCTTGTTGCGCAGCGTGTTGTAGTGGCGCGATGCGTTGTCCTGCACCCAGAAGTCGCCGCGACGTACCCGGTGGTAGGGCAGCGCCGTCGCCTTCGGCCGGGCCGCGTTGCCGAACGACTCGGTGATCGGGAACGTACCCAGAGGCGTGCTGCCGCTGCCTTGTACCCGTTGGTCGCCCGGGACCAGGCCGCCGTATCCGGTACGGCCGTCGAAGGCGATGAGCCGGCGCACCCACCGGCCCTCGCTCTTGCGCCACAGGCTCACCCGGGCCCGCCACCCCCGGGAAGCGTTGACCGTGATGACCTGTCGGGTGTCAAGGTCCAGGCGTACCGTCACTCCGCCGAGGGTGATGCGGCGGGTGCCGTCGAGGGGAGTGGCCGGAGCGGTCGGGATCGACAGCAACCCAATGACCACGATGCCCGCAAGCGTCGCCCTGAGAATCCGCATGGGGCATCGAACCACGGGAGCGCAGCGCGGTCGGGGACTCGCTTAGGATCGGCGCATGCACCTGCGATCGCGCAACCGGCGGACAGCCGTGGCGGCACTTCTCCTGGCCGTTCTCGCGGCCTGTTCCCCGACCGACGACAGCACCGACTCCGCCACGGACGCCACTACCGACCCAAGCTCGGCGCCAACCTCGGATCCCGCCTCCGACTCGACGACAACCGCCGCCGACGAGTGCGCCAAGGACAAGCTGCCGCTGTACGAGGCCGACACACTGACGATCGCGACCGACGACCCGGCCTTCCCGCCATGGTTCGTCGACTTCGACCCGACGAACGGCAAAGGCTTCGAGTCCGCGGTTGCGTACGCGGTGGCGTCCGAGCTGGGGTTCAGCGGCGATGAGGTGTCATGGATCACGGTGCCGTTCAACGCCAGCTACCAGCCGGGGCCGAAGAAGTTCGACTTCGACATCAACCAGATCTCGATTACGGCCAAGCGCGCGGAGTCGGT
>JACCYJ010000171.1 GCA_013696555.1 Nocardioidaceae bacterium | reverse complement strand
GAACATGTCCGGCACGAAGATGCCGAGCACGCCCACTATCAAGTAGACGATGCCCAGCCCACCCACTACCGAGCGGACGGCGCTGTCCGAACCGCGGAAGCCCACCGCCGCCATCAAACCGCCGGTGACCAGGTGCACGATGTCCTCGACGATGTCGATATTGAGGACGCCCAACAGTGACTGTTCCCCCAGTACCAGACCGCCGACACCGATGAGCACGATGATGACTCCGACGACCTTGGCGTATGTGCGCACATCCATGCCGACCTCCCGCTCTCTGGTTGCAGTGTGATCGACGCGGCCCGGTCGGGTCCAATCGCCGAGTGTCGCAGCGTGGCTAGGCGTGTTGGACCGCAAGCACTCAAGTGCGCGTAGCGGGTGGAAAACATGAAACCATCGACCAACTCTTGAGGCGTCGCGGTGGGCGCAGCGGCGGCAACCCGCCCCGGGGGTAACCCCTTGACCGCTATGTGCACTAGGACCGTCGGCTAAGTGTCCTTTCGTCGTCTCAAGATGGCGATAGGGGGGTATGGGGTCACCGGCGCGCACCACCGAGGGGAGACGGGAGATGGGCTCACAACGTCTCCTAGGCCGTTCCTAGTTGGTGGGACGACGAGCCGGCCGGTCCAGTCGAGGGTCTGCCCACCGTCGGTGCCGACGTGGCGGGACCACCGGCCGTCGTAGACCTCCCGCATCGCGCCGAGGACCTCGCCGCGCATCTCGCGGCTCATGGACAGGATCGAGGTCACGTCCTTGACGACCAGCACGCCGGAGTCGCCGAGCTTGTGCAGCAGCCCGCCGGTGGCGTTCTTGCTGCGCTCGCGCCGGGACGTGGCCGACAGCAGCGCCCCGGTCGAGGAGATGGTGCTGGTGACGGTGGCGCCGATCCCGTCGAGGGCCTGCACCGTCTCCGTCTTCGCGTTGCCCGAACCAGACACCAGCAGCAGCCACAGCGGATCGCCGTCGAGCTGCTCCGGCGCGGGTTCCTGGTGTGCCCCTGGTGTGCCCCGAGGGCACCGTCACGCCGCTCACTCAGCGTGATACAGGCTCCTGACCTGCGACAATACGCGAGCCGCCTTCGGGATTCGAACCCGAGACCTACGCACTACGAGACAGTGGCGCCACGCTGAACCGGGACGAACCGGATTCCAGATCGATCACGCTCAGCGGGTCCATCACCGTCCATAGTCGTCGGTTCGCTTGGCTGCCATTTTGGCTGCCGGCGGCGATGGACCGGGGCAGGGTGTCTCTGTCGTGGTCAACCTCCGGTAAGCCGTCGGGGACGTCGTCATGACCGGCTAGTCCACCACGACGAAGCCCGCGGCTCGAGCGGATCGTCCACAACCCACCGACCAGACGGGTACCTCCGACGAACCGGAGCTGGTCCTGGAGGACCGGTTCTCGATGGTGCCGGCGTGGGTGCTCGCCGCTCTCATCGGCGACTGCGCCCTGCGCCTCTACGCCGTCCTGCTGCGCTACGGCAACACCACCGGGGCGAGGATGCCCGCCCGCACTCCCCTCGCGGCCCGGTTACACAAGAAGTCGGTCGACACGGTCGACCGTGCATTGGCCGAGCTCGTGCAGCTGGGTGTGGTGCAGGTCGAGACCCGGTGGGCGGGCCGGCAACGGCTGACGAACCGCTACCGGATCCGCACCTCCTCGGCAACCCCGGTCCGGCACTCGCGCCGGTCGCGACGTGATCAGGCAAATCGGGCACTGATGGGGCGCACTAGTAGTCACTGAGTGTTGCAGATTGCTCACGCAATGAGGCCATGGCCTAGGGTGTCACGGGTGTCGCTGGGTAGGGGTGCCGGGCAACATCGCCCGCCTCCTCGGCCGCGTCTGACGCCAGGTCCCTGCTTCCCCAGAACCGACGAGTCGCGGATCCCAGCGTGTGCGTTAGCGTGAAAAACACAGATCACGCACTGGTTGGTGATACTGCTGCACAAACCGTGGAGGTCAGCACATGGGCAACAACAGCTTGCTGCGACGGCTGTCGAAAACGGCGGCGTCCGGCGTCAAGGATCTACCGGCGAACGCGGCCTGGGTGTTCTCGAAGGCGCTTGCACCCCCGCCGGTCGAGAAGGCTGCCGGCAGTGCCAAGGACACCGCACGTCGGATGTCGGCGGCCGTGCAGGACACGGTGCCGGGGTCGGATTCTCTCGACACCCGCCTGAAGCGGGCCCGAGAAGCCACCGAGCGGGCACAGACGGCTGAGAACGAGGCGCTCGACCAGGCAACCGAGGCCAAGCGGCTCGTCGACGAGCACAAGGCGGAGGTCGAGGACGGCCGTAAGCGGATCCGTCAGGTCAAGAGTGCAGCGGCCGAGGACGTCAAGCGGCAGGTCGCCGAGGCGCGGCGGCAAGCCGACGAGATGGTGGAAGAGCAGCGCACCCGTGCCCAGACCAAGGCCGACGAGTCGGTACGCAAGGTGACCGCGGACGTCGACGGTCGCGTGGAGAAGAGCCGGGAGCGGGCGGACCGCGCACAAGAAGGCGCCCAACAGGCCGTGTCTGACGCTACCGAACAGATGGCCGAGGCGCGGCGACTGGCGGACGAGGCGGCCAAGGAAGCACAGGCCGCCGCCGCACAGGCGCAGCGGCGAGCCGAAGAGCTGGCGGGCGAGGCCCGCCGGCACGCGGGTGCGACCGACGACCAGCTGGCCGAGGCCCAGCACGTGCAGCAGGAGGCTGCCGGCACCGCGGCGGACGTGACCACGCAGCTGCGCGCCTCCGAGGTCGACGGAGACCTGAAGTCCATGAACAAGGACGAGCTCATGGACCTGGCCGTCGCGCTCGACGTCGACCGGAGGGCGTCGATGACCAAGCAACAACTCGTGGCGGCGATCAATCGAGAGTCCAAGAAGGCACGGCCCTCAGGAGGGGGACACCGATGATGCGGTTCCGCAAGAAGAGTGCCTGGGACAGGCTGAAGGACCCGGTCGTCAGCAGGGCGCCGGACGGGTCGACGCTGCGGTCGGGCGCCCTCGCGGCGGGAGCGGCGATGGCACTGACGGCGGCGAGCTCCGTCGTGTCGTCGATCCGCAAGAGGAATGCCCGGTGAAACTGTCCAGACTCGCCGTCTTCGGCGCGGGCTACGTGCTGGGGACCAGAGCAGGACGCGAGCGCTACGCCCAGATCGTCGCGCTTGTTCAGCGCACGGCACAGCTCATCGAAGAACGCCAGTCCGCGGGGTTGGCGAGGGCAGATGATCCGCAGCAGGCGAGTGGTCACACAGCCGGGTGATCGGCTGTCCGAGGGCGTCTTCGTCGAGGCGAAGCTGCGGGCGTGGCTCTTTGGCGCCCCGATTCTGCGGCTCAAAGGTGAAGTCCTGCTGTCCCCCGTCCGGCCGGGCCCCGGCGGTGCCAATATTCCGGATCCTGCCCCGTTGCACGCGCTGCCGGAAAGTCTGCATGCTCGCGGAGCGCTATCCCCGCCCAACAACTCGGCCGGCATCGGATCGGCGCTGGCAGAGGCGGTGGCGCTGGTCGAGCAGAGCGCAACTGCCCTTGCGTCGAGGCCGGAGCGGTCGCACGACAGCCCCGACATTGCAGCGAGGTGACATCAGCTCGTACGCCGTAACACGGCGTGCACTGGCCTCAGCGAGTGAACAACACAATCAGCACAATGACAATGAGAACCAGTGCTGCGATGGCGACAACTCGGGTGTTCACTGTCGTAACTCCTTCAACGTGGACGCTTCTTCTGACCGGAAGTGAAGTCTGTTGCACTGCCGCGCTTCGTGTGGGGACATTTGCGTTTTTGGTGCAGAAGCGTGATCCGACGATGACGTTGACGGTCGGGGCCGCGATCCGCGATGACGAGTACTGGAAGGTCGCACGTCCGGAAACCGCGGTGCTGTGGACGGCGCCGCCGGCCTGCGACGCTGGGTGCTCGGCGGGGCGCTCTTTCGCATGCGTTCCCATGTTCGCGCCCCGAGCCGTGAGGTCTCGGCGCGAACGGCTGAATCCTGCGCCTTGTCTGACTCAGACAGACTTGTATCCGTGACCCCGCAGATGGTTCGCCTGAACACACATGTTGGTCAGCGACGAGAGTCATCCTGTGCCGGTAGTGGACCGCGTGTTGAGTTGAGTGACGGTTGGTGAGCTGGGATTATGGGGTGTGATGAACCGTCCTGCCCCGGCGCTGCGTACCTGACGACCCATGGAACCGACGATCATCGATGACCTTCGACCAGAGTGTGCGTGGCTCAGCGTCAGAGCCACTGAATAAGCTGGACTCACTTGGACCAGCTTGGACGGTTGCAGACAACCGCTGCCCCCCCCCGCTCTGGCTGTGTCAAGTTCCGGTACCCGGGTGACAGATCGGTTCCGGTTCCTGCTTTACAGCTACGTCATGGTGTTGGCCGGTGCCGGCCGCGGCATGAGCGGTGTCGTCGGTGGGGTGGGTGGCGGCCTGTTTGCGGGGTCGCCCGTTGGGGGTGGCGAACGCGCCGTGCTCCTTGGCCCGGTCGTGGCGGATCGGGTGCACCCTGACCACCGTGCTGCCGGCGGACAGCTGTACCGAGCCGGCGACGATCGCCACCTGCAGGCTGCGACCTACCCAGGCCCGACCGGCCCGGTACATGGTGCCGGCGAACGAGACCGCGCCGGTGGCGTCGGCGATGCGGGTGACCGTGGGCCCAGAGGTGGCCTGACG
>JACCYJ010000146.1 GCA_013696555.1 Nocardioidaceae bacterium | reverse complement strand
TGAAGTGCGCGAACAGCCCGCTCTTGGACAAGCCGGTCCGCTCGGCGAGCGCGCCGATCGTGAGCCCGTTGAGCCCCGACCTGCTGGCGACGTCGAGCGCCTCGTCCAAGATCGACAGCCGGGTCAGCTCGCCCTTCGTCCTCGGCGCTTCGGCTTCGCTGGTCACGCCCAATAAATAGCACGATCGTGCGGTGCTGTCGAGTGCCAGGCTGTACGCATGGCCGGATCGCGCGTCAAGGTGCTGGTGGAATCGGGGAAGACCAAGGTGTTCGCCGTCGCCCTGGACTGGCCGGGCTGGGCCAGGTCGGGCAAGACGGACGAGGCGGCGCTGGAGACGCTCGAGGCGTATACGCCGCGCTACGCCGAGGTCGTCGGCCGGGCCGGCGAGGAGGTTCCCGAGGGCCTCGCGTTCACTGTCTTCGAACGGCTCCGCGGTTCAGGGGCGACGGACTTCGGCATCCCGCACGAGGTGGCTGCCGCCGACTCGCGGCGGTGGACCGGGCGCGAGGCCGAACGGCAGATCTCGATCATGAAAGCGGCGTGGGCGTACGTCGACGAGGTTGCCGACGCGGCCACGCCGACGTTGGCCAAGGGGCCTCGGGGGGGCGGCCGGGACCGCGACCCGGTGCTCCGGCACGTCCTCGGCGCCGAGGCTGCGTACGGGCGCAGCATCGGGGTGAGGCACAAGGAGCCTGAGCTCGGCGACGAGGCTGCGATCACGGCGATGCGGGCGGACATCGTCGAGGTGCTGTCGCAGCCCTCGTCGGGCGGACCGATCGGCGGCGCCAAGGGGTGGCCGGCCCGGTACGCGGTTCGCCGGATCGTCTGGCACGTCCTCGACCACGCCTGGGAGATCCAAGACAAGACCGGCTGAGACTGGATCACCCTCCCGACAGCGACTGACGTTCAAGATCAACAGCGATTGCACCTTGGACATGAGAAGCCAGACGGGCGTCTGCCGAGCGACCGGCATCGACGCGCGGGGGCGTCGGCCATCAGCTGGTGCGGTGTGCGCGGCGGTACAGCGGCGGGAGGTAGCACACCATCAGGGTGGACCATGTCAGGTGGGTGAGGGCGGGCGCCTGCAGACCTCCGGACGCCCGACGTTGCAGGCTGAAGAGCGTCCCCATCGCAGCGGCGGCCAGCATCAGGGCGGGGTTTCGGGTTGATGCCGTCGCCAAGGTGTAGACCGCGGTGGAGACGACGATGGCCCGGTCGGCGTCCAGCGCCCCGTAGAGGGCACCGCGGAAGAACACTTCCTCACCCAGACCGTTGGCAAGTGTCGTGGCCACGACCATGGGGGTGCTGCCCTCGTCAGCGAACGCCAGAACGTCTCCGATGGCCCGGTCGAGGAGGGGTATGTGACGCGCCACCAGAGCGCATCCGTAGAAGCAGCCGAACGCTGCCACACCGGTCGCGACCGGTGTGATGATCGGCCGACGGAGACGCTGGTCACGGCTCTGGATCCAGCCCAGGTGCAGCGGCCCGGACAGCAAACCTCCCAATGTCCAGGTCGCCGCCACGGCGGCGGTGAGCCCGTAGAACGCCCTGGAGCCGGGCTTGGCTGAGAGGGACACCCCGAGCAGACCGGTGCCCAGCAGAGAGACCGCGGCCACGACGCGTCGCCTGCGGAGAAGGACCGCTGGGGTCTCGACATGCTCGACCGGCACGACGTGCCTGATCGACATCGGAAGCGTGGGCCTGGACCGGTGACGGGCGCGCTGCCACCTGGCAGTAGTGCCCGACGAGGTCATCCGGCGGGCTCTTGCTGGTCGTGCTCGAACAGAGCGGTGCGCACCGCCTCGTCGTAGTCCATCGGCTCGAACGGGACGATGGCCCTGATGCTGTCGTCGCTCACCACCACTTCGTTGGCCATGGAGTCGATGAGCGACCGCCCGGTCTGGGTGTCGACATCGGTGACCAGTGCCAGCCAGCGCGACGACAGGCCGGGGCTGAGCAGAGGGACGGGGACGATCAACAGCGGGCGGTTCTTGATCTTTGCCACCCTGCGCAGCATCGTGACGTACTGCAGCACCTCGGGGCCGCCGATCTCGAAGACCCGTCCCTTGGACCGGGGCTCGTCGAGCACACCGA
>JACCYJ010000119.1 GCA_013696555.1 Nocardioidaceae bacterium | reverse complement strand
ACCCGCCGCTGGCGCCCGGCAGTGCCGCGCGGGCCGTTATCGCCGTCCGTGGCCTGCACCGGTTCGCGCTGCGCGAGGGTGTCGTGGTACGCGATGTCGCCGTCGACGTCAGACCGCCGGCGCCGCGCCGGCGACTGCCGAAGGCCCTGCCCGTGGGCGAGATCCAAACCATCCTGGCGGCGGCCGGGGCTCGAGGGACCGGGCTGGCACTGCGCGACCGGGCGCTGCTGGAGCTCCTGTACGGCACGGGTGCGCGCATCTCCGAGGCGGTCGGACTCGACCTTGACGACCTCGATCTGGAGTCGGAGACGGCGAAGTTGTCGGGCAAGGGCGGCAAGCAGCGGCTGGTCCCCTTCGGCTCGTACGCCCGGCGGGCGGTCGAGGATTATCTGGTACGAGCGCGTCCGCAGCTGGTGACGAAGGGAGCCGGCACGCCCGCGTTGTTCTGCAACGCGCGTGGTGGCCGGCTGTCTCGGCAGAGCGCGTGGACGGTCCTGGTGCGCACCGCTGAGCGCGCCGGAGTGACGAGTGAGGTGTCACCGCACACGCTGCGACACTCGTTCGCTACCCATCTCCTCGACGGGGGGGCCGATGTCCGCGTGGTCCAAGAGCTGCTCGGCCATGCGTCGGTGACGACCACGCAGGTCTACACGCTGGTCACCGTCGACAAGCTGCGGGAGGTCTACGCGAGCGCGCACCCCCGCGCCCGGCGGTGAAGCGCAAGCCTTGGGAGTTGTCACTGCGACACCAGGCCATGACCTGATTCGACAGTGAGAGGTCGGGGAGCCTTCGAGTGGAGCCGAGCTCACCCGACACGCAGCCGAGCAGCGCCGAGGCGCCGATCAAACCCGCAGCGACACGCCGTCTCGTCATCCCGAAGCGGCGAAGTTCTCCGCATAGAGTCGCGGCAATCGGCGGTCGAGATGTCGACATGTGGCCGCGGTAGCAAGCGCGAGGAGGGCTCGTGAACGGCTTCAGCGCATACTTCGGACGGCAGCGACCGGCAGCAACCGATCCGCAGCTCGCGCCACCGGCGGCGCCCTTTGTCCCGCCAAGCCCACCGAGTCCACTAGGGCCGCTTGGGGTGGTTGCAACCCCACCACCAGCGCAGGTGCCGGTTGCCGAGCCCGAGGTTGCCGACCTCGAAGCGGGGGATCGCCTCGGGCCTACCGGTCGTCCGTTGCCACACCTGCCCATTCCGCCGCCGTTGGACAAGCATGGTCCGGCGAAAGTCATCGCCTTGTGCAACCAGAAAGGCGGGGTAGGCAAGACCACTACGACCATCAGCCTCGGCGCGGCACTGGCCGAGCTGGGCCGCCGGGTGCTACTCGTCGACTTCGACCCGCAGGGTTCGCTGTCGGTCGGCCTCGGCCTCAATCCCCATGAGATCGGGCTGAGCGTCTACAACCTCCTGCTCGAGCGCGACGTGGTGCTCGAAGACGTGATCTGCAAGACGAACATCGCCGGCATGGACCTGGCGCCGTCCAACATCGACCTGTCGGCGGCCGAGGTGCAGCTCGTGCAGGAGGTAGCCCGCGAGCAGGCGCTGTCTCGGGTGTTGGCACCAGCGATCGCCGACTACGACGTCGTGCTGATCGATTGTCAGCCATCGCTGGGGCTGCTCACGATCAACGCACTTACAGCGGCGGACGGGGTCATCGTCCCGTTGGAGTGCGAGTACTTTGCGCTGCGCGGCGTTGCGCTGCTCAAGGACACCATCGAAAAGGTGGGAGAGCGGCTCAACCCCCGGCTGGAGATACTCGGCCTGCTCGGCACTATGTTCGACGGTCGAACCTTGCACAGTCGAGAGGTGCTCAAGACCCTAGTCGACGGCTGGGGCGACGACGTCTTCCACACGGTGATCCGGCGGACCGTCAAGTTCTCCGACTCCACCGTGGCCGGTGAGCCGATCACGACGTACGCCCCTGCCTCACCCGGTGCGCAGGCGTACCGTCAACTGGCTCTGGAGGTGCTCGCCAGGTGTCACGCCGCGTAAGCCTGCCACCCGCCGACGACCTCTTCCGGCCCACCAGCGATGGACCGGGAGAGCCCGACGCGGGACGGGATGCGGGTGTGAGTTCCACCGTCAACGGGGCCGTCACGATGACGCGCCCCGGCGCTCGTCGAGCAGTGAGCGATACTCCCCGCCGGAGCAGTGGTCGCGTCCGGCACGAAGAGAAGATGACCGTGTACGTCACCGAAGACGAGTTGATCGACCTCGAACACGCTCGGCTGACGCTGCGTCGCAACGTCGGTCTCGCCGTCGATCGAGGACGCCTGGTCCGTGAGGCGGTGGCCATCGCCCTGGCCGACATCGAGCTTCGGGGAGCGGAGTCGGACATCGTACGGCGGCTGACCGAGGCGTGAGCGGTTCGGCATGACCGCAGTGCCTACGGCGATTGCGCCGGCACCGGAACCCTTCGCCGTCCATCTCGATGTCTTCTCGGGGCCGTTCGACCTTCTTCTCGGGTTGATCGCGAAGCATGAGCTCGACATCACCGAGATCGCGTTGTCCCAGGTGACCGATGAGTTCATCGCCCACACTCGGCGACTGGGTGCCGGTGGCGACCTGGAGCAGACGACACAGTTCCTCGTCGTCGCTGCCACGTTGCTGGACCTCAAGGCCGCAAAGCTGCTGCCCCGCGGTGAGGTCGAGGACGAGGATGACCTGGCTGTGTTGGAGGCACGTGACCTGCTGTTCGCCCGATTGCTGCAGTACCGCGCGTTTCAGCAGGTGGCTGACACCTTCGCCCAACGGCTGACGGTCGAGGAGCACCGACATCCTCGCGCTGTGAAGCTCGAGCCGCGCTTTGCCGAGCTGCTGCCGGAGGTGTTGCTGACCCTGACGCCGGACCAGTTTGCCGAGATTGCCTCGCGGACACTCGCTCCGCGACCGCCGCAGCCGGAGCTGACCCTAGGACACATGTACACGCCGGCGGTGAGCGTGCGCGAGCAGACCGATGTCGTGGCCGATCTGTTGCGTACCGCGACCTCCATGACCTTCCGCGCTCTGGTGGCGGACGCTCCCGACACCACGACGACGGTTGCGCGGTTTCTGGGGCTCCTGAATCTGTTCCGCGACGGGGTTGTTGGATTCGACCAGGCGACACCGTTGGGGGAGTTGCATGTGCGCTGGACGGGAGGTGCAACCGATGAATGACCTCGCCGTGACAGCGGAGCGGCTCGCGCTGCGACCCGCGTTGGAGGCGGTCTTGATGGTGGCCGACGAGCCGCTCGACCATGTCACGCTCGCAGGGGTCGTTGAGGGCCCGCCCGCCGTTGTCCTCGACACGCTGCACGAGATGGCCTCCTCCTACGACCACGAGGAACGCGGTTTCGAGCTGCGTAGCGTCGCTGGCGGATGGCGCTACTACACCCGGGCACGCTATGCCAGTGCGGTGGAGCGATTCGTCCTCGACGGACAACATGCCCGGTTGACCCCGGCGGCGCTGGAGACCCTGGCCGTGGTGGCGTACCGGCAACCGATCAGTCGTGGCCGTGTCTCCGCGGTACGTGGCGTCAACGTCGACGGTGTCATCCGAACACTAGTCACTCGGGGGCTTGTCGAGGAGGCCGGTACCGACGCGGAGACCGGCGCGGTGCTCTACCGGACGACGGGCTACTTCTGTGAACGGCTGGGTTTGTCGAGCCTCGAGGAACTGCCGGCGATTGCCCCACTGCTGCCCGACGTCGCCAGCTTCGACCTGCAGATGCAGGAGGAGCTCGAGCTCTCGTGAGAGACGCCGCCTCGTCGGGAGGCGACGACACCGGCCTGATCCGGTTGCAGAAGCTCCTGGCCCAGTCCGGTGTCGCCAGTCGCCGACGGTGTGAGGAGCTGATGCTTGCCGGCCGGGTCGAAGTGGACGGCGAGATCGTGACCCGGCTCGGGACGCAAGTCGACCCGCGTACTGCCGTGATCCGGGTCGGCGGCTCCCGGGTGCCGCCGCTCAGCGGGCTGGTCTACCTGGCGCTGAACAAGCCCCTCGGTGTGCTCAGCTCGATGAGCGACCCGCAGGGCAGGCCAACGCTCGCCGACATCGTCGCGGAACGACCGGAGCGGCTCTTCCACGTCGGTCGTCTCGACGCCGACACCTCAGGACTCCTCCTTCTCACCAACGACGGCGAGCTGGCTCACCGACTCGCTCACCCCTCCTACGAGATCAGTAAGACCTACGTCGCTCAGGTCACCGGCGTCGTGCGACCAGCCACCGTACGACGGCTCCGCGACGGCGTGGACCTCGACGACGGACCGGCCCGGGCAGACATGGTGAAGATTCGGGAGACCGACGACAGGCGCTCGATTGTCGAGCTCACACTGCACGAGGGACGCAACCGGATCGTGCGCCGGATGTTTGCAGCCGTCGGTCACCCGGTGCAGCTACTGACACGCACCGGGATCGGTAGTGTCCGGCTCGCGAACCTGCTACCGGGAAAACTTCGGGATCTCACCGCGGCGGAGCTCGGCGCATTGCTGGACAGCGTCCAGATGTGAGGCGGCGTCGATAGGGTGGGCCGCCGAGGCAGCGGGTGCCGCCTGAGCGCCTGAGGAGATTGCGATGGTAGTGCGTGCGATCCGCGGTGCCACCCAGCTCGAACGAGACGAACGTGACCACCTGCTCGACCGTGTCAGCGAGCTCGTTTGTACGCTTCTCGGCGACAACGGGCTGACGGCAGACGACCTGATCAGCGTCATCTTCACCGCTACCCCAGACGTGACCTCGGAGTTCCCCGCCTACGCTGCTCGGCGCCTCGGCTTGGACGACGTGCCGTTGTTGTGCGCCCGCGAGCTGGACATTGCCGACAGCATGCCCCGGGTCATCCGGGTGATGGCGCATGTCGAAACCGCTCTTTCCCGGGCGGAGATCACCCATGTCTACCTGCACGGCGCCGCCTCCCTGCGGCGGGACCTCAGCCGTGTCGCGTCGCACGGGCATGACCCGAGGAACCAGCAGTGAGCGAACCGCAGCCGAATGGACCCGTGCTGGTCGTCGGGACTGGGCTCATCGGTACCTCCATCGGGCTGGCCTTGAGGAGCCGTGGTGTCCAGGTGCATCTGGCCGACACCGACGGCGACCGGCTGGCGGCGGCGGTCGCCCGCGGTGCCGGGACTGACGCTCGACCAGACGACGTCAGCCTGGTGGTGGTGGCCGTACCGCCGGCCGCCCTGGGCGAGAGCATCACCGCCGCACTCGCGGCCTGGCCAACCGCTGTTGTCTGCGACGTTGGCAGCATCAAGGCACTGCCTCTGGAACAGGTGACCGCAGGGGGAGCCGACACCAGCCGCTACGTCGGCAGTCATCCGATGGCGGGCAGCGAACGATCCGGACCGCAGGCAGCCGACGCGGCGCTGTTCTCCGGCCGGGCCTGGGCGGTGACCCCGCACCCCGACTCGGCGTCCGACGCCATCGATGCCGTGCGGGCGCTCGCCGACTCGTGCGACGCATCGGTTGTCGAGATGTCACCGGCGGAGCACGACGCCGCGGTAGCCCGGGTGTCGCATCTGCCGTACGTTGTCTCGGTCCTGGCGGCCGCGCAGCTGCTGCCCGCCCCGGCCAGTCACCTGGCGCTGTCCGGCCAGGGGTTGCGTGACGTCACCCGGGTCGCGGGCAGCGACCCAGAGCTCTGGCAGCAAATCCTGGTAGGCAACGCCGCCCAGCTTCGCCTCCTGCTGGCCGACCTTCGCGATGACATCGACGGCCTCATCGCCGCGCTGCCGGGGGAACGGAGCGGTGCCGAGTCCTTCGAACTGCTGGACCGGGGCCGGCGGGGCACCCGGCTGATCCCCGGTAAGCACGGAGCACCCTGGACGGAGCGGAGCGTTATCTCCGTCCAGGTGCTCGACCGTCCGGGTGAGTTGGCGCGGCTGCTTGCTGATGCAGGACAATCGGGAGTCAACGTCGAGGACCTGCGAATCGACCACGACCCCGCTCGCTGCGTTGGCATCGTTGAGGTCGTAGTACATGTTGACGCCGCCGAGTCTTTCGCCCGGTGGCTGGAGAGTTCGGGCTGGTCGGTGCACAAGTGAGAGGTGTGGACGACCTGATCATCGCCGTGGACGGCCCGTCGGGATCGGGCAAGTCCAGCACCGCGCGTGGCGTTGCCTCCCGGCTCGGACTGCGCTACCTCGACACCGGTGCGATGTACCGGGCGCTTACCTGGGCGATGCTGCAACGCGACGTCGACGTGCACGATGCCGAGGCGGTCGCTGCTGCGGCAACGACGGTGCGCATCGAGGCCGGTACGGACCCGCAGCACCCCACCGTCACCTCCGATGGTGTCGACGTAGCCGTTCCGATTCGCGGGCCTGCGGTGACCAGTGCAGTGAGCGCGGTCAGCGCCGTTCCGCAGGTGCGAGCCCTGCTGGTCGCGCTTCAGCGTCAGATCATCGCGGCACCCGGTGGCATCGTGGTGGAGGGCCGTGACATCGGTTCGGTCGTGGTTCCGCAGGCCGACGTCAAGGTCTTCCTGGTGGCCCAGGCGGGCGCGCGGGCGGAGCGGCGTACCGCCCAGGAGGGCGGCTCAGCCGAGCAGGTGGCGCTCACCCAGGCCGACTTGGCGCGCCGAGACGGGCTGGACTCCAGCCGTCCGGTGTCACCGCTCATTCAGCCTCCTGATGCAGTCGTCGTCGACACCACCCCGCTGACCCTGTCCGAGGTCATCGACCGGGTGGTCGCGTTGGCACTGGCAGTCGAGTCCCCGCTGAACCCGGCCGCGCATGACGAGCTGCCCCGCACCGCTGACATGCCATCGCTGCCGGACTGGCCGATGCGGGTGGTGCGGCGCGTGAGCGCCGTGGCGCTACGCGCCCGGTATGACATCACGTGCCACCACGCGGAGTTCGTGCCGCGTACCGGGGCGGTGTTGTTCGCGTCCAACCATGTCGGCTACCTGGATGGGCCGCTGCTGTGGTCATTTGCGCCGCGACCGCTGCACGCGATGATCAAGCGCGAGATGTACGAGGGTCGGATGGGAACCGTCCTTACCGTGATGGGGCAGATTCCGTTGACTCGCCAACGGGTGGACCCGCGAGCGGTCAAGCTCGCGCTCCGCGCGTTGCGTGAAGACAAGGTCGTGGCGATCTACCCCGAGGGCAGTCGCGGACCGGGAGACGGTCGCTTCGCCAAGCCGGGGCTGGCCTATCTCGCCATGTGCACAGGGGCGCCCATCGTTCCGGTCGCAGTGCTCGGCACCCGGAACCCGGGGGAGAGAATCGACTGGATGCCGCCGCGGGGTCAACGGATGGCGGTTGTCTTCGGCGAGCCCGTGCTGATCGACACCAGCCCATGGCCGCGTCGCCAGGATGAGGTGCGGTCCGCCACGGGTGAGCTGCAACGCCTGCTGGTCGACCACATCCAGGACGCGGTACGACTGACCGGTTTGGGCCTGCCTGGTCCCGCGCCCAACCAGGAGGGCCCGGAGCCAGGCTCGATCTTGCTGACCGAACGGCGACCAGGGGGGACAGTCGCATGAGCGAGCCGAGTGCCGACGACTCATCGCAGCCCGCCGAGCCGCTCCCCGTGCTTGCAGTCGTTGGGCGGCCCAACGTCGGCAAGTCAACGCTGGTCAACCGGATCCTCGGCCGCCGGGCCGCCGTCGTCGAGGACGTTCCCGGTGTGACTCGCGACCGGGTGGCCTACGACGCTACCTGGAGTGGACGCGCATTCATCGTGCTGGACACCGGTGGTTGGGACCCGGAGGCGAGAGGCATGGCCGAGCGGATCACGCAGCAGGCCGAGCTCGCGGTCCGGGCTGCTGACGCTGTCTTGTTCGTCGTCGACGCAACCGTCGGCGCCACCGACATCGATGAAGCCGTCGTCCGCGTTCTGCACCGGGCCAACAAACCGGTCCTGCTGGCCGCGAACAAGGTCGACGATGCCCGCGGCGAGGCCGAGGCCACCGCGCTGTGGAGCCTCGGGCTGGGCGAGCCGTACCCCGTGTCGGCGCTGCACGGGCGGGGGAGTGGCGACCTGCTCGATGCCGTGCTCGCGGTGCTGCCCGAGGCGCCACCGGAGACCGACGAGGTCGCGGGACCGCGCCGGGTGGCGATCGTCGGCAAACCGAACGTCGGGAAGTCGAGCCTGCTCAACCAGCTCGCGAAGGAAGATCGGGTGGTCGTCGACGACGTCGCCGGCACGACAGTCGACCCTGTCGACGAGCTGGTGCAGCTCGGGGGTCGGACGTGGCGGTTCATCGACACCGCCGGGATCCGCCGTCGGGTGCGGGAAGCATCCGGTCACGAGTACTACGCGAGCCTGCGTACCCAGACGGCGATCTCGCGCGCCGAAGTGGCCGTTGTTGTCATCGACGCCGGGCAGAGCCTGGCCGAGCAGGACCAGCGAATCATCACAACGGTCGCCGACTCCGGCCGGGCTCTGGTGGTCGCCTTCAACAAATGGGATCTCGTCGACCAGGATCGGCGATACTACCTCGACCGGGAGATCGAGCGCGATCTCGCTCGGGTCGCGTGGGCGCCACGTGTCAATGTGACCGCCCGGACAGGGTGGCACGTCGATCGGCTGGTGCCGGCGCTCGACGCCGCCCTGGCCGGGTGGGAGACCCGGGTATCCACCGGCATGCTCAACGCCTTTCTCGGTCGGCTTGTCGCGGAGCACCCGCACCCGGTGCGCAGCGGCAAACAGGCACGGATCATGTTCGCTACGCAGGCACAGACCGCACCGCCAACGTTCGTGCTGTTTCCGACGGCGGTGCTGGAGGCGTCGTACCTGCGCTTTGTCGAGCGCCGGTTGCGTGAGGAGTTCGGCTTCGTCGGTACGCCCCTGCACCTGCAGCAACGACCACGTACGAAGGGCAAGAGAGGGTGAGGCGCCGCTGAGATAGTCTGCACCCGCTCGCCTGAGGCGGGCTTCGGGCTGTGGCGCAGCTTGGTAGCGCACTTGACTGGGGGTCAAGGGGTCGCAGGTTCAAATCCTGTCAGCCCGACCGGTATCACCGCAGGTCAAGGGGGGTTTTACGTCTCGTGCGTAGGTGACGGTTCTGCCGCTGTACCCCATTAGTACCCCCACCCACGGAGAGGACCCCCGTCGTCGTCCCCCGTGACAACCGCGGTCGACGGTGGCGACGTGGACGGCAAGGATGCGGGCGGTATCGGCGCGGGTGACGGCGTCGGTCACCGCCATCGAGTGAGGCTAGCTGGGTGGTTTGGCGTAGGCCGCGACTCCGGTGTCGTACATGATGCAGGCCTCACCACTGTCGCTATCGACCCACGCGTCGTGCCCAGGCGCAATCAAGAA
>JACCYJ010000114.1 GCA_013696555.1 Nocardioidaceae bacterium | reverse complement strand
ACGCCGACAGGCCGTCCCCGCGGCTAGGACCGACCGTCGAGGATCTGGCCGAAGCCCTGGCCGCGCAGAAGCGAACCACCACGACGGAGCCCGTCCGCGCCGGCCTCGACGGCTACCGCGGGCTGTACCTCGAGCTGACCACACCTGAAGGCCAGGACTTCAAGGCCTGTTCTCCCGACGGCATGCTCATCTTCGAGGCCGGCCCAGGTGGCGAGCGTGGTCTCGAGTTCCCGGCGACCGATCGGTACTGGATCCTCGACATCGAGGGCCGGCGCGTCGTTGTCTCCGCGATGACTCCGGCGGGCGCCCGCAGCGAGTCCGTGGAGCGAGTCACCGATGTGGCCGAGGCGATCACCTTCGTCGAGGCGGCGCCCTAGTCACACCAGTGATGAATCCAGAGTCAGCGAGCTCGCCAGTCGCCGGACCGCGTCACTTCGCCGCAAAAAGACCGAGCTGCAGACAAGCACCACCTATAGCTCGCCGCCCCTAACGGAGGCCGGCAACAGGTCCATCGAGGCACAGCAGACGAAACTTCTTGCGGACTCTGTGCGGACTGAGGAGACCTAAACCCGATCTGACCTGCGCAAACGCGCCGATTCACACGTTGAAGCAGAACTCCACGACGACCAGTCCAACGCCTGACAATTGCGCACGTCCTCCACGTGCCGATGTGCGTGCGCCCCGGCTCCGTGGTGCTGTGTCCTAGCTGGGTGCGACCGTCCTGCGCATCACGCAATGGTTCTTTCCCTTGGACCGCTCATAGCTGAAGCCGGCCTTCTCAAAGAGACTGCGCGTGCCGTTGTAGAGGAAGGAGACTGAAGTCGTCTTGCCGCGTGTGTCCTGTGGATGCGTCTCCTCCACACCACCGCCCGCCTTCGCGATCAGGTCTAGGGCACCTTCAAGCGCCACGGCTGCGACGCGTTTGCGTCGGTAGTTCCTGTCGACGAAGAAGCAAGTGAGGCGGTAATCGGGCGCCTTGTCGAGGCCTGCGTTGTACTCCTTCAGGTGGTAAATGTTCGGAAGCTCATCCGGGGAACCGTATTCGCACCAGGCCACCGCGACGTCACCGTCGAAGACCAAGGCCGCGTAGGCCCTGCCTTCGCGCACCAGACGCTCCTTGTAGGCGCGGTTACCCTCGGGGCTCTCGCCCTTCTCGGCGCACGCCGGATGGAACCAGGTGCACCAGCAACCGCTCCACACGCCATTGTGCTTCTCCGCCAGGTGGACGAAAGCATCCCATGTCGCGGCGCCGAGGGGCCTGATTGCATACTCGCTCATGGACCTCCCGTCTGAATGGCTCAGGTCAGCGTGACGGATGGAGCCAAGCGTAGATCCGCTGGAACTACCCGTTCCACGCACACATGCGGCGAAGCAGCGTCTGGCTGCCTCAGGCTTGTTTCGAGGTTGATTTTGATCCGAAGCGGAACTCCACCACGTCGCCGTCGGACATGGTGTAGTCCTTACCCTCCATGCGCACCTTGCCAGCCGCTTTCGCGGCGGTCATCGAGCCGGTAGCGACGAGGTCGTCGTACGACACGATCTCGGCTTTGATGAAGCCGCGCTGGAAGTCGGTGTGGATGGCGCCCGCCGCCTCCGGGGCGGTCGCTCCGCGCCGGATCGTCCATGCGCGTGACTCCTTGGGACCGGCGGTGAGGAACGTCTGAAGGCCCAAGGTGTCGAAACCCACCCGTGCCAGCACGTCCAGTCCCGGCTCGTCGACCCCGGACTCGGCAAGCATCTCGCGGGCTTCCTGATCGTCACCAAGCTCCACCAGCTCCGCCTCGAACTTGGCATCGAGGAAGATGGCCTCGGCCGGAGCCACGAGGTCACGCATGCGCTGCTTCAGGTCTTCGTCGGCCAGCTCGTCGGCGTCGCAGTTGAAGACGAAGAGGAACGGCTTGGCCGTCAGCAGGTGGAGATCGCGCAGCGGACGTCGGTCGAGAGCGGCCGCGAAGACTCCCGTGCCCTTCTCCAGCACGTCGAGGGCCGCATGTACAGCATCGACGACCGGCACCAGCTCCTTGCTCTTCCTGGCGTCCTTCTCCAGCCGAGGCAGCGAGTTCTCGATCGTCTGCAGATCCGCGAGGATCAGCTCGGTCGAGATCGTCTCGAGGTCGTCGGCGGGTGACACCTCGCCCTCGACGTGGCTCACGTCATCGTCACGAAACACTCTGGTGACCTGACAGATGGCCTCGGACTCACGGATGTGCGAGAGGAACCTATTGCCGAGCCCTTCTCCCACCGAGGCACCGCGCACGATCCCGGCGATGTCGACGAACTGCACCGTCGCCGGCACCGTACGGGCCGAGTCGCAGAGCCGCGCCAGCGTGGCGAGGCGCGGATCGGGTACGCCGACGACACCGACGTTGGGCGCGATGGTGGCGAACGGGTAGTTCGCCGCAAGGACGTCGTTCTTGGTCAACGCGTTGAACAGCGTCGACTTACCCGCGTTCGGCAGTCCGACGATCCCGATGGTGAGTGCCACGACGCTTTCCCACTCCCATTGCCTCGTTTGGCGCGTTTGGCAGGTCCCCATCGGCGTGTCTCAGGCCGCTTCGCGCCAAACGACGCATCTGCCCCGGCGGATCAGCGTACGGCGGATCGGTTTGCAGACTCCCACTCGGCAAGGGTGATCCGGAACACCTGGCTCTCGCCGCGATACCACCGGTCGGTGAACACACCAAGATCCGTCATCCCTAGGCGCCGACAGACCCGTTGCGACCGGGAGTTGGTCAGGTGCGTGATCGCGAACACCTCGTCAAGCCCGTCGGCGAACCCCTTGGCCAGCGCGCCGCTCCCGGCCTCGCTGGCGAGGCCGCGGCCCCAGGCGTCGGGGTGGAGGTGCCAGCCCACTTCGATCTCGCCATCACCGTTGGGTAACGGCACGAGCAAGACGGAACCAGCCGTGACACCGGTCGCCTTCTCCTCCACTGCCCAGAGCCCGAAGCGAAGATCGGCGAACCGCTCTCGCCACCGCGCGATGCTCGTCACCGCCTCACTGCGATCCTGCATCACCTTGGGGTCGTCGCCGAGCCATTGGGCGACCTCCCATCGCCGCTGAATGTCGAACATCCGATCAGCCTCGTCATCACGCCACAGCCGTACCAGCGTCCGCTCGGTCTCGAAGACCACCAGGTTGTCCGTCACACCACCCATCCTTCCTGAACTGTCGGTGCCCCCTGGGACCCTGACGGCATGGCAACGATGACGATGCTGGCCGTGGCACTCGCCCTGTCAACGGGACTGGCCGCGGGGGTCCTGATCGGAAGCGGACTGCTGCGCCAGCAGCGGCTTTCCGTGTCCGACTCTCTTGGCGCGGCCACGACGGCGACCACCCAAGCGGTGGCGCCGGTCAAGGACAGCCTCGACCGGTTCGACCTCCGGCTGCGCGAGCTCGAGGCGAGCCGGGTGGAGTGGCATGCCCAGCTGCGCGAGCAGGTGGAGTCGATGCGACTGACCGGCGAATCGCTCCGTCGGGAGACGGCGTCGCTGTCGACGGCATTGCGGAAGCCACAGGTGCGCGGCCGTTGGGGGGAGATGCACCTTCGCCGAGCGGTCGAGCTGGCGGGTCTGGTCGACCGGTGCGACTTCACCGAGCAGCCCAGCGTCAGTGATGGCGCCACCCTGCAACGGCCGGACCTCGTGGTGAACCTCGTTGGCGGCAAGCATGTGGTCGTCGACTCCAAGGTGCCGCTCGACGCCTTCCTCGACGCCACCTGCGCCGATGGCGAGCTCGCCGCCCAGACGCATCTCGTCCGGCATGCCCGCCAGGTACGCACGCACATCGATTCACTGGCAGCCAAGGCGTACTGGAAGCAGTTCGACGCCTCACCAGAGTTCGTGGTGTTGTTCGTGCCAGGGGAGGCGTTCCTCTCCCAGGCCCTCGACATCGAGCCGTCGCTGATCGAGTACGCCGCCGCTCGCCAGGTGGTGCTGGCGACTCCCACCACCTTGATCGCGTTGCTGCGAACCGTCTCTCACGCGTGGAGCCAGCAGACTCTCAGCGACGGTGCTCGTGAGGTACGAGCGCTGGGGCGCGAGCTCTATGAGCGGCTCAGCGCGCTCGGCGGGCACGTCGACAAAGTCGGCCGGTCGTTGACCGCAGCGGTGAGTAGCTACAACAGCGCCGTCGCCACGTTGGAGACACGTGTGTTCGTCTCCGCCCGGCGGATGCGCGACCTGGGGGTCAGCGAGGACGCGCTGACCGGCCCTCGCGCTGTCGAGGAAGCTATCCGGCCGGTGGGTGCCCCAGAGCTGTTGGCCGAGGAGGAGGTGGCGAAGCTGCACGCACCGGCGCGGCGCGCCGGTTGAGCACCCGATGCGGCCTACGGTGCTCGAGTGCAACGAGGGCACGTCTTGATGAGCGCTACCAGGGTATTTAAGGCGTTCGACCGCGAGCTGAGCGGGCCGGTCGTGGCCGCGTTGAGTGGTGCCCTGCTCGGGGCGGCGGCCTGGTTGAGCGTGACGCTGAGCGATCGGCTCGGCCTCTTCTTCGGGGTTTGTCTCGTCCTGGCGGCGCTGACCGCCGCCCTCGTCGTCAACACGACCGGGCTGTTCGCCGCCGGCGTGCTGCCGCCGTTGTTGTTGCTCACTGTCGTCATCTTCGTCGTGATCGGTGCGCCTGCTGCCGTTGACGCGGCCCGGCTGACGGGAGGCGACGGTGCTCCGCTGCGCGTGATTGCCGGGGTTGTCGACCAGGCGACGCCACTGGTGATCGCCCATGTCGCAGCCCTGACGATCATCGCGTTCCGGGTCCGCACCGCCGCCCTGGCTTCCGGGCTGGAGGATTGACGCGGCACCTGGCTGCCGAAGGACAACAGCCTTTCGGCCCTACCCCGCCCGCACCACCTCGCAGCACCCCCCACCCCGTCGAGTGGCGCGTTCCGCCTTCGACCCGCCGGCGCCGAGCAGCCGCAAGGCGCCAATCGACGAGGTGGAGGCGCTGGGGCATCGCTGCTGTGCCCGCACCTCGTTAGTTGGCCACACGCCGCCCCTGCGGCTGGCGGACGGGGATGCGGACCCGCAGGATCGTCTCAGCCGGTTGGGAGTCGATGCTGATCGTGCCACCGTGGCGCTCCACCACAATGCGACGTGCGATGTCGAGGCCGAGACCGGTGCCCTTGCCTACGTCCTTGGTCGTGTAGAACGCCTCGAACGCACGGGCCGCCACCTCGGGTGGCATACCCGGGCCGGTGTCGCTGATGTCGACGACGACGTCGTCCCCGTCAACCCGCGTCACTAT
This sequence comes from Nocardioidaceae bacterium, assembly GCA_013696555.1. Taxonomy (GTDB): domain Bacteria; phylum Actinomycetota; class Actinomycetes; order Propionibacteriales; family Nocardioidaceae; genus JACCYJ01. Next base: position 32,030 of record JACCYJ010000114.1, on the reverse strand, counting down.
CCGGAGTGTGCCCGCGCCGTCCATCGCGTCGACGGCGTTGTCGATCAGGTTGGTCCACACCTGGTTGAGTTCGCCGGCGTATGCCTCGATCCGGGGAACGTCGGCGCCGTAATTGCGCACGATCTTGACGCCGCCGCGGAGCTTATGGCTCAGCATCATCAGGGTGCTCTCGAGGCCGTCCGTGATGTCGATGTTCTGACTCGACGCGCGGTCCATCTGCGAGTAGGACTTGACGGCTGCGACCAGCTCAGAGACGCGCCGGGTCGACTCCCTGACCTCCGAGACGAGCGTGGCCACGCTGAACGTGCTCGATACCCACTCCAGTCCGGGTTCAAGGGCGGGTCCCGTGAGCACGGTCGCCGCCCGCTCGCACCAGGCAAGGTCGACACCGGCGGCGGCAAGCGCCGGGGCGATCATCCAGTCGCGCTGGACGCCGTGATCAGACAGCCACGACGACAAGGCCTCCTCGTGGTCGGCGGTGGCCAGTGGGTCCAGGACAGCCGCCCGAGGTTCGATCTCCCGCCGCAGCGCGTCGAGCGCGACGAACTGTTGAGACGTTATCTCGTCGTAGGCCAGACGGCCGAGCGATGAGAGCAGCGTCTCGCACGCACCCTCAAGGGCGTCGACCGCCCGGGTGGCGGCGGCTGCCGGGTTGTTGATCTCGTGCGCAAGGCCGGCGGCGAGCGTCCCGAGAGTGACCAGGGACTGGCGCTGCCGCGCCGTCGATTCGATGCTGCGCGCGGTGGCGTACAGCCCCTGGATGAGGTGGCCGGCGAACGGGAACCAGGTGCTGGACCGCTCACGCAGCGCATCGGCCGGTACCCGGAGCACCCGCCCGGCGACCACTCCTCGGCCCGTCGCGAGATAGACGCCGTGCTCGTCCCATGCCCTGAAGCCGCCGGCCCAGCGCCCGGGCACGTCCATCCGCCCGACCACGGTGTCCTCGCGGCCGACGTGGCGTACGAGATCGATGGCACCGTCCACGAGCAGCCACCAGAAGTCCGCGTGCTGGCCCTCGTGGAACAGGTCGATGCCAGGCTCGATCCGCACCTCTTTGCCTGCCTCTGCCAGCTCCGCGAGCTGGTCGTCGGTCAGACCGTCGAAGAGGCTGAGCGAGCGGAGGTCATCGACTTGCATCAGCTCGTCGCCAGGTAGCGGTGCACGAGGTAGACCGACATCGCGCCCTCACCAACAGCTGAGGCGACCCGCTTCATGGAGTCGAGTCGGACGTCGCCGGCCGCAAACAACCCGGGAACGCTCGTCTCGAGGGCAAAGGGCGTCCGAGAAAGCGGCCAGCACTGAGCGTACGCGGGGTCGAGAAGATCGTGACCTGTGACGACGAACCCCTTGTCGTCACGAACGACGCCGGGGCCGAGCCACTCGGCGCGGGGCGACGCGCCGATGAAGATGAACAGCCAGCTCGACGACACCTCTTCAGTGACGCCGGAGTCCCTATCGGCGAGCGTGAGTGCCTCGAGGTGACCTTCCCCCCGGCAAGCCACCACCTCGCTGCGGTACCGCACCTCGATGTTGGCCGCGGACGTGATCCGCTCGACGAGGTACCGGGACATCGTGTCCTCGAGCGTTGCGGCCCGAACGACTATGACGACCCGCTTGGCAAAGCGGGCCAGGCTGAGCGCTGCCTGTCCTGCTGAGTTGGCGGCACCAACGACGTAAACATCGTCGCCTTGGCATTGGCTCGCTTCGCTGGCGGAGGCGCCATAGTAGACGCCCCGCCCGGTGAGTTCGTCGAGCCCTGCTGCCTCTAAATGCCGGTACGACACACCCGTCGCCACAATGACCGCGCGCGCCTCGATCTCTCCCGAGCTGTCGAAGAGTACGGCATGCACCGGCCCACGGGTCTCGAAGCCAACAACAGCTCGCGCGAGCACCATCTCCGCACCGAAGCGAAGGACCTGAGCGACGGCGCGCTGGGTGAGGTCGGAGCCGGTCAGTCCCTTTGGGAACCCCAGGTAGTTCTCGATCGCAGCGCTCTGACCGGCCTGGCCCCCGTGCGCCTCGCGCTCCACGATGACGGTGTTCAAGCCCTCCGACGCCGCGTACACCGCGGCGGCCAAGCCCGCCGGACCGCCGCCCACGATGCACACGTCGTACAGCGGCTGTTCGGCTCTTGTCCGCAAGCCGAGGGCGTCGGCGAGATCCAGCGTCGATGGCGAGCGGAGCGTGTCGCCGTCGGGCACGAGCACCAGCGGTAGATCGGCCCCCGTCGCGCTGGCGAGGTCGAGCAACCGCCTGGCCTCGGCGTCGCGCTCGGTGTCGTACCAGCGGTACGGCACGTGGTTGCGCGCCAGGAACGTCTTGATGTCATGACTGCGGTCCGACCACCGGTGCCCGATCACGCGCACATCGGACGTGTGGTCCGGATGGGCCCGCCGCCAGTCGCCGAGCAAGTCGTCGATGACGGGGTAGAGCCGTTCCTCGGGAGGATCCCAGGGCTTGAGCAGGTAGTAATCGAGGCCGATGTCGTTGATCGCCTTGATGGCGACGTCTGTGTCGGCGTACGCCGTGAGAAGCAGGCACTTCGCGTCCGGTGTATGGGTCCGCGCCTGCTCGAGCATCTCGGTGCCTGTCATCTCCGGCATCCGCTGGTCGGCGGCGATCAACGCCACCGGTTGACTGCGCAGAGCGAGCTTGGTTAGCACGGCCAACGCCTGCGCCCCCGACGTCGCCCGCACGACGCGATACTCGGCCCCGTAGCGGCTCCGCAGGTCCCGGGAAATCGCTGCGGAAACCATGGGATCGTCATCGACGGTCAAAATGGCGGGTTTGCTCATGAGCTCAGCCTTCGGGCGGTCCGTCATTGCATGGTGACACAGGGCGGTGTCCGGCCCGCTCACGGGCGACGCCGCGGCGAGGTGCTCGACATGGTCAGCGCCGCCGCTGTTCAGCTAGCGTTGTGCGCTCGCATCTCCCGCCGCAGCTCCGGCGGCAGCGCGAAGATCAGACTCTCCTGGGCGGTCGGCACCGTTTCGGCGGCGGGAAAGCCACGCTGCTGCAGCCAGCTCAGCACACCCTGCACGAGGTTTTCCGGAACCGAGGCGCCCGAGGTGACACCGACGGTCGACACCTGCACCAGCCAGTCCTCGTCGATCTCGCTGGCGTCGTCGACACGGTACGCCGCCCCGGCCCCCGCCTCCAGGGCCACCTCGACGAGTCGCACCGAATTGGAGGAGTTCCCTGAGCCGACAACGAGCACCAGATCGGCTGCTGGTGAGATCTCTTTGACCGCCAGCTGGCGGTTCTGTGTTGCATAGCAGATGTCGTCGCTCGGCGGGTCGACCAGCAGCGGGAACCGCTCCCGGATCCGGTCCACAGTTTCAAGCGTCTCGTCCACGGACAGCGTCGTCTGCGACAGCCACGCGACCTTGGTCGGGTCTCGTACCTCGAGCCGGTCGACGTCATCGGAGGCTTCGACCAGCCGAATGTTGGCGGGAGCCTCCCCGGCAGTGCCCTCGACCTCCTCGTGACCTTCGTGCCCGATCAGCAAGATCTCGTAGTCGTCGGCGGCAAAGCGTCGGGCCTCATGGTGCACCTTGGTGACCAACGGGCAAGTGGCGTCGATGGTCTTCAATGCCCGGTGGGCCGCCTCGGCGTGGACCGCCGGTGAGACACCATGCGCAGAGAAGACAACGGTCGAGCCTTCGGGAACCTCGTCGAGCTCCTCGACGAAGATCGCCCCCCGCTGCTCGAGCTCCGCCACCACGTGCTTGTTGTGGACGATCTGCTTGCGGACGTAGACCGGCGGTCCATAGAGGTCGAGCGCTTTCTCCACGGTGATGACGGCGCGGTCGACGCCGGCGCAGTAGCCCCGTGGGGCGGCGAGCAGAACCCGGCGTCCGCTCTCAGTCACCGGCCCGGTCACGAACGTCATGACGCCATCGTAGGTGGCGCACCCGGTTAAGACAGGTGGACGAGGATCTCGGCTGTCGGACTCGAGACCTAGGCTGCGGCCGTGGCCATCAACACCTCTGCCGAGTCGCCGGCACCGGTGCGCCAAATCGCCGTGGCACTGTCGGGGTGGATCGGCCGGCTGGGCTGGGTGTGGGTCGAGGGCCAGATCTCGCAGCTCAACCTGCGACAGGGAACGGTCTTCTTGACTTTGCGAGACTCCGACACCGACATCTCCCTCCCGGTCACGTGTCGCCGCAGCCTCATCGATTCCTGCCCCACTCCGGTGACTCAGGGGATCAGCGTGATCGTGCATGCCCGGCCCCGCTACTACGAGCCGCGGGGCACGCTGAGCCTGTACGTGGATGCGATCCGTCCGGTCGGTGTCGGCGAGCTGCTCGCCCGGCTCGAGCAGCGACGACGCCTGCTCGCCGCCGAAGGCATGTTCGCTGCCGAGCTCAAACGCCCGCTCCCCTTCCTCCCCCGGTCGATCGGTTTGGTCACTGCGCGAGACTCGGCAGCCGAGCGCGACGTCGTCGAGAACGCTCGTCGCCGTTGGCCGGGCGTGCGGATCAACGTCGTCCCCACGCTGATGCAGGGCAGTGGCTGTGCGCGCCAGGTCATCCATGCACTGCACCAGCTGGACGCCGACGACGATGTGCAGGTGATCGTGATCGCCCGTGGCGGCGGCTCGGTCGAAGATCTACTGCCGTTCTCCGACGAGGCCCTGATCCGCGCCGTATCGGGTCTCACCACTCCGGTTGTCAGCGCTATCGGCCATGAGCCCGACAACCCGATCCTCGACCTCGTCGCCGATCTGCGGGCTTCGACCCCCACCGACGCAGCCAAGCTGGTCGTCCCCGACGTCGGGGAGGAAGGCCAACGCATCCGGCAGCTGCGTCAGCGTGGCCGGCGGAGCTTGGCGGCGACCCTGGAGCGGGAGGGGCAAGGCCTGGCATCGCTGCGGCAACGGCCGGCACTCGGAGCTCCATTCGCATTGCTGGACGACCGCCGCGGTGCCGTGGTGCAGCTGCGCGACCGTGCCCGTCGTTGCCTGACGCACCGACTGGACCGAGACGCCGACGGGGTGATGCACCAGCTGGCTCGTACTCGGGCGCTGTCGCCCCTCGCAACGCTGCAACGGGGCTATGCGGTCGCTCGCCGACCCGACGGCCACGTGCTCCGCGGTGCCGGCGAGGTTGCCGTGGACGACCGTTTCGAGGTCCGGTGGGCGGACGGGCATGTGGTCGCCATCGCCGCGGATGTCAGGCTAGCCGCGCTCGAGACCGTGTCTCCAACCCCGGAAACGGAGGCCACGTTGTGACTGATCCAACTCCTTCGCCCGAGATCGGCTACGAAGCGGCGCGCGACGAGCTGATCGAGGTGGTCAGCAAGCTGGAGGCCGGTGGGACGACGCTGGAAGACTCGCTGGCACTGTGGGAGCGCGGTGAACACCTCGCCGCTGTCTGCCAGCAGTGGTTGGACGGCGCCCGCGCCCGGCTGGCTGCTGCGACGGGTGATCCCACGTCGCCTTCTGGTGACAAGGTTGATCCAGGCTGAGTCAGGGCCGCAGGCTGTCAACGAAGCCGATGAGCTCGTCCCGCGGTGCCGTTCCTGTCACGAGAATGCTCAGCTCGCCGGACGAACGCAGCAGCGTCGTCTCGGTGCCGGCTGAGTCGGCACGCACCTGCCAACGCTGACCCATGATCGTTGTGCTGCCGACCACGGCAGTGTCGGGGCTGAAGGCAGCCAGCGCGTCTTCAGCGTCGTCGACGATCTGCTCGAGGCCCACGTACTCGTCCTCGTCGGTGAGCACTCCCAGATGCCAGTGCGCCTGGCCTTCGGTGGTGTAGCGAACGCTGGTGGCCCGCCAGCCAGGGGGCAGCTGCTCGGGTGCCAGCACGTCGAACGTTCCGTCATCGCGGGCCGCCTCCGCGGCCGCGGTGTAGTCGACCACCGCCACCGGGTCCACGTCGTCTCGCACCAGCGCCTGGTAACCGACGAAGCCGAGGACGAGCGCCAGCACCACCGCCACCGAGCGCAGCATGTCGCCGACCGGCACCCCGCGCCCTCCCGCCGCCCCGTTTTCTGTCCCTATCCCACGTTCACGTGGTACCGGGACACTTCCAATGGATTCGAACCCATGAGAAGTGTCCCTCAGCCATTGGAAGTAACGAAGCCCGCGCCCTTACCAGTACCGGCAGCGCAGACGCATCCGCGGGGTAGTCTGACCGAGTGGAATCCGCAATTACGGGACCGTACCCGCTCGTGGAGGCCGCAGATCTGCTCGGCGTGAGCGACGACACCCTGCGCCGCTGGGCAGACCAAGGTCGCTATCAAGTGGTCCGAACGGACGCCGGTGTCCAGGCCATTGCAGGAGGCGATCTCGCCCGGCTCGCAACCGAGCAGGCGCACCTTCCGGAGTCCGGGGGCGGCCCGCACGAAGTCAGCGCACGCAACCGCTTGCGCGGCATCGTCACCAAGGTCACTCGGGACACCGTGATGGCGCAGGTCGACATGTGCTGCGGCCCGTACCGAATCGTCTCGCTCATGAGCCGTGAAGCCGCGGACGACCTCGGCCTCGAGGCCGGAGTCGTTGCGTTGGCTGCCGTCAAGGCAACCAACGTCGTCGTGGAGGTCCCCCGATGAAGGCCAGTGCGCGGGCGGTGCCGATAGTCGTCGTCATTGCAGCAGCGGCCCTGACGAGCTGCTCCGGCGAGGCGGACAAGAACCGGTTGACCGTACTCGCGGCCTCCTCGTTGACCGACGCCTTCAGTGAACTCGAGACGAGGTACGAGTCCGAGCACTCCGATGTCGACGTGGCCCTGTCCTTCGACTCATCGTCGATCCTGGCGCAGCAAGTGATCTCCGGGGCGCCGGCGGACGTGCTTGCGACCGCCGACGAAACGACGATGCAGACGGTAGCGGACGAGGACCTGTTGACCGCGGAGCCGGTGGTGTTCGCCCAAAACACATTGGTGCTGGTGACACCGGCGGGCAATCCGGGCGGAGTCGACGAGGCCAGCGACCTCGATCGCACGGGCGTGACGTTCGCCGCGTGCGTACCAGAGGCACCCTGTGGCGACGCGACGCAGCGACTGCTCGAACTCGTCGGGGTCCAGGCGGCACCGGTCACCGAGGAAGACACTGTGCGATCCGTGCTCACTCGCGTGACCCTCGGCGAGGTGGATGCTGGGTTCGTGTACGTGTCAGACGCCCAAGCGGCCGGGGACACGGTCGAGACTATCGAGGTCGACCGCGCCTCCGAGGTGATCAACAGCGACCCGATCGCCGTCGTGGCAGCCACCGAGCTGCTGGAGGAGGCGCAGGACTGGGTCGACCTCGTGCTGTCGCAGGAGGGGCAGGAGGTGTTGTCGTCGTACGGGTTCCGCACCGGCTCGTGAGGACGCATGAGCGCGTCGACGGGGCCGCGACCGGTCGCGCTCCATGGGTGCTGGTCGTCTTTGCGCTCGTGGCTGCATCGATGCTGCTGCTGCCGCTGCTGGGGCTGTTGCTGCGGGCGCCTTGGTCCACGCTGACCACGCAGCTCCGAGAGCCGGACGTTCTCGATGCGCTACGCCTCAGCGTGGTCACTGCCAGCATCACCGCGCTCATCTGCCTGGTTGTCGGTGTCCCCCTCGCCTGGCTCCTCGCCCGGGTCGACTTCACCGGCCGCCAACTGCTCCGTGCCCTGGTGACGGTGCCCTTGGTGCTACCGCCGGTCGTCGGTGGAGTCGCGCTGCTAACGGTGTTCTCGCGCAACGGGCTCGTCGGCCAATGGCTCGACGACGCCACCGGGATCACGATCCCGTTCACCACCACGGCGGTGGTGATGGCTCAGACATTCGTCGCGCTGCCCTTCCTGGTGCTCAGTGTCGAAGGCGCCCTGCGCTCGTCCGATCCCCGCTTCGACGAGGTCGCCGCGACGTTCGGCGCCAGCCGGCAGGCCACCTTCTGGCAGGTGACCATTCCACTGGCGGCGCCTGGGATAATCAGCGGCGCGGTGCTGGCGTGGGCCCGCGCGCTCGGGGAGTTCGGAGCAACCGTCACCTTTGCCGGCAACGTTCCGGGAGTGACCCAGACCCTGCCACTGAAGGTCTACCGCACATTCCAGTCCGACCCGGAGGCCGCGCTGGCCATCAGCCTGCTGCTGCTCGCGGTCAGCGTCGCGGTGCTGGCGGCCCTGCGTGAGCGGTGGCTGTCAGGTCTGGCACGGTGACACTCGACGGGCACCTGATCGCCGGGCGAGGCGCTTTCGATCTCGACTGCACGCTCAACGCCGTCCCGGGCAGCGTCGTGGCGCTCCTGGGGCCGAACGGAGCGGGCAAGACCACCGTGCTCCGCGCTCTCGCCGGGCTCACCCCACTGAGCGCCGGACACTTGCGCCTCGGCGAGCGGCTCCTCGAAGATCCGAGGCAACAGGTACGCGTCACCGCCCAGGAGCGCAGGGTCGGCATGGTGTTCCAGGACCGGCTCCTGTTTCCTCACCTGAACGTCCTCGACAACGTCGCCTTCGGACCTCACCATCGTGGCGCCTCGCGCCGCGCCTCCCGCCGCACCGCCCGCGAGTGGTTGGAGCGCACCGGGCTCGTCGAATTCGCCTCCCGTCGACCTCACCAGCTCTCGGGCGGCCAACAGCAGCGGGTTGCCATTACCCGTGCTCTGGCCACCGCACCGGACCTCCTCCTGCTCGATGAACCGCTGGCGGCGATTGACGCGGCGGCGGTGGTCGAGCTTCGTCGCTTCCTCCGACAGCACATCAGCGACTTCCCCGGTATCACCGTGCTGGTGACGCACCAATCCGTCGACGCGCTCGTCCTGGCCGATCAGGTGTTGGTCCTCGACGCCGGTCGTACGGTGCAGTCCGGCTCACCCGTCGAGGTCGCCCGCCGCCCGCGCACCAGCCACGTCGCGGCCCTGATGGGCCTCAACCTGCTGCGCGGGCAGGCCGAGGGCGGCGTGATCCATCTCGGTGAGGGTCACCTCGCTGTCGGAGCGGGTCATGCCGCTGGTGAGGTCCTCGTCAGCTTCAGCCCCTCTGCGGTGACGCTGCACAGTCACCGGCCGGATTCCAGCGCCCGGAACACCTGGCCGGGGCGGATCGACGGCATCGCTCCACACGGGGACGCCGTCCGGGTCCATGTCTCGGGACCGGTGCCCGTTCTCGCCGACGTCACACCGCGAGCCCTGACCGCGCTGTCGCTGGCCGAGGGGGACTCTGTCTGGGTCGCCGTCAAGGCGGTCGAGGTGAGCGTCTACCCGGCCTGACATGCGTCGAGGATTCAACGGCCCGCTGTCAACGGTGGCGTTGGCTAGCATCAGCCCCAGCCACCGCCGCCTGCCGAAGGGACGGACGATGACCAGCAGCCCGCAGCAGCCGGAACCGCTCAAGCCGGCCCAGAAGGCACCCGATCGCAACCTGGCCTTGGAGCTGGTGCGCGTCACCGAGGCGGCCGCCATGGCGGCGGGCCGCTGGGTAGGCCGGGGCGACAAGAACGGTGTGGACCAGGTGGCGGTCAACGCCATGCGTGCGCTGATCGGCACCGTCGGCATGCGGGGCACCGTCGTCATCGGCGAGGGCGAGAAGGACAACGCGCCTATGCTCTACAACGGGGAGCACGTCGGCGATGGCACCGGTCCCGAATGTGACGTCGCCGTCGACCCGATCGATGGCACCACACTGGCGGCCAAGGGGATGAGCAACGCCGTATCGGTGCTGGCGGTGTCGCCGCGCGGCAGCATGTACGATCCATCCGCCGTGTTCTACATGGAGAAGCTGGTGACTGGGCCAGAGGCGGCCGAGCTCGTGGACATCCGATTGCCGGTAGCCGAAAACATCGCGTTGGTCGCCAAATCCAAAGGTTCCGCTGCCGAGGACGTCACCGTCTGCATCCTGGATCGAGCACGCCACGACGACATCGTGTGCGAGGTACGGGCGACCGGGGCCCGGATCAAGTTCATCACCGACGGTGACGTCGCCGGCGCGATCATGGCAGCGCGTCCAGGTACGGGGGTCGACCTCCTGCTCGGTGTCGGAGGAACACCGGAGGGCATCATCGCGGCCTGCGCGTTGAAATGCATGGGCGGCGTGATCCAAGGCCGGTTGTGGCCTCGGGATGGAGAGGAACGCGGCAAGGCCCTGGACGCCGGGCATGACCTCGAACGCGTACTGCTGACCGACGACCTGGTGTCGGGAGACGACTGCTTCTTCGCGGCCACCGGGATCACCGATGGAGAGCTGATGCGCGGGGTGCGGTACCGCGCCGGCGGCTGTTCGACGCATTCGCTGGTCATGCGCTCGCGCAGCGGCACCCTGCGTGAGATCCTCAGCCAGCACCAGCTGGAGAAGCTCGCCGCGTATTCGACGGTGGACTTCGAGCACTGAACCGGTGAGCGTTGACGTCAACAGCTCCCGCGCCTTCATCGTTGGTGAGTCGCTCGTCGACGTCACCCGGACGGTCGCCGGGGAGTCGACGATCCACCCCGGCGGTTCGCCGCTCAACGTCGCAGTCGGCCTGGCCCGCCTTGGACTGCCCACGACGCTGGTCACTCAACTCGGGGACGATTCGCGAGGGACTTTGGTGCGCGACCACCTGGCCCGGTCAGGGGTCGACGTGGTGGCACTCGACCCGCCGCGCCGGACCGGCTCGGCGACGGCATGGCTCGACGAGCAGGGTCGCGCCGCCTACAGCTTCGACATCGGTTGGGACCCGGTCGCGATCAGCGTCCCCGCCGGTGTCACCCGAGTCCATGTCGGTTCGATCGCTTCGTACCTGCCCCCAGGTGCCGACGCCGTGCTCGGCTGCGCGCATCGAGCCCGCGCAGCCGGGATCCCGGTCAGCTTCGACCCGAACGTGCGGCCGGCCCTGGCTCCCGACCTGAGCGAGGTACGGCGACGCGTACTCGAGCTGGTCGCGGAGGCGGAGGTGGTCAAGCTCAGCGACGAGGACGTCGATGCGTTGTTCCCGGACCGGTCGCCCGAAGCGGTCGTCGACGACTTGATCGCTACTGGGGGTCCCCGCCTCGTCGTGCTCACTCGTGGCGGTGACGGCGCCACCTTGGCCACGGGTGACCATCGGGTCGCGGTAGGCGCCATGCCGGTGCCGGTCGTGGACACCATCGGAGCCGGCGACTCCTTCATGGCGGCGGTGCTGGCAGTGCTCGCCGAGCCTTCGATGGCTGGCAGCCTGGATCGCGACCAGCTCAGCTTTCTTGGCGCCGTTGCGTGCGAGGCGGCGGCGATCACCTGTTCACGACCAGGAGCGGACCCGCCGTGGCGCAGGGAGCTGCCGGCACTGGCCGGGGAGACGGCCTCCCCGCCGACTTCGTAACCTGTTCGGTGACAAGACGCGCAAAGGAGGCGCCTCGTGGCCGAGCGGACTGCCCATCTCGCGCACGGCATCGACATCTGCTTCGAGACGTTCGGTGACCCGCAGCACGCGCCGCTGCTGCTCGTGATGGGTCTTGGCGGTCCCATGGGGTGGTGGAGCGTCGAGCTGTGCGAGAACCTCGCGGCTCGGGGTTTCTTCGTGATCCGGTACGACAACCGCGACATCGGACGCTCGTCGCGGATCGAGACCGAGCGTCAGCCGGTCCGCCGCCAGCTGGTCGTCACTTATCTAGGCAGGCGGCGCCACGTTCCGTACTCCATGTCTGAACTGGCAACGGACGGCGTGGGCCTGCTCGACCACCTCGGAATCGAGCGCGCGCACGTCGTCGGCGTGTCGATGGGCGGGATGATCGCCCAGACGATGGCGATTGAGCATCGAGACCGGGTCACGTCGTTGACCTCGATCATGGCAACCACCGGACGACGCTACGTCGGGTGGGCAAACCCACGGCTGCTTCCCATGTTGTTCGCACCTACGGCACGCACGAGGGAGGAGTACGTCGCTCGGGCCGCGATGGGAACCGCGATGATCGGCTCGCATCACTATCCGCGCGACACCGCGGTGATGCGCCGCTTAGCGGAGGAGACGTGGGACCGGGGATACTCAGCCACTGGAGTGCTGCAGCAGATGCTCGCGTTGGTCACCCAGCCCGACCGGACACGGCAGCTGAGAACGCTGGACATCCCGACCCTGGTGATCCACGGCCTCGCAGACCGATTGGTGCATCCGTCGGGTGGTCGCGCCACCGCCCGGGCGATCCCCGGCGCCGAGCTGGTGGAGATCCCGAACATGGCGCATGACCTGCCAGCGGAGCTGGACGACACCATCGCGGCAGCGATCGAGCGCACCGCGGCCCGCGCCGCCGCTCAGCCGGCCAGCTCACCGAGGGCGTCGGCGAAATAGCCGATCAGGTTCGCCACGTCGGGCACCAGCTCGCGACAGGCGACCACACCGAGTTCCAGTGAGCCGTCGTAGCCGAAGAGCCCGAGATTGAGACCGCCGGTCCGGTCGGTGACCGCGGAGACCGGATGCACGCTCGCCACTCGGGCCCCGGCGATGTAGACGGGCGACCGTGGTCCGGGCACCAGCGACACGAACAGGTTGAACGCCGGTCCGGCGACCGTCGCTTGCTGAAACTGCCCGCGGCAGGTCAGAGCCCACAACGCAGCAAAGATCGTGGCGTCCGAGACAGGAGGCGTGGTCGCTGGCGACGACTCGACGTGGTCAGCCAATGACTTCGCGACCTCGGCGAGTCGCTGCTCCGGATCGGTCAGATGTGTCGGCAGCTGGACGAACAGCGTTCGGATGCCGGTGGCTGTGGGGGCCTCGTCCCCACGGGCCGGTGTCAGCACCGCCGCCACCAACGGCCGTTGCGGGAGGGCATCGTGGTCCAGCAACCACCGACGCAGCGCGGACGCCGCCATAGCGACGCCGACGTCGTAGACCGTCTGCCCGTACGCGGTGGCGACCGGCTCGATGTCAGCCAACGGCACCGAGCCGTACCCGAAGCTGCGGTGCGGTGTGAGGGCGCCATTGAGCGGGGTACGCGGTGCCAGCTGGCTCTGCTCGAGGGCGGCGCGCCTCGGCCGGAGCCGACGGACGGCGAGTGACACGACTGTATCGGCGATGTCGCTGACCACCCGAGACCCCGGGATGCGGCTGGCTCCCGGCAGGTTGCTGAGGTGCGGGACGGTGCGGGGTGGCGACGTGACCAGCCGACCGACGGTGGACGTCAGGCCACGAGCAAGCAGGCCAGGTTGGCTCGGCACGGACGCTGGTCGCCACTCCGACTCGGGAACCTCCGGCTCGGGCGGCTCCGCCGCGTCGTCGAGGATGGCTGCGAGCAGCTCGACACCAGACTCCGGGTCGATGAGGACATGGTGGACCTTGGCATAGATGGCGGCCCGTCCGCGCGCCAGCCCCTGGACCAGGTAGGCCTCCCACAGCGGCCGGACCCGGTCCAACGGACGGGAGTGGATGCCGGCGACCAGCTCTGCAAGCTGGTGCTCCCCGCCGGCAGCTGGCAGACCGATCTCGCGGACGTGATACTCGAGATCGAAATGTGGGTCGTCGACCCAGTACGGCTGGCCGAGGTGGAGCGGCACGTCGATCAGACGCTGCCGCAGCCGAGGGACCTGGTGCAGCCGTGCCTGGCATAGGTCGCGGAACAGCTCGAGGGTCACTGCCCCGGAGGACGTGGTGGCGGGGTCCAGGATCAGCAGTGCCCCCACATTGCCGGGTGCGGTCGGGGTCTCCGCGTTCAGGACCTGCGCGTCCAGCGACGTCACCTGCTGCATGGTGACCACCTTGGACCACCGACACTGGTCCGATGCGAGGGGGTTCCGATGGCTGAGGTCGTCGCTCGGGCCCGATCGGCTCGCGGTGAGATCGTCTTACGGCGACGCGATCCCCCGCGTGATGGCGCGTCGGCCCCGCTGGAGCTCCGGGTCAATGGCGTGTTCGTGATGGACACCGTCCATACCGACACCGAGGAGCGGCTCGCCCGCGAGGCGCTCGCCGCGGTGGCCCGCCCCCACCGGGTGCTCGTCGGTGGCCTGGGCCTCGGCTTCACCTTGCGGGCACTGCTCGGCGACAACCGGGTCGAGCACGTGACGGTGGCTGAGATGGAGCCGGCGGTCGTTCAGTGGGTTGCCGAAGGCCTGGTACCGGCGACGGCCGGCGTCCTCGACGACCGGCGCGTGGACGTACGCGTGACCGACGTGCGGGAATGCCTTGCGCACGCCGAGCCAGCCACCCTGGACGCGATCCTGCTCGACGTCGACAACGGGCCGGACCACCTGGTGTTTGACGACAACGCTGCGTTGTACGGCAAGGATTCGCTCGCGCGGTGTCTTGCCTGTTGCACCGACGACGGCGCGGTGGTGGTGTGGTCGGCCAGCCACTCCGCCGACCTCCTGGAACGGTTGTCAGCGCTGGGTTCGTCGGCTCGGCACCTGCCGATCGCCGTGAGCTTGCAGGGGCGTGAGACGCACCACCATCTCTACGTCGCAGCGCCGAGGCGGCATTAGTGTCGGTGCATGTCCGACGACGAGCAGCGCACCGACGACTTCCGCATCGAGCGCGACACCATGGGCGAGGTACGCGTACCCGCGGCGGCCCTGTGGCGGGCACAGACCCAGCGTGCGGTCGAGAACTTCCCCATTTCGGGGACCACCTTGGAGCCGCGGCACATCGCTGCTCTCGCACAGATCAAGGCGGCAGCGGCAGCGGCGAACGGCGAGCTAGGAGTCATCGGCCGCCATATCGCCGACGCGATCGTGTCCGCGGCTCGGGAGGTGGCCGCCGGCCGGCACGACGGTGAGTTCCCGCTCGACGTCTTCCAGACCGGCTCGGGGACGTCGTCGAACATGAACGCCAACGAGGTGATCGCGTCGCTCGCGTCCCGGGCACTCGGTCACGACGTGCATCCCAACGACCACGTCAATGCCAGCCAGTCGAGCAACGACGTCTTCCCAACGTCGATCCACGTGGCCGCCACCGCCGCGGTGACGCAGGATCTCGTTCCCGCACTTGAGCATCTTGCGGAATCCCTGGAGCGGAAGGCGATCGAGTTCACCCACGTGGTCAAGTCGGGCCGCACGCACCTGATGGACGCGACCCCGGTGACACTCGGTCAGGAGTTCGGCGGGTACGCCGCACAGGTGCGGGCCGGCATCGAGCGGGTCCAGTCGACAGTGCCGCGAGTCGCGCAGGTCCCGCTCGGAGGGACCGCCGTCGGTACCGGCATCAACACCCCGACCGGCTTCCCGCAGCGCGTGATCGCGCTGCTGGCGCAAAGCACCGGTTTGCCGCTGACCGAGGCTCCGAACCACTTCGAGGCGCAGGGCGCTCGAGACGGGTTGGTCGAGCTGTCCGGCCAGCTGCGTACGGTGGCGGTCAGCCTGACCAAGCTCTGCAACGACCTGCGCTGGATGGGGTCGGGCCCGACGGCCGGGCTCGGCGAGATCGTGCTACCCGACCTGCAGCCCGGGTCCAGCATCATGCCGGGCAAGGTCAACCCGGTGCTCCCGGAAGCGACGCTGATGGTATGCGCCCAGGTCATCGGAAACGACACCGCGATCACCTTCGCCGGCGCATCCGGCAACTTCGAGCTGAACGTGATGATGCCGGTGATGGCGCGTTGCCTGCTCGAGTCGCTGCGGCTGCTGAGCAACGCCTCGCTGTTGTTGGCAGATCGCTGCATCGACGGCATCACCGCGAACGTCAAGCGGGCGCGGGCGTACGCGGAGTCGTCGCCCGCGATCGTGACACCGCTCAATCGGCTCATCGGGTACGAGAACGCGGCTCAGATCGCCAAGCAGGCGGTCTCCGAAGGAAAGACGATCCGCGAAGTGGTGCTCGACCTCGGTTACGTGGACCGCGGTGAGCTGACCGAGGAGCAGCTGGACGAGGCACTCGACGTCATGCGCATGACGCGGCCCTAGTCGATCAGCCGGGCCAGCAGGTAGCCGCCAAAGTCGTAGATCGTGCGATAGCTGACGTCCGGGTGGCGCTGCTCAGCAAACCTGGCGGCATTCCGCGGGACCGGCGACCACCCGACTGCCGTGTCGATCAACACGTACTCCGGAGCCACGCCGGCGTTGGCGTTGCCGATCCAATAGACCTGACGGTCCGTCGCCAGCTGGGCCATCAGGCCGATGTCGGTCTCCACTGTGGCGCCGGGCGACACCAACGCCAACACGGCGTCGGCCACGTCAGCACGCGGGCTCTCGTCGTAGGTCTCGGGCCGGATCAGGTCGCGGAACGGGAACTGCAGGCACAGCGCCAAGGCAACCACAAGCGCGATCGCCGGTACGAACCTGGCGTACGCCCGCAGCCACGACCACCTGCTCGCTCTGGCACGGACAACTCCGTCGACCAGCGCGACGAAAAGGATCGGCATCAACGTCAGCGAGTAGTGCCAGTCGGTGCCCCAGTAATACTCGTTGTCGCCGAGGAACCGCCACGCCAAGGTGGGCACGGCGAGCAGCAGGAACGGCGACCACACCGCGATCAGGGCGGTGATCGCCAGCGTCAGCAACAGCGTCTCAACCTTCGTGCCTGGTGTCAGCAGCTGTTCGGGCATCGACGTGAGCCGCTCGAGCAACGGTCCCCCACCACCGCCCGACCCGAGCCGCGACCAGTAAGCGTACGAGCCGTCGGGATTGACCGCCGGGACGACGACGAAGACGGTCAGCGCGAATCCCCCCGCTCCGGCGGCCAGCAGCCCGATCCCCCATCGGCGCGCGCCGGTGAGCACGATGGCGACGCCGAGAGCCGCGACCGTGAGACCCATGTCCTCCTTCACCAGCAACAGCAGACCTGCCCAGACCGCGACACGGTGCCAGCGTCCGGCCAGGTACGCCTCACCAGCCAGCGCCAGCAGCGGTACCGCCAGGCACACCTCGTGGAAGTCGAAGTTGATCGCGGACTGGATGCCCCAAGAGAGCCCGTACGCGACGCCCACCGCAATGCCGGCAGCGTTGCCTAGGTGCCGGATCGCCAAGCGGGTCACCACGGCGACCGAGAACCCGACCAGCAGCGCTTGCCCAATCAGCAGCGTCTCCGGTCCAGGGAAGAGCCGGTAGAACGGCGCGAACACGACCAGCAGCGGGCTGAAGTGGTCGCCGAGCAGGTTGAAGCCAGGACCCTTGACGTCGACGATCGGCATCCCGAGGTCGGCATAGCCGCGGATCGCCTGCTCGAAGATCGCCAAGTCCCAGGAACGGGTCGCCAACCGGTGCAACCTGGCCAGGGAGAGCGTCGCGTACACGGCCGCGAAGACGATGGCCAGCAGGTATGGGGCGATCACAATTGAACGTGAGCGGGCGGGTGCTGCCGTGGCACCGCTGGCTGGGGGATGGACGCGCGTCGAGTGGCTCGTTGCTGTCATGGATCCCCCGGGTTGGCGGCTGCCGGTACTGCGCTCGGGTCGAAGTCACCCAGCGCGACGAAGGCGTCCGCGAGCGTTGCCACCGTTGACCCCTGAATGTCGGAGAACAGCAGCGTCACCGTGCCGGTCGGCAACTCAGCCATGACCCATTACATCCGTTCGCCCCTACACAGTCAGGCACACCGCGCGTCGGTCCCCGTCCTGCGGTGCAGCACCAACGTCTTCGATTGGCGGACACCGGCTGCCGACCCGCCGACAACCGCCACCGGAAGGCGCCACTCGACATTCGACAGCCGGTTCGGTGGCGCCGCCGGCTCAGTACCAGCCGTTGGCGAGCTTGAAGCTGTTCGCCGAGCACGGTGTGCCGTAGGAAACACGGATGTATTCCAGGCCCCAGGCAATCTGCGTCGCCGGGTTGGTGCGCCAGTCCGATCCCGCGCTGGCCATCTTCTCCGCCGGCAGCGACTGCGGGATCCCGTAGGCGCCGGACGTGGGGTTCTCGGCGTACGGGTCCCAGTTGCTCTCGCCAATCCACAGTGAGTTGAGGCAGGAGAACTCGTACTCGGACCACCCGTACTCCACCACCATCCGCCGTGCGATGGCACGCGGATCGCGAGCCGGACGACTCCTCCCGGGTTGACGCTGCTCGGCGTGCCGCAGCGCGGGTCGATCACGGTTACGGCTCGGATCCCGGGCTGGTCTTCTCGGCCCACCTGTGGACTGAGGGAGCTGGCCCATACCCCGGTCGTAGCGCATCGGAGCGGAGGCGACGTGGCGGCTGCGGTGCGGCTCGGAAGCGCCGTCGCTGGAGCGCAACGAGACCGGCCCGGCGCCCGCGCCGCAACCCGCGAGCACGCCCGCAACGGCCGTGGCAGCCAGAGCCGCACAGTGGCGGGGCCTCATGCCGCCGGCGTGAAGAGGCTCTCCCCAGTGCTCTTGGAAAACATGTGGACCTTCTCAGAGTCCACAGACAGGTTGAGCTTGCCGCCCCGCGCCGGCACCGTCCGCGCCTCGTGGCGGGCAATGACCGTCTGTTGCTCCCCATCGTCCCCCTCGACCGATGCGTAGACGTAGGCGTCGGCACCGAGCTCTTCGACGACCTCGACGGTCGTCTCCAGACCGGCTTCTCCCGCCGCGACCGGCCGGAACGACTCGGGCCGGACGCCAAGGGTAATCTCACGGTCGCCCTTGATCTTCTCGTGCGCACCCTGGGGTAGCCGCACCGTGAGCGTGCCGAGCTTCGCGCCCTCGGGTGTCACCGGCACCGTGAACAGGTTCATCGCCGGCGAGCCGATGAAGCCGGCGACGAAGGAGTTGACGGGCTTGTCGTAGAGGTTCAGCGGCGTGTCGACTTGCTGCAGGTAACCGTCCTCGAGCACGGCCACCCGGTCACCCATCGTCATCGCCTCGACCTGGTCGTGGGTGACGTACACGGTGGTGACGCCGAGGCGTCGCTGGAGGGAGGCGATCTGCGCGCGCGTGGAAACACGCAATTTGGCGTCGAGATTGGACAGCGGCTCGTCCATCAAGAAGACCTGCGGCTCACGGACAATCGCCCTGCCCATCGCCACCCGCTGTCGCTGGCCGCCGGATAGCGCCTTGGGCTTGCGGTCGACGTACTCCTCGAGACCGAGCAGTTTCGCCGCCTCGTGCACCCGGCGGGCTCGCTCGTCCTTGTCGACGCCGGCCATCTTCAGGGCGAAGCCCATGTTGTCGCCGACGGTCATGTGGGGGTAGAGCGCGTAGTTCTGGAAGACCATGGCGATGTCGCGGTCCTTGGGTGCCATGTTCGTGACGTCGCGGTCGCCGATATGGATCGTGCCGCTGCTGACGTCTTCGAGGCCCGCGAGCATCCGCAGGGCGGTGGACTTGCCGCTGCCGGAGGGGCCGACGAGGACCATGAATTCGCCGTCATCGATGTGCAGATCGATCTTGTCGATCGTAGGCGCCTCGGCGCCGGGATAGGTCAGACTTGCCTTCTTGTACGTGACGTCGGCCATGGCTGGATGTCCCTTCACCGGCAGGTACGTGCCGGACGGTCCGTCGTGGAGGGTGGTCTGATGTCCTATGCCCTCGATGGTGGCGATGTATGCGTGCTGAGGGCGGGCAATAGCCCGACGGCCAGATCTCGAGTCAGAGCGATACGTCCTCGAGCATCTCGGTGACGAGTGCCGCGATGGGGGAACGCTCGGAGCGAGTCAGCGTGATGTGGGCGAACAATGGATGCCCTTTGAGCTTCTCAACGACTGCCACCACGCCGTCGTAGCGACCGACGCGCAGGTTGTCGCGTTGGGCGACGTCGTGGGTGAGGACGACCTTGGAGTTGGCGCCTACGCGGGACAGCACGGTCAGCAGAACGTTGCGCTCGAGCGACTGCGCCTCGTCCACGATCACGAACGCGTCGTGAAGGGAACGTCCACGGACATGTGTCAAGGGAAGTACCTCGAGCATGCCCCGGTCGAGCACCTCGTCGATCACGTCGCCGGACGACACCGCTCCAAGTGTGTCGAAAACCGCCTGCGCCCAGGGCTGCATTTTCTCCGACTCGCTGCCGGGTAGATACCCGAGATCCTGACCGCCGACCGCGTACAGCGGCCGGAAGACCACGACCTTCTTGTGCTGGCGGCGCTCCATGACGGTCTCGAGGCCGGCGCACATCGCCAGTGCCGACTTGCCCGTCCCGGCGCGTCCGCCGAGGGAGACGATTCCGACTTCGGGATCCAGGAGGAGGTCGAGTGCGACCCGCTGCTCGGCCGATCGGCCCCGCAAGCCGAAGACCTCCCGGTCGCCGCGCACCAGACGTACCTGCTTGTCCGGCCCGACCCGGCCCAAGGCACTGCCCCGGTCCGACATCAGCACCAGCCCGGTGTGGCAGGGTAGGTCGCGCGCGGAGTCGAGATCTGCGACGCCGTCCTCGTAGAGCGCGTCGACATCGGCGCTGCAAATGCCAACCTCTGTCATGCCTGTCCAGCCGGACTCGACCGCCAACTCGGCGCGGTACTCCTCGGCTACTAGCCCCACCGAGGAAGCCTTGACCCGCATCGGGAGGTCCTTCGACACCAGCGTGACGTCCGAACCCTCGGCAGCCAGGTTGATCGCGACCGCGAGAATGCGGGTGTCGTTGTCGCCGAGACGGAAACCCGCCGGAAGCGACTCGGGGTTGGCGTGATTCAGCTCGACCCGCAGATTGCCACCGCGTTCGCCGACGGGAACCGGCTCGTCGAGACGACCGAAGCGGACCCGCATTTCGTCAAGGTGGCGCAACGCCGCCCGGGCGAAGTAGCCGAGCTCAGGGTGGTGGCGTTTCGCCTCCAGCTCGGTGATCACCACGACCGGGAGCACGACCTCGTGTTCGTCGAAGCGGTGCAGCGCTCCGGGATCAGCTAACAAGACGCTGGTGTCGAGCACGTACGTCCGGGGCTTTCCACGACGGGTGGCGCGAGGTGAGGCAGTCACAGATATCCCTTCGCGAGCCAACAATCTCGACGCTACGACTCGTATCGGAGTGGGCTCGTGCGACACGCCCGCGCGCGGGGGGAGCGAACCCCGTCGGCCAGTGGGCTCACGAGCCGAAGCGGCGCTCGCGGGCGGCGTACGACCGCATCGCGCGCAGGAAGTCGACGTGGCGGAAGTCGGGCCACAAGGCCTCGCAGAAGTAGAACTCGCTGTGCGCGCTCTGCCAGAGCAAGAAGCCCGACATCCGCTGCTCGCCGGAGGTACGGATGACGAGGTCCGGGTCGGGCTGGCCCTTGGTGTAGAGGTGCTCGGCGATGTGCTCTACGTCGAGCACCTCGGCCAGCTCCTCGATCGACGTCCCCCGGGAGGCGTGATCGTTGAGCAGCGAGCGCACGGCGTCGGCAAGCTCACGGCGCCCGCCGTATCCCACCGCGAGATTGACGGCGGTGCCCTCGATGCCTCTGGTCGCCTCCTCGATCTCCTTTAGCCGGTGGGCGGTCGGCGCCGGTAGCAGGTCCGGCGCACCGATGGTGTGCACCCGCCAGCGCCCCGTCTCACTGATACGAGCCGCAAGATCTTCGATGATCGCGATCAGGGGCTCGAGCTCGGCTGCCGGGCGGTTCAGGTTGTCAGTGGACAGCAGATAGACGGTGACCAGCTCGACGCCGGCGTCGTCACACCAGCCGAGGAACTGCAGCAGCCGATCCGCGCCCGCGCGATGACCCTCCGCCGATTCGCCACCGAACGCCCGGGCCCACCGCCGGTTGCCATCGATCAGCACACCGACATGGCGAGGCGCCTGAGCGGGGTCCAGTCGGCGTTGCAGCCGCCGGGTGTACGCAGCGACGGCGAGGTCGCGCAGCGCCCGGCGGGCACGCGGGGGGCGAAATCGCTCGGCGGTACCGGGCTTCGCGTTGTCCATCGGGTTCAGGCTACCCATCGCCGAAGCATGCCTGGCGCACCTACGATGCCGAGATGGTCGACCGGCTTCGCGAGACGGTCGAGGACATCAAGCCTCGGCTGCGCGGTTGGCTCCACGCCGGCACCTTGCCGTTGTCGCTGGCCGGCGGGATCGTGCTCGTTGTGCTGTCACCCAACGGTGACGCGCGGATCGGCGCGGTGGTCTTCATGGTCGCGTCGATCCTGCTGTTCGGCACCAGCGCGCTCTATCACACCCGGGCGTGGAGTGACCGCACGAGGGAGGTGCTCAAGCGGCTCGACCACTCGACGATCTTCTTGTTCATCGCAGGTACCTACACGCCGTTTGCGCTCCTGCTGCTCGCCAATCGCGACGCCAAGATACTCCTGACCATTGTGTGGGGTGGCGCCGTCCTGGGCGTGCTGTCCCGCGTCTTCTGGGTCGGCGCCCCGCGCTGGGTCTACGTACCCCTCTACGTCGCCCTCGGCTGGGCGGCGATGTTTTGGATGAAGCAGTTCGCCGCCAGCGCAGGCACCGCCATCATCACGTTGATGGTGGCGGGTGGCGTCTTGTACTCCCTCGGCGCCATCGTGTATGTGCTGAAGCGGCCAGATCCGATGCCGCGCTGGTTCGGCTTCCACGAGCTCTTCCACTCGTTGACGATCGCCGCCTTCACGACCCACTACGTCGGCATCTCCCTGGCGACCTACACCCTTCGCTGACCAGCCTGATCATCGGTGAGTCTCCGCCCGCACGTCAGGTGGTCGGGCCTTTTGCGCGCACCTCCGCCACATGCGACATCGCCCCGCGCAGCTCGGAAAGCCACTCATCGGAGTGTTGCGCGACGAGACGGACGCACCAGCCGAGAGCGTCGCTACGGGATCGAGCCACGCCGGAGTCGACCAGGGTATCGAGCACCTGCCGCTCGGGCTGACGCAGCCGTGTCATCACCGGCGACGACAACGAGGTGAAGATGTGTCGGTCGCCCTCCACCTCCACCGCCCAGGCCACCTTGCGCCCGGCCGCATGTTCCAGCTCACGGGCGATCTCGATGCGATGCTCACGTGTGGTCTCGCGGAAGCGCTTGACGCGACCAGCGACCGCTGCCGCATGCTCCGCGTCCGACGCGTCCTCGGAGCGGTCCGGCGGGCTGAGCGCGCCGATGATCATGATCTCGTCGCGGTCTACCTCGATGACCGATGAGCCGTCGAACCAGTCATCGGGTAGCCGGCCGGAGAGCCAGCCAGTGATCTTCTCGTGTCCAAGTTCTGTATTCATGTAATTATCATTACAGTCAATCATGATGGACGCAATCCGCTCATGGCGAACACCCGCCTTCACCTGGCTTGGTGACAGTTCACCTGGCATGCACGCCAGGTGAGGTCCACTGATACCCGGTTAACCTGGTATCGGTGTGCCAGACGTGGCGCAGCTAACCAATGCAGGGGCTCACGGATGAGCCGAAAGGTCGGCGGGGTCGGTGGTGGGTCGGTCGCAGACGAAGCCGCGGCAGACGTAGGCCGCCGGTTGGCCGTCGACGAGGGTACGGTCGGCCAACAACGGCACCAGCTTGTCGTCCGGGTCGCCGGCGATGACAACCGCTCCCGGGCTGCTCATCCGCAGGGCCGCGCGATGCAGGTCTCCGCGCTCGGCGGCCGGGCCTACCACCGCCACTGCCACCGGTCCGGCGACCAGCGCCTCGCCCAACGCCAGGCTCCACCCACCGAACCGTGGCGCCTGCCGAACCACGCCACCGGCCGAGGCCACCGCTGCCTCCGCCGCGTCTCGATGGCGCCCGGAGCCGGTGACCGCGGCATACGCCAGGAGCGCTTCGGCCAACGCCGCCGTACCGGAGGGGGTGACGTTGTCGGTGACGTCACGCGGCCTGACGACCAGCTCCGGGGCGTCAACTGCGGTGTCGTACCAGCCACCCTCTCCGTCGGCGAAGACCTCGAGTGCCCGGTCGAGTAGTTCACCGGCACGTTCCAGCCACCGCGACTCGCCGGTCGCCCCGAGCAGCGCCAAGAAGCCGGCAGCAACGCAGCCGTAGTCCTCGAGCAGGCCAGCGTTCTCACCTCGGCGCCCGTCGCGCGACGTCCGCCACAGCCGCCCCTCCTCGTCCACGTGCACCGAGGCCAACAGGTCGCCCGCCGAGACAGCCGCGGCCACCAGGTCAGCGCGCTCCAACAGCACGCCAGACTCCGCCAACGCGACGATGGCCAGCCCGTTCCAGGCGGCCACCACCTTGTCGTCCCGCCCGGGACGTACTCGCTGCGCCCTCACCGCATGCAGCCGGGCACGTATCAGCGCCCAACGAGCGTCGTCGGGGGCACGCAACAGCTGCAAGGTCGACGCGCCGTGCTCGAACGTGCCGGTCGCGGTGACCCCGAGCAGCTGCGCCGCCCACGCCCCATCGTCCGGCCCGAGGATCTCCGCCAGCTGATTGGGCGTCCACACGTAGTACGTGCCTTCTTCACCGGCGGAGTCCGCGTCGAGCGCGGACGCAAGACCACCTTCGGCGGTGGCCAGCTCCGCCAGGAGGAAGTCGCCCGTTTGGCTCACGACCCTGCGAGCCAGGTCGTTATCCGAAAACCGCCACCAGTGCAGGTACGCCCGCATGAGCAACGCGTTGTCGTACAGCATCTTCTCGAAGTGGGGCACGACCCACCGGGCGTCGACCGAGTAGCGAGCGAAGCCGCCAGCGAGCTGGTCGTAGAGGCCGCCTCGCGCCATCCGCTCGCAGGTCAGCTCCACCATTGACAGTGAGGTCTTGCCCCCGGTCCGGGCATGGTGGCGGAGCAGGAACTCCAGGAGCATCGAGGGCGGGAACTTCGGCGCCCCACCGAAGCCACCGGCCCTGGAGTCGAACTGCCCGACCAGCGTTTGCACGGCGGCATCGAGCACCGTCTCGTCCAGAGCTGAGTGCGGTGGAGGCCGACTCGACTCCCGCAGCCGAGCCACCACGTCGGCACCCACGCGGTCGACCTCAGACCGGCGATCGTGCCACGCGGCCATGACCGCAGCCAGCACCTGCCGAAATGACGGCATGCCCTGCCGGGGCAGATCAGGGAAGTACGTCCCGCAGAAGAACGGCTGCCCATCGGGAGTGAGTACGCAGGTCATCGGCCAACCACCCTGACCTGTCATTGCCTGCGTCGCCGCCATGTAGATCGCGTCGACGTCGGGCCGCTCCTCGCGGTCGACCTTGATGTTGACGAAGTGCTCGTTGAGGTAGGCCGCCGTGGCGTTGTCCTCGAACGACTCGTGCGCCATCACATGACACCAGTGACAAGCCGCGTACCCGACGCTCAGCAACACTGGCACGTCGCGGTGTCTGGCCTCCGCAAACGCATCGTCACCCCACGGCCACCAGTCCACCGGGTTGTCGGCGTGCTGCAACAGGTACGGGCTGGTGGCGTCAGCCAGACGATTCACGACGCCAGGCTAGGTGGTCGAAGCGGCGTCGGCTCAGAACAGCAGGCGCCAGATCTGACCGCTGAACGCGGGGTTGCCGGCGAAGCCCTTGGCCGGCGAGATCGAGAACGCCGACACGAGCACCCGGTCGCCGCGAGCGACGATGCCTGCGGGGAACGGGACGTTCGTGGAGCTGCGCTTACCGTTGGGCGCGACCTTCACGACACGACCGGGGAAGCAGTCGTCGCCATCACAGTCGCCGCCGAACAGCTCGCTCACGTACAACGTGCCGTTCTTGGTGCGCGCGACGCCGGTCACAGTCGTGAAACCGCCCCAGGAGCGCAGCACATTGCCGCGCCGGTCGTACTTCCACACCCGGGCCTCTTTGGGGATCTCCGAGTGGAGCTCCCCCACGTAGACGTTGCCGTCACCGCCGAGCGACACGACCGTCGGCACCGCGTCGATCCGCGCTCCGTACTCCGGCAGCGTCGCCCACAGCCGGATCTTGCCGCCCCGCCGAACAGCGGCGATGTAATCGCCGGCTGCGTCTGCGACCAAGGTCTTGTTGCGTAGAGCGAGCAGGGAGTACGGGTTGGAGTCGACTCCCTCGCCGTCGGGGTCACGGTTGATCTCGAAGCGGGAGACGTTGGCGATGATGCGGTTGCGATCGCCTGCCCCGGCCACCAGCTTGCCCGTCTGGCGGCGGCCCGGAATCCCCTCGGGGAAGAACTCGGGCGGCCCGTAGGTCATGATCGCTTGGAACCTGCCGCCAGGCCGCTTGCCAGCACCGTCCGGGCCGGTGGCGAAGCTCCCGTCCGCGCCCGCGGCCGAGAGCAGGCGGGTCATCACCCGGCGTACCTCGCCGTCGGCGAGCACGGAAACCTTGCCGGACAGGCCCACGCACAGCTCGCTCCGGCCGCTACCGGAGCAGTTCTTCTGCTGGTACGACCCGTGGCCCGCCTCGGCGATCACGACTCGACCGTCGTGGGTCAGGGACAACTGACGCGGGTTGTCGAGCCCGTCGACGACGACGCGATGCCTGACCTGAGCTGCTGATGCTGCCGCACCGGTCGCCACGTTGCCGGCGTTGCTCGTCGACGGCGACAGGAGCAGCGCAGCCGTGACGGCCACAGTGACAGCAGCCGCTGAGGCCGGT
Source organism: Nocardioidaceae bacterium (assembly GCA_013696555.1). Taxonomy (GTDB): domain Bacteria; phylum Actinomycetota; class Actinomycetes; order Propionibacteriales; family Nocardioidaceae; genus JACCYJ01. The sequence continues at coordinate 5,892 of JACCYJ010000114.1, read as the reverse complement.
GCCGAGCGGTGCCGTAAGCCGACTGGGACGGTGGGACGACGTTGCATGAGCATCACCTTTCGTGCGACTGTCCGCGACGTTCGGCCGGTCAGCTCGAAGCAAACCACATCTCCGGCCGCGTGCTACAACCGCCTGATCATGCCGGCTTTTCCGGTGGGCGGCGCGGCGGCTCCGAACCGGTGTCCGGCGGGGTGCCGGCGATTCCCTCGCCTGGTTCGCCGTCCAAATCGCCGTCCGAATCCCCCTCAGAGCCGACGTCGACCCTACGCAGGTGCTTGGCCATGCTTCGCAGCAAGAAGAACAACGCCACTCCCATCGCCGCGACGATCAGGAACCCGAGCAGCCCCGGCGTGACCTGGTCGTCGTCGACGGCGCGCATCACCGCGGCGCTCATGTCCGCCCTCCTGCCCGTTGCAGCGGCATTCCGAGATCTCGATGACCTCGGACGCCCGCGAACAGGTCGCTCTCCGGCAACACGACGTCGACATAGGAGGTAGCGAGCTCGTAGTCCTCGGTCGGCCAGGCTGCCTGATGAACGTCCAGCGGGACGGAGAACCACGGTCCGTCCGGGTCGATCTGGGTGGCATGGGCCAACAGTGCCCGATCGCGGACCGGGAAATACGCTGCGCAAGGCACCCGTGTCGTAATCCGGGCAGCATGCTCGGGGTCGGCTGTCCATTCGGCGAGCCGTTCGGCGTACGGGGACTCGAAACCACGCGCGAGCATCGCCTCGTGTAGCGCCTGCGTCCGCTCCCGGTGGAAGCTGTGGTGGTAGTAGAGCTTGAGCGGCTGCCAGGCCGGGCCGTACTCCGGGTAGTGGTCAGGGTCACCAGCCGCTTCGAATGCGGCGACGCTGACCTGGTGGCACCTGACGTGATCGGGATGTGGATAGCCGCCGTTCTCGTCGTAGGTCGTCACCACATGGGGGCGGAAGCTTCGCATCAGTCGGACCAGCGGGCGCGTTGCCTCGTCGAGGTCGATCCCGGCGAAACAACCGTCCGGCAATGGCGGCCGAGGATCACCCTCCGGCCAGCCCGAGTCCACGAAGCCGAGCCAGTCCTGGCTCACCCCGAGGATATGACGTGCTTGCTCCATCTCCTGGCGCCGAATCTCAGCGATGTTGGCGAGAATGTCTGGCCGATCCATGTTGGGGTTGAGGATCGAACCCCGCTCCCCGCCGGTACAGGTCACGACGTGCACGTCGACCCCCGCAGCGACGTACATGGCCGTGCTCGCCGCGCCCTTGCTCGACTCGTCGTCGGGATGCGCGTGTACGTGCATCAAGCGCAGCTGCTCGGCCACTACTGGTCTCACCCTTCTCCTCGCCCATGACCCGGTTCGATGGGACCCACCACAATGGTGACAAAAGGCAGCGGTCCTCAGGTACGACGCCTCCGACAAGCCGCTGCTGTCCTCAACCGAATGGTCGGATCCGGGATTCCCATGCAGCGCACGCCAACGCCACCGGGGGGTGCAACCTCCGACCTGCTCGCCGAGCGGTACGGACGGGCACCGCGATGGTCCCGTTTTGCGGGTCTCGCGGCGGTGGCGGTGGTCGCCGTTGCCGGCCTCGCCTGGGTGGTGTGGGCGGCCGCCAACTCGCCGGCTGCCGTGTCCGGGCAACTCCAGGGCTTGCAGGTCGAGTCCGGGAGCCAAGTCACGGTGACCGTGACCGTCTTCCGCCGCAACGGTGACGCCGTGCGCTGCCAGGTGTACGCCCAGGCAGCCGACCGCACGATCGTCGGGGAGAGCACGTTCGACATTCCGCCCGGTGAGCCAGGAACGGTTACCGTCGACCATGGCATCACCACCGAGCGCCCAGCGATCAGCGGTGCACTTCGTACCTGCGAGGTGGCACCGGCTGCCGAGTGATCGACAACCGCATGCCCGGCCCTACTCTTGGTACTGTCCTGGATGCCCGGACGCGATTGAGCCCTCCGATCATCCATCCCTGCAAGGAGCAAAGCACCCGTGACTCAGCGCACCGAAGAGAACGTCATCTGGCTCACCCAGGAGGCGTACGACCGCCTCAGGGCCGAGTTGGACCATCTTCGCGGTCCTGCGAGAGCCGAGTTGGCAGCCAAGATCGGTGAGGCCCGTGACGAGGGAGACCTACGCGAGAACGGTGGCTATCACGCCGCCAAAGAGGAGCAGGGCAAGTCGGAGGCGCGCATCCGGCAGCTGGAGGACATGGTTCGGCGGGCACAGGTCGGCGACCACCCCACGACCGAAGGTGTCGTCGACGCGGGGATGATCGTGACGGTCCGCTTCGTCAGTGAGCCCGAGACCGAGACGTTCCTGCTCGGCTCCCGAGAGCTGCTCGCGCTCGACGACTCGGTCCACTACGACGTGTTCTCACCACAGTCACCGCTGGGCAGTGCGATCATGGGCAAGCGTGCCGGGGACACGGCGACGTACCGGGCACCCAACGGCACCGAGCTGGCCGTGGAGATCATCGACGCCAAGCCCTACAGCCGCTGACTGCAGCGCAGTCCCTTTCCCACGTTCACGTGGGAAAGGGACACTTCCAATGGGTTCGAACCCATTGGAAGTGTCCCTACGCCGTTGGAAGTATGCCCATCCCCCGGCGCTGTGCCGGGTCCCCGGGCGATCAGGCGACGGACACCGGGTAGCCGACCTCGCGCAACCGCTTGAGGACCCGCTCGCAGTCGTCCTCTCCGCGGGTTTCCACTTGCAGCGCGACAGCGACTTCGTCGACGTGGAGATGCGCCGAGGTACGCTCGTGCGCCACGTCGAGGATGTTGACTTGCAGCTCGGCCAACTGGCCGAGCAGGCGGAACAACTCACCGGGCCGGTCAGGGATGCGTACCCGGAACGCCAGATAGCGTCCCGCTGCCGCCAGCCCGTGGCGGATCACCCGCATTAGCAGCAGCGGATCGATGTTGCCGCCGGACAAGACGACGACGACCGGCCCCTCGAAGGCTCCCGGCCGCTCCAGCAGTGCCGCCACGGCGGCGGCGCCGGACGGCTCGACGACCATCTTCGCCCGCTCGAGCACCATCAGCAGAGCCTGGCTCATCGACTCCTCCGAGACCGTGAGCAACCGGTCGAGGTGTCGCTGGAGAGCCGCGAACGGCACGTCTCCGGGCTGCGACAGCGCGATGCCGTCAGCCATTGTGGCGCCCAGCCGGACCTTGAGCGGGCGCCCGGCCGCGAGCGACGGCGGGTACGCGGCAGCGTTCTCCGCCTGGACACCGACGACCTTGACGTCGGGGCGCAGCGCATGGACCGCGGTGGCGATACCGGCGGCCAACCCCCCGCCACCCACCGCCACCAACACGGTGGCGCAGTCGGGAACCTGCTCGATCAGCTCGACACCGATCGTGCCCTGGCCTGCGACGATGTCGCGATGGTCGTACGGATGGATGAAGACGGCACCGGTCGACTCGGCAAAGTCGCGCGCCGCCGCCAGCGCGGCATCGATCGAGGAGCCCACCAACTTGACGTCGGCCGCGTACTGTCGGGTGGCCTTCTCCTTCGGGATGGGTACGCCCTGCGGCATGAACACGGTCGAGCGGATGCCGAGCAGCGTCGCGGCAAGCGCCACCCCCTGTGCGTGGTTTCCGGCGCTGGCGGCGACGACACCGCGCTGTTGCTCCTCGGCGTTGAGCCGGGCAATCCGCACGTAGGCGCCGCGCAGCTTGAACGATCCGGTCCGCTGCAGGTTCTCGCACTTGAGGTAGACGGGGACCCCGGCCAGGGCCGCCAGCGACCGGGACTCCTCGATGGGACTGACCTCGACGATGCCCGTCAACATCTCCCGGGCCGCAAGGATGTCGTCGAGCGTGACCGTCGGCACCGCCTCCGGGGTCATCGGTGCCAGCTCCCGATCAGGACGCTCACACCCGCGGCGCCACGATCGTCGCCTCGCCCACCGGATGCAGCTGCGGATGCGCGCTGTCATCAGAGTCCAGCTTGGGCTTCTCCCAGCACAACTGGATGTCGCGGCCGGTGATGTCGAGCCTGGCGATGCTGTTCTCGAACCATGGCCCCTTCGTGATGCGCCATGTGAACGGCGGCTCCGGTACCTTTGCCGACCGGGCGACCGCCCTGCCCGTCGGCCAGGCGAACCCGTAGGCCATCGCCGCAAAGGCGAATCTCATCGAACGCGGCATCGGGTTGCGGATCGGCGAGCACACCGCCTGCAGGATCCGCCCGTGGGCGGTTGGCTCCGGCAGCGCCACCTCGGCGAGATAGGAGTGGTGAACGTCCCCGGACAAGAAAATCACGGTCGCCGGCGGGCTCCCTCGTCTGCCGTTGACCACGTCACGCGCCATCGCGGCGACCCGCTGGAAGGACTTCTGAAAGGCGGCCCAGTGCTCCAGGTCAGCGCCCTGCCGGATCCGTTCGCCGAACTTTCGTCCCCGCCCACCCCAAGCACCATCCGCAACCGCTTCGTCCCAAGCCTCCAGATGGTGCAGTCCGGCGGGCAGCAGGAACGGCAGCGAGGTGCCGACCAGCACGTGGTCGCGGTCGCCTTGCAGCAGGCCGTCGAGCCAGTCCATCTCCGGCGCGTCCAGGATCTGTCGGGTACGCGGTTCCAGTACCCGTGCGCAGCGGGAGTCGATGACGATCAACCTGGTACGCCCTAGGTCACGGCTGTAGCTCCACCGGTAGAAGTCGGGCTTGGCGTCCGCCTTCTCGGCGTGGTCGTCGAGGAACTCAGCGATGTCCTCGCGCCCTTCGGTCCTCCGCACGTGCTGCCACACCGGGTCTTGGTCGCGGTCTGCTGGCGACAGGTTGCCGAGATGCTGGTAGACCCAGTACGAACCGAGCCCCCCGACGATGCGGTCCCGCCACCATGACGTGCGCGCCATTTCCTCCCTCCACTCCGCGGAGGTGTTCCAGTCGTCGCGGATGTCGTGGTCGTCGAAGATCATCGCGCTCGGTAACGTCGACAGCAGCCAACGATTGACCGAGTCGGTCCACGCCAGCCGGTAGAGGTGGGCGTACTCCTCGTAATCCTTGAGTTCGTCGCCCGGGGGTTCCTCGATGCTGCGCCGGGCGGTGATGAACTCGCGCATCGCCTCCGAGGTTTCGTCGGCATACACCTGGTCTCCGAGGAAGAGCAAGAGGTCCGGCCACTTCGATGTCGGCTGCTCCATCATCCGCAGCGACAGTGCCCGTAGGGCATCGACACCGTGTTTGCGGTTGCCCACGGGGTCATGTGCGACGCTGGTCCGGCAGGAGCCGAAGGCGACGCTCAGCGGCCGACTGAAGTCGAGGGTCCGGATGCGGCTCGGCGGGTGGACGGACCCGACGGGCGGCCATACCTCGTCACCGTCGATCTCGACCGTGTAGCCGAACTCTTGCCCAGGCCCCAGCCCGTCGACGTGGACGAGGCAGTAATGATGGCCGTGCGCGGTGAACGTGTTCGCCGTCCACGAGCGGTCACCGGCTCGCACCGCTACCTGCGTCGCCACGGCCGACTCCACCCACACGGTGGCCGACGTCTCATCAACGTGCCGAAGAAGCGGCCCGAGGATCAGCCGCGGGTCAACCAGCTCCTCGGTCGCCTCCGCAGGTCGCTCCTGCTCCGTGTCATCGGGCACGTCACTGTTTGTATCGCGCGACAGCATCGATCACCAACACTTCAACGGATTACACCGGGCGGGGGCGCGGTCGGCGTATGCGGCGTCGTACCCGTTCCTGCTCTGCCTCGCCGGCAATGTGTTTGATGATGGCGCTGCCGCACGCGACCAGAGGAACCGCGATCAGCGCCCCCACGATGCCGGCGACCACGATGCCGGCCGCAATGGCGATGATGACCGCCAGCGGGTGCAGCGACACCAAGCGCCCCAACAGGAACGGCTGGAGTACGTGCGCCTCGATCTGCTGCACGAGGACCACCGCACCGAGCATGGCCAACGA
>JACCYJ010000088.1 GCA_013696555.1 Nocardioidaceae bacterium | reverse complement strand
TGATCCTCGCCGCCGGACGCCTCACCCACCCGAATCTCCGATGAGCCCGTTTGTCGGTTCGATGCATCGATCTCCGAGCCATTCAGTCGCTGATTAGGGTCGGACTCTTGCCCCCGGTTCCCTCCGGTGATATGGCGAAGGCTGCGTGGCGCCCCAGGCAGACCAACGGTCGGCCAGTTGTCGCCCACCTATTGGAGCGTTTCGACCTCACAGCAGGAGGAGTCATGGCAGGAATCATCCGTCGGATCTTGGTCGCGACAGTATCCCTCGGGGCCCTCGTATCGGCCGGTGTGGGGCCGGCCACTGCCGCCGTCATCGAAGCGGATCACTACAGGTTCGCAGACAGCGAGGTGCTCAGGAACTTCTGCGGCAGCGACATCGATTTTCGGCATGAGTTTCGCGGCCATGGCTACTTCTCAGCAAAGACCCGCGGACCTAACACGCCGCTCTATTTTGCCGACCGCTTCCACAGTGTCGACTCATTCATCAACCTGGACACCAACAAGAGCTTTACGGTTGTGAGAAATGGACAGTTCCGTGATCACAAGATCACGGTCAACCCAGATGGTACGCTCACGATCGTCCAGCAGTTCAGCGGTATTCAGCTCGTTCGCGACGATACAAGCCACATTCTCTTCAAGGACCGTGGCACAGCGCGGTTTGAGTTCGTTGTCGACTATAACGGCACGCTGACGAACCCAGACGATGATGAGTTCGTTGAGGACCACGGAGAGGTGTTCCGAGCCGGAAAGTACGACACCTTGAATCGGGACTTCTGCGCTGACGTGCTCGAATTCACAGCCTGACCCGATGCACCGGCCGATGACGGCACACGCGGCCTCCGTCAGTCGTCATCCGGCTCGCTCCCGGCCCACGCGTCCAGAAGGAGCCGCCGCAGGTCGTCCTCACTGACCGGCCGGGGATTGTCCGGTGGCACAGCGTCCTGGATCGAGCGAACGGCGCCCGCTAGCTGCTCCTCACGCAATCCGATCTCGCGCAGGCCGCGCGGAACCCCGAGCTGCCGGCAGAGCTGCACCAGCCCCCGGGCGGCGTCATCGGCTCCGAGTGCTGCGGCGATCCGCGACGCAGCCTCGGGCGCGGCCAGAGCATTGAAGGCGAGAACGTACGGCAGGACGATCGCATGTGTCTCCGCATGGGGTAGGTCGAAGGCTCCGCCGAGAACGTGACAGATTTTGTGGTGCAGGCCGGACCCGGCAACCGCGAAAGCTGATCCCGCGAGGTAGGCACCGTAGAGCATGTCACTCCGAGCCCCCATGTCCGCGCCGTCCGCGACCACGGCGGGCAAGCCGGTGGCCAAGGCCCGGATTCCTTCTTCGGCGATCAGACTGCTGATGGGGTTCCGACCGGGAGCCCAGAAGGCCTCCACGCAGTGGGCCATGGCGTTGAGTCCGCTGACGGCGGACAGGCCGGCCGGGAGGGAGACGGTGAGCTCCGGGTCGTAGATCACGACACGGGGCTGCACAACGGGGTTAACCCCTGTGGTCTTCGTGCCGCCCTCGGTCAACCCCCACATCGAGGTCACTTCGGAGCCGGCGTAGGTCGTGGGGACAGCGACCACGGGCAAGCCGGTCGTCAGGGCAACCACCTTCGCGGTGCCGGTCGCCGATCCTCCGCCAACACTGAGAACAGCGTCCGCTTCAGCCGCCACAGCGCAGCCGCGAGCATCGTCGGCGACCTCGACGGGGACGTGAGGTCGTACGCCGGTGAACACAGCGGCGACGCGGTCCGCCACCGGACGCGACAGGTCGCGAGCCAGCGCCTCTCCGCTCTTACCGGTCAGCACGAGGAGGCGCCGTGCCCCGAGCCTCTCGATCTCCTCGGCGACTCGGGTGCGGGCGGCGCCAGCGCCGAACACCACCCTGACAGGCAGCGTTTCGTACCGGAAGTCACGCACCGGGCATGCTCACGCCGCGGCTGTGAGCCAACCTCATAAGACCTGGGTCCCGTACATCTCACCGAGCGGGTCCTGGATCAGCTCCAGCCGAGCGCCGTCGGGGTCTTTGAAGTACACCGACACGTCGCTGTGGACGACGTGCTCGACGCCGGCCCGCTCGAGCTTCCCGACCAGGTGTTCCCACCGCTGCGGTTCGACCGAGATGGCGATGTGGTGAAGACCACCGAGCACTTCGGTGTACGGCCCGACGTCGAGACCCGGGAAGTCGAAGAACGCAAGCAGGTTGCCGTTGCCGATGTCGAAGAAGAAGTGAGAAGACCCGGGGTAGTCACGGTTCTCGATCAGCTCGGTGAGCGGGAACTCGAGCACGTCCTGGTAGAAGCGGATCGTGCGTTCGACATCTCCGCTGACCAAGGCGGTGTGATGCAGACCGCGAGCCGAGGACTTGGGCCTCTCGTCGATGGGTCGGACGTGTTCGGCGCGAATGCGGTCACGCTGGGCCCCACGGGCCACCGAATCGGTCGGCATCGTGCCTCCTCAATCTTCTCAGCTTGACCGTGCCAAACCCGTAGGCCAAGCCGGTCGAGATCCGTCAGGGGTCATTCCATTATCCGCTCTTCCAGGCGGATGGTCACGGCGTCTCCTTCGGTCGTCCCGATCGCTGCACGGACTCCGCTCAGGTCGATATACGCGGCATGGTCGGTGTTCGAAGAGAGGAACCGCCCGACGTGCGAGGAACGGGTCCCGGACGTGGTCGGTCAAGTCTTGCCCAGTTGGGCTGGAGTGCAAGCCCAGCGCTACGACGCGTGTGGGACGCAGGCCAAGACGGCCCGCGCCACCTGATTGATATGTCTGAGACCGAGCTTGGAGTGGCGGCGGCCCTGTCCCACATAGGCAATCTGAGGTAGACCCGAGCGGAGGCGTTGACCGGATCAAGACCTGTCACTGTGGGATGCTACGCGTCGTGGCCCGCGGACCTAGCGGCTTCGAGTACCGGGTGGTTGGCGGCGAGGTGCTCATCACGCATCACGGGCGACGCGCCACGACATTGCGGGGGACCGTTGCCAGGCAATTCTTGGCGCAGGTGGAAGACGAGGACCCGCAAGAGCTCATGGCTCGCCTGACTGGCAACTACAAGCACAGGAACGAGCGCAACGCCAAGAATCACCCGCGCAACCGGAGCCGCTGACGCGGGCTGCCCGGCACCAGACTGGATTTGGTTGGTCCCGTCGCTGTCGCCAAGGTGTTGCGGCTTACCGTGCACTGGTGCACGAGCCGTGGAGTGCCGATGGAGCTGGAGTCCTGACACTCCCGTCGGGACGTCGGGTGCGAGGTCGTGCATTGCGTCGCGATATGCCGGAAGGTCTGGCGCCCACCTTCGGCCTCTACCTGCTAGGGAGAGCGCCGCCTACCGTTGCGTGGGAGGCGCGGTGGCTGAAGTGGGCTGACTTTGGCCTGCCGGCTGATCGCGACGATGCGGATGACGCGCTTCGACAGGCATGGCACCGCCTGGACAGCGACCGCGTAGAGATTGCCTGCGGCGGAGGGCGAGGGCGAACAGGCACGGCGCTGGCTTGCCTCGTTTTGCTCGACGCGGGCACCGCCCTGGACGCCGTCGAGTACGTCCGGCAGCACTACGACGCCCATGCCATCGAGACACCCTGGCAACGCCGCTACGTGACCCGATTCTTCCGGTAATAGCCGGCTAACACTCGTGACCGCCTGAGTCCGCATGGCCTTGACCACGGTGATGACCGCTCCTAGTTCTGCGCAGCTCCCGTCAAACGGCAGGCTGTGCCGGAAGGTCGCACGGTCATCGACGGTGTGTCGCTCAGGCGTGACGCACCTGGAGCTCGTCGAGTAGCGCGAGGACGCGCCGTTCGATCTCGTCTCGAACGGGCCGTACGGCGGAGAGCTCCAAGCCCGCTGGGTCCTCGAGCGTCCATTCCTCGTAGCGTTTGCCGGGGAAGATGGGGCAGGCGTCTCCGCAGCCCATCGTGATCACGACGTCAGCGGCGCGTACGACTTCGTCGGTCCATGGTTTGGGGTACTCGGTGGAGATGTCGATGCCGCGTTCAGCCATCGCCGCGACGGCGGCATCGTTGATCTCCGGACCGGGCTCGGAACCACCAGACCAGCCAATGGCGGCATCGCCGGCGTACCGGTCAAAGAACCCCAACGCCATCTGCGAGCGCCCGGCGTTATGCGTGCAGAGGAACAATACGACCGGCCTGCCGTCGGAGGAGCGCCCTTCGACCTTCGCCAATGCCTGAAGGCGCTGGCGGGCGAATCGTTCGGCTAGAAGCGGCAAGAAGTTCACGGTGGTTGCCCGGTCCGCGAACTGATCGTAAGAGGAATTCAGGAACCGCTCAATCGTCTCAGCACCGAACGTGCCCTCGAAGTCGCGCGCGAGTCGGGTGGCGGCCGACTTGAGAGCAAGTCTCTGGTCAAGGCCGATAACCGACTGTGGGTCGGACGGAGACGTGGCCATCGGCATCTCGGTGCTCCTTTCAGGAGGCGGTGACTCGTGGGGCGAGGTCGCAGATTCGGCGGGTGAGCTCGGCGAAGGTCGCGTCGAAGGCGGCGTCGGAACCCACACGAACGGGATCGGGCACCGACCAGTGAAGGCACCGTGCGCTAAGCAGGCCGGCTGCCGTGTCGGTGTGGTGATTAGTGGTGGTGAGCTGTTCGTGGGCGTTGTCGCACACGGTGATCACGAAGTCGTGTTCGTCGAGCACATCGCCGAGCGGACGAGGCCGCGTCACCCGCAACGGCACGTTGCGTCGGTGGGCAACGGCGACGGCTCTCGGGTCAATAGCCGGCGCCGGGTGAGTTCCGGCGGACGTGACCGGAACGCTGCTGGAGCGCCGCCAGAGCGCAGCCGCGAGCTGGGAGCGGGCAGAGTTCGCGGTGCAAACGAACACGATCCGCGACACCGCGCCGACGAGGCCCGGGAGGAGAACACCCTCGAGGGAGTCCGGAACCAGCCGGAGATACGTCCGCCGGCGGTCGGCCTCGGACCGGTGGCGGGTCAGAAGGCCCTTCCCCTCGAGGATCCTGAGGTGATGGGCGAGCAGGTTCGAAGACATCGCCAGCATGGACCGCAGCTCGGCCGGAGCGGCGTCGCTGAAGCTGAGAGTGTCGACGATCCGCAACCGCGCTGGATCCGAAAGCGCCTTATGAACGCCCACTCGCCGCGCCAGCGCCGTTCGCTCAGTATTCATTGACTCAATATTGATTGAGGTACGGTCGATCAGTCAAGTTGTTGGTGTAGTCGTGCTCCGATACGAGCTCGAGTGTTGGACCGCGAGGTAAGTCGAGCCGCACCGGCTGGCGGATGCGGGCCGGCGTTGTGGACGCAATCGAACCAGGACGGCGGGTGTGTGGCTTACGCGGAATATTCCTTGGTGGGTCGCGGCGCGGTCAGCTCAGCCGCTAGGTTCTTCGAGTCTGGATACAGGAGCTTGATCAGTGCGAACCCGAAGACGCCGCCGATCAGCTGCATCAACACGAACATCGGCACTGACTCCGGGGCGATCCCAGCGAAGGAGTCGGACAGGGTCCGAGCCAATGTCACGGCGGGGTTGGCAAAGCTCGTCGAGCTGGTGAACCAGTAGGCGGCAGTGATGTAGCCGCCGACCGCGTAGGCCACCGTGTCGGCGCGTCCGGAGCGGACCGTGCCGAAGATGACCAGCAGTAGCCCAACCGTTGCCACGACCTCGCCTAACCAGAGTCCCCCTGAGGAACGTACGTGGGTCGCGACGTTGACCGCATCCATGTCGAACATCAGATTCGCAACGATCGCGCCTACGACGCCCCCGACGAACTGGGCGACCACAAGAACGCCGGTGTCACGTGTGCTCACAGCCCCGAGAGCCCGCTCGACGATCGTGACGACCGGGTTGAAGGCCGCCGAGACCGGTTGCAGCGCCAGGATCAGCGCCACTAGAGCACCGCCGGTTATCAGGCTGTTTTCCAGAAGCTGGAGCCCGACGTCGTTCGGTGAGAGGCGGGTCGCGGCGATGCCGGAGCCGATGACAGCGGCCACCAGGAAGGCGGTCCCGACCAGCTCGGCCAGAGCGCGACGCGCCAGTGGCGCGCTCACGCGCTGGCACCCCCGATGAGCGCAGCCAGACTGTCCAACGCCTCGGTGCGGACCTTGTAGTAGACCCACACCCCACGCTTGCTCCGGTCTAGCAAACCGGTCTCGTGGAGGACCTTGAGGTGGTGGCTGATCGTCGGCTGCGAGAGGTCGAAGGCGTTGGTCAGCTCACACACACATGCCTCACCGCCTGCGTATGAGGCCACGAGTGAGACCAGGCGCAGTCGAACCGGGTCGGCCATCGCCTTCAATAGCGGCGCGACCTGCTCAGCCTGCTCGATCGACAGCGGTTCACGCTGCAACGGGGAGCAGCATGCCGCCGTTTGGAGGGGCGAGAGAGTCAGCGAGGACTTAGACATCTATCTATGTTGACAGACATCAATGTCCGGGGCAATCTACCTTCCATAGACATCCATCAATGTGAAAGTTGGAACCATGTCACGCGTGCAACTTGCCCTCAACGTCAACGACATCAGTGCCGCGGTCGCGTTCTACAGCAGGCTCTTCGGCGTCGAGCCGGCCAAACGTCGCCCTGGGTACGCGAACTTCGCGATTGCCGACCCGCCGCTCAAGCTCGTGCTCCTCGAGAACCCAGGTCGGGGTGGTTCCCTCAACCATCTCGGGGTCGAAGTTGAGGACGTGGACACCGTAGACGCGACCCAGACGCGCCTGGCAGCAGAGGGACTCGCCTCCATCGACGAGGGTGGCACGACCTGTTGCTACGCGAAGCAGGACAAGTTCTGGGTGCAGGGCTCGTCCGATGGTGAACGCTGGGAGGTCTACACCGTGCTTGCAGACAGCGTGACCTTCAACGCAGCCGACAACGGCGGACCTGACTGTTGCGGCGCCGACGCCGCGTCGGAGGAACACCCAGCATCCGCCACTTGCTGCTGAGAGATGCTTCGTCGTACGTACGAGCGCCGGCTGGTCAGGGCCTTGTCGCCTGGATGATCGCTGAGTGGATGCCCTCGCCGTGGCTGATGGTGGCAGTGATCGAGGTGTCGATGAACCCGGCCGCAAGCAGCAGGCCGTGGTACTCGCCGGTGGTGAGGGCACCGGCAACGCAGCCGACCCGTTGCTCGGTGTGGGCACGTTGCTCGGGTGTGGTCCCGTCCTCGGCGACGACGTCGCTGATACCGATCCGCCCATGGGGTCGCAGGATGCGAAATACCTCGGCAAACACGGCTGACTTGTCTTTGGAAAGGTTGATTACACAGTTGGAGATGACGACGTCCACAGATAGGTCGGGGAGTGGGATGTCCTCGATGCTGCCGTGGAGGAACTCCACGTTGGCGGCGTCCGCCTGCTCCGCGTTGCGCCGGGCCAGCTCGAGCATGTCGTTGCTGGCGTCCAAACCGTATGCCTTGCCGCCTGGGCCAACCCGCTTGGCGGATAGAAGGACGTCGATTCCGCCTCCTGAGCCGAGGTCGAGCACGGTTTCGCCAGTCCGCAGCTCGGCGACAGCGACCGGATTGCCACAGCCGAGACTGGACCGGATGGCTGCCGGCGGTAGTCCCGTGAGGTCGTCGTAGCCGGCCACACCGAAACAGCCGTCGTCGAAGATCCCAGGGTCGCAGTCGACGACGGTTTCCCCCGATAGTGCGGCGCGCGCCAAGCCGGAGTAGCGTTCGATGATCTCGTCAGCAGCCATGGTGAAACCCCTTACTCGCAAGGGGGAACAGGTGGGGCGGGGTTGCCCATTACGACGTCAGCGGCGGATGGGAAGCAGCGAACGCAGGCGTTGTTGATCCGGTACAGGCTGGCGGTGCCCTTGCGTTCCACCAGTACGAATCGGACGTCGGCCAGGATCTTCAGGTGGTGCGAGACGGTCGACTGGCCTACTCCCGACGCAGCGACGATCTGCCCGACTGTTAGCGGCACACGACCCCTGGCCAGCAGCGACACGATCTGTATGCGGGTGGCGTCGGCAAGCGCCTTGAACCAGCTGGCGTACTCCACCGCTGCGGCCCGGTCCAGCGGTTGTGCCGAATGATTCATCGATAACCGACGATACTAAATAAATGCTTTGGCGGCAAGGCAGGCAGGACCTCGATCTGCGCACCTCGCGGTGCGGATGGGACTGCCGCTCCTGGCGTCTCCGGATGTCGGCGCTGGGGTCCAACCTGGACGCGGTGATTCGTCAGGTCGCCCTGTTCGGACGTAAACCTGGCGCCTAGTGAGGCACCCCGCCTCGCCGTCGGTGTGACCTAAGGAGAGCCTGCGCCAACAGGGGCGCACACGCACCGTCTCCGCCGAGGACCCGATCTTGCTCGCGACTGACGCGATCGCAGCCCACTCCGACGGATAACCCGGCACCGCCTCGGCCACAAACACGCACCGCCCTGGCCCGCTGCTCCACAGAAAACCTGCTGGATCCTGACATGAACTCCATCCTCTCCGAACAGAGCCTCTACAACACCCAGGGCGCTTCAGTCTCGTACTTGACCAACCAGGTGTGCAGCGTCTGCCGTGACACCCCCCGCTGCGGCAATGTCCTTGACCGTCGGCGTGGCGTGGAAGATGCAGCACACGTCGTCTGGGCGGATCGGCTGGCCCCCCCGGGGCGATCCCGAGAGCCACGTTTTGCTCAACTACATGGGGGCTTTCCAAGGTGCTCGGCTGCGAGGAGAGTGAGGGTTCGAGGAGCACACCCCGTGCGCCTTGAAAGGAGTACGAGATGAAGCTCAATCGCATGCACGTTGTGGCCGTGATCCTTGGACTTGTGGGGGTCGGAGCATTCGCTCCCATGGCGTTTGGATCGCCCCCGTCCGGGTTCACACCGACACCCCTTGTCGTGGCGGACCTCGACCATGCGGTCGACCTGAACAGCGACGGAGTCACGTTCAAGACGAACCGTCCGACCGACGTCAGCGTCCAGAAGGTCGTCATCGATGCGCGTGGCTACAGCGGCTGGCATCACCACCCCGGCATTGTGATCGTGGCTGTGAAGTCAGGTCGGGTGACGGTCCGGGATGAAAACTGCGACAAGACGAGATACGGAATAGGCCTTCGGAACGGTGACGTGTTCGTCGAGAGCGGCGACGAGCCGGGGAAGGTTACGAGCTGGAAAGGTGCGACGATCTACGCGACGTTCGTCGCCCCGAGCGCCGACCCGCCGGCCTTCCGGATCGAGGACGACCCGCCCTCGTGCGCGTGATCGCGCGCGGCTAGGGGTCGGGAGCTGTAGGCGCTGGGCACCGGCCGAGCGCCTACAGCGCCGTCGGTGACATCGCGTGTGACCCAAGCCGAATCGTTGGCGTGCTTCACACAACGGGGTCCCGCGCTCTACAACCACGAACGATTCACAGGTCATCCAGGCAGCGAGTCGTTCTTCCTCGACGGCGACGCCTGGAATCTCTGGCATACACCCAGTGAATGCCAAGATCGTCTCCCGGCCATCGGTGGGTATGAATACCCATCCATGCAGTTGCGCCAGCGGTTCACCAGCGGGGTGCTGGTCAGGCGTAGTCGTAGACGACCCGATAGGACATCCTCGCCGTCCACGTCACCACCGTTGACCGTCTCATCCGCCGTGGCGTCCTGACCCTGGCCGCAAGCACGCGACGGCGCAGCTCTCGCGTGACGAAGTCGAGCACCTGGCGCCGACCACCCGTACGGTTCGACGCGCGGTCGGTTGCCGCGTGTTCACGCAGGTTGTTGTTAGCCGATCACCAAGTAGGCGACCTGGAGGGGCTGAGAAGCTGCCGCCGCAAGCTCGGACGGCCTCCCTCGGCCTGGGACGGCCCAGCAAGTCAACAACCTGCCCCACGCCAACGCCGAATAGCCCCTTTCACCTGGGCTTATGTCGGTGCCCCCGGCAGGATTCGAACCTGCGGCACACGGTTTAGGAAGGCGATGCCACTGCTCAGCGTTTCGCCTGGTAGATCGACATACGCCCAGGCCAGAGGCTGTTTTCGATGATCTGGCTGACAC
>JACCYJ010000053.1 GCA_013696555.1 Nocardioidaceae bacterium | reverse complement strand
CGAGCTCCTTCGCCTGGTCGACCGGCAAACGTAGGGTGCGGGCTTTGGTCGTCATCGTCGAACTCCTCTGCGAGGGTACGGTATCATGATACCGTGGTATCACGGTACGCGCAAGCCACCCGCTCGTGGTCGACGAACTCGACCGCGAGTTGTTCGGATGCGCGGGCGTATCGGCGCCCGCGCTCGTTGCTCGGCGCCCCGTCGTTGACGATTTTCCCGCGAGGTTCGTCTGCTCTCCCGCGAATCGGTCTGCGATCGGGTGGCGTAGGTGCGGCTTCTATCGACCGCACACCGACGCCACACCTGCGACATGTAGGTGCGGCGACCGGGCACGATCGCATAGGGGTGCTAATGAGGGCGCCGTATTCCGTGCCATACGTCCCACCGAGCGTCACGGTGGGACGCATGGGCCACCTGGGACGCATGGGACACGACCGATAGGGGCTCACATAAGGTCTCAGGAAACCCCGGCAGGTCCCGACCACCGCGCGCCGACCCGGGTGGCGTCCAAGGCAGGTCAAGCCTCCAGCGCTCGGACGAGCGTCTCTTGACCATCCGATCGAGAAGCGACAGGCTTGCCGGATCCGACCCGGTCGTTCGCGACAAACAGTCAGTGAGCGCTGTGCTCCACGGACCGGGCGGACGACTGCGGCAGTTATGCGCTCAGTCTGAGCACGAACCGGTCAATGGTGGGCAGTAGTGGACTCGAACCAGCGATCCTCTTGCATGTCAAGCATTTCTGCCTGAGCGCTCTGCTACGAGCGTGGGAGGGCGAGCGAAATCGCCTCAGTTATGCGGTCACGGAGCAAGAGTGTTGAAGGCATCGGTCCCGATGGAGCCGGCGCGCATGCGCGCAACGATGGCACAACTCGACTGAGACGCAGCCGGGCCAGCCGCCGATGTCGAGCACCGGCGCACTCCGCGGCGGTCCTGATTGCGACACCTACGGCTCACGTCCGACTCCTCACCGATTGCCGCACCGAGGATGCGAGCTGTCGCAGTGCTGGAGGCGCTCCCACGCGTCGCGCCAGCGACGCTGATTGAACGATATCGGCTCTTCCAACCGCCAGATTGGTAGAGGGACACCGGAGCGACCGCGGACGCGGACGCGGAGGATGAGCAGCCATGGCGTCACGGCTGACGCAGGAGCGACTCGTGGAACGAGACCTGATAGAGCGCGCGCGAAGCGGCGACCATGACGCGTTCTCCACGCTCGCGGCGGTATCGGCCGATCGGCTCCACGCTGTGGCAACCCTCGTTCTGCGAGATCGGACCGCCGCTGAGGACGCCGTCCAGGAGGCTCTGGTCAGGATGTGGCAGGACCTACCCAGGCTGCGCGACCCGGAAAAGTTCCGCCCATGGCTCCAGCGGCTGCTCATGAACGCGTGCGCCGACATCTGGCGGATGCGGCGTCGGCATGGCGCAGAGATCCAGCTCTTACCGACGCATGAATCTCCCGTGGGAGACGAGACGTCTCAGGTCGCCGACAGGGAGGTGCTGAACCGCGCGTTTCGGCGCCTCTCGATCGACCATCGAGCAACGCTCGTGCTGCGCCATTACCTGGGGCTGACGGTTCCCTCCATCGCGGCCGCGATGGAGGTGCCGCTAGGGACCGCCAAGTCACGACTCCATCACGCCGAGCGCGCGCTGCGCGCTGCGCTCGAGGCGGATGACCGCAGCGCTCGCCGCACCAACGGGAGGTCGGCATGAACGACCGCGAGTTCCATGACCTGTTGCGGGGGTGGCTGATCGACGACGCCCCGCGCGAGGCGCCGGACTGGATCGTCGAGACGGTGATTGGCCAGACCGCGGCGTTGCCACAGCCTCGCTCCATCCCGTTCTGGCGCCGCTGGCGGCTGCCCGCCATGCGGACACTGGCCGTCGCCCTCGCCGCCGTTGCGCTGGTCGGGCTGTACACCTATCGCCTCCGCCCGGCCGATCCAACGGAGGCCGATGCGCCCAGGGTCGTCCGCACCGCGGCGCTGGGACCGGGGGCAGCACTCGGGATGGCCGCGCTGCCCGACGGCGTGTGGGTCGGCAACAACAGCCTCGTCGGGGTGCTGCGCCTCGATCCCGAGACTGGCGAGACCGTCGCCAGCGTCAAGACCTACGACCGCCCCGCGCCGCGGCTGGACCTCCATCCTGCCATCTCGGACGTCACTGCCGCCTTCGGCTCGATCTGGACCGTCGACCCGGAGTTCGGGACGGTGACGCGGATCGATCCCGATACCAACCAGGTCGTCGCCACCATCGAGGTCGGCTCCTACCCCAGCTCAGCGGCGGAGGCGGCCGGTGCCCTCTGGGTGGTCAGCGCGTTGCATGGCACCGTCAGCCGGATCGACCCGACCACGGACCGGGTGACCGCCACCGCGGAGCTACCCGTGGCCGATGCCGACGAGGCCAATCTCGCGGGCGACCAGCGCGCCCTCTGGATCGCCATTGGCAACGAGCTGGTTCGGGTCGACCCCCGCTCGCTGGACGTCGTCGCTCGCGTAGGGCTGGCCGGCATTGCGGATGGCATCGCCGTCGATCGAGGGGTATGGGTCGCGACGGGAACCCGCGGAGCGGTCTCCAGGATCGATCCCGACTCCAATCGGATCGCGGCCACCATCGAGATCGGCACGACACCCAGCGCGGTGACAGCGGCCAACGGATGGATCTGGGTGACGGATCGCCGGGATGGACAGGTCAGGGCCATCGATCCGTCGACCGGCGAGCTCGTGCTGAGCCTCCCGACGGGGCGAGGGTCGACGGCCATGGCGTTCTCCGGGTCGTGGCTGAGCGTCCTCAACCAGATCGACGCCTCGGTGACATTGATCGACATTGGGCAATAGCTCCACAAGGAGGAATCGCATGACCCCATCCATCACATTTGGCGCGCTGCAACCCAATCAAGGCTTGGCACCCGGGCCGCGGCGGCGGATGATCGGCGCCGCCCTAACTGGACTCCTTGTCCTCTTCGTCACGCTTCCAGCCGCTGCACAGGCCACGATCGCTGAGCGGGGGCGAATTGAGGATACGTTCACCGACAGCTACGACGACTGCGGGTTCCTCGTCACCGTTGACGGGTCGGTCAGCTCCCAGTATCGGTTCCGACAGGGCAAGGGTGACCTCGCGACGGCCTTCTTCCTGCAAGCCAATTTTTCATGGGAGGAGGTCCATACCGCGAATGGACGATCGATCACGCTCCGCGGACACGGAGTGTCCAACGAGACGCAGGCCCGGCAGGTCGACGGCACGATCTTCGAGTTTCGGTCGATTGAGGCCGGCCAGCCGTTCGCGGTCTACGACGCGGACGGGAACCTCGTCCTGCGTGATCGAGGGGTCATTCGGTTCACCTACCTGTACGACACCGAGGGCGATGACGTGCCGGGCGGCGTCTTCATCGACGAGCTGGATCTTCAGATTGCCGGTCCCCATCCCGGCTTCGACCTGGACTGGTCGGAGATCTGCGCGCTCTTCGAGTGATCTGCCTCGAGCGGAGTGGCCCGGCGTGTCGACACCATGCGCCACTCCGCCCGCGTACCGCCATGCCTCTCGCTGCTCGCCGGCGGCCGTAGCACGAATGGCTTCATCAACACGTCGGCTCGCAACGCCCGCAGGGCCCGAATCGCCCGGGGTCGTGGAAGCAACGACTCGTGACGCGGTAACCGGTGGTGAGAAGACGCCCACTGCAACGTTTTGAGCGATCGAGGGCCCGGACGGTCTGCCACGGAGCCCGGCGCGGGCGGCCGGGTGGGCGTGGAGCGTGTGCCTGTCGGCGCCTCGGGTGTCACGATCGGACCCGGCAGCCCCAAGAATTGAACGATCGTGCTGCCATGTCCGCCTATTTGAGTAGGGCCGACGAATGGGACACGTTAGCCCAGAGCGATGCCTATGTAGGAGCGTGGCGGTGAAAGGCTATGGCTCGCCGGATGCAAGCGCGACGGATTCCGTCGCTCACCTCAGCATGAGGAAAAGATCAGTGCGATACGCAACATTCAGATTCCTCGGGGTTCTCGGCTTGGTGCTCGTCATCGCAGGATGTGGGGGCGCCGCTACCACGACGCCCTCTGAGCAACCAACGTCGACAACACCCGCTGCGACGTCGACAACAACCACCGCTCCGTCGCCGCTCGCCATCACGTCATCGATAGCCGACGGGACAAACCTGACGACGCCGACGGCGTGGATCGCCACCGTCACCGGGCAGTCAGCCGTTTCGCCAGTCGACCGGGTCGAATTCCTCATCGACGGCGACCTCATGTGGGTCGAGCAGAACCTTCCGTACAGTTTCAACGACGACGGCAACCTGTTCGTCCCATCCGTGCTTGATCCCGGCAGTCATCTGCTATCGATCGACGTGTACACCAGCTCGGGGGTCGCGGCGACGTCCGAAGCCAACGTGACCACGACCCGGCCGTCGGTGCCCGCCGAACTCGAGGGCAAAGGATTCAAGCACCAGGCCCCTGAACAGCAATGTGCGACTTGTGACGTCCCGGATGGCGTCTGGCGTATCGAGTTCGGTGCTGACGGCGTGATCCGGTTCGATGACCCACTCGGCGGCAAGGGAACCGAAGCTTTCGAAGCCACCTCGGACGGGGTATTGACGCTGTACGGGCCGACGAGTTGGATCGTGCCAGAAGAGGCTCGTGGTGGCTTCTGTGATCCGAATGGCATCGCGACGATGAACTGGCAGATCAGCGGGGCGGATCTCATCCTCTCCGCAAGCGGCACGGACGACCCCTGTCCCGGCAGGGCCGGGGTGTTCACGGGAACCTACCAACCGAGTTCATAGCGGCCCACATGGACGGCTAAGCCGAGCCACGCAGAATGCCTCGTGGACGCCTATTGCCTGGCACGGGTCCGCTGGCCGGCGGCCGCGAGGGACCGTGAGGAAGCCCAGCAGATTGTCCGGAGTGGGACCCCAGGAATCCGTAATCGCCCGTCATGTCGGCTTGCGTGTCGCGCTTGCGCCTCAAAACCGAGGACATGCCAACTGCGGGGTGTGCATTTCGGCCCCGTGGGTGCCTCGCATCGTGCTCAGGAGGGTTGATTTGGAACCGCATACCGGATGCGCGGGATTCCCGTGTCATGCGTCCCAGTCTGGGTCGATTGAGCAGGTTTGAATCGCTGTGGTCCGCATGGCGCGATGCCATAAGGGTGCTTATAAGGGTGCTCGGCATTGGCACAGCCAGGAACGCGGGGCACTCTGGTGGGTTACAAGCGGCCCATGAATCGGTCGTAGGCATCGGCGGCGACGCCGAAGCTCATGGGCTGAGTGTATTGGTGCGGTCGAGCATCTCGTGCGGCACCTTCAACCGGTGGTGTTCGCCTCGACGCACCGGCAGGGCGGCTAGACCGGTCCGGTGAGCTTCTCCGTCTTCAGCGGCTCAATCGCCGGACCCTCGATGACTTTGCCCTCGGTGTCGAACCGGGAGCCGTGGCAGGGACAGTCGAAGCTGAGCTCGGCGCTGTTGAAGGCGACGATGCAGCCCATGTGGGTGCAGCGCGCCGACATCGTGCGCACGCCGCGCTCGGGGTCGTGGAAGGCGGCCACCTTGCGTCCGTCGTGGTCGACGACGGCTCCCTCGCCCGGCTTCAGGTCCTCCAGCGACGGCCCGCCGGGCAGCCGATCCCCCACCATCCGCTGCGCGACGTTGATGTTCTCCTTCAGCAGCTTGCCCGCGGATGCCAGCGGCTTGAGCCGGGTCGGATCGAAGACGGGGAGCCATCGGCCCGGACGGCCGAGGATCAGCTCGGACAGCATGAGCGCGGCGGCCGTCCCGTTCGTCATCCCCCACTTCTTGAAGCCGGTGGCCACCAGCACCCGGCCCTCGTCCTTGAGCGGACCGACGTACGGGATGCCGTCGGCCGGAACGTAGTCCTGCGCGGACCAGCGATGGTCGATGTCGGTCACGCCGAAGCGCTCTCGCGCCCACTGCTCGAGGACGCGCAGCCGTTCGGCGGTGTCGTCCTCCTGGCCAGTCTTGTGCCCTTCGCCGCCGATGATCAGATGGGTCGCGCCATCCGCCGAGTAGTGCGGGCGGACGCTGCGGGATGGCTCGTCGACGCTGAGGAACATGCCCTCCGGCACGCCGCCGTCGATGCGGGCGCTGACAGCGTACGAACGCATCGGCGCGGTCTTCGCAAACAGGCCGGCCGGGTCGTGGAACGGCAGGAGCGTCGCCTCGATCACGTGCCCGGCCTCCACGACGCCATGCTCCGTGATCACCTCGACGCCACCATCGAACTCGTTGATGTCCTTCGCGCGGGTGCGTTCGAAGACGTGACTGCCATGTCCATCGGTCAGGGCGGCCAGGGCGAGCGCATACTTCCGCGGATGGAACAGCGCCTGGGCGTCGAAGCGGATGGCCCCGGCCACCGGGTACGGCAGCGGGGTCTCGGTGACGAACTCCGCCCTCAACCCCAGCCGGCGGGCCGCCGCCACCTCGGCTTCCACCTTCTCAACGTGCTCGCTCGACTCCGCGTAGGTGTAGGCGGACGTGCGGCGCAGGTCGCAGTCGATCGCTCGGTCCGCGATCAGCTGCACGATGTATTCGAGCGCCACGCTGTTCGCCTCGGCGTAGATGCCGGCCGCCTCCTCGCCGTGCTTCGAGATCAGCGTGTCGTAGGTCAGCGCGTGCAGCGTCGTGATCTTGGCGGTCGTGTTGCCGGTCGTTCCCATCGCGATCCGGTTGCCTTCCAGCACCGCGACCGACACGCCGCTGTGCTTCAGGAAGGTCGCGGCGGTGAGGCCCGTGATGCCGCCGCCGACGATTGCGACGTCGACCTTCAGGCGCCGATCCAGGCTGGGATACGCCGATTCGGGTGTGGTGTCGATCCAGAGGGAGAGCTGGGCGTTGTGTGGGACATCAGGCATGCAGGTCGTGAAAGCACGCGGCGTGCCCCACCTGGGGGTGTGCATCAAAGAGACGCATGAGACACATGAGACACATGAGACACATGAGATCCGCAAGGGCTCCAATAAGGGCTCCCGCGGACCAAGGCTTCGGCGCTGCGTCCTGACGATCTCGCTCAGGCAGGCTCCGCACGTCTCGGTATGTCCCGTCGGCGCGGCGGCCATGCACACAAGCCAGCCGTTTGGCCGAATGGCAGTCCACTGGGCGCCCGCCGCTCAGCGAGACATCCCGCGCGCTCGGAGTTCCGCTGGGCTCAGTTCATGAGTGACGATCCGACTGAGGGCCGGTGGCCGAATTACGTCGACGATCGGAACCCGCTAAGCGCCGGACGACTCCTCGGAGCCGTGGAGGAGCAGGAAGCGCCACCGGCCGTCGTGCCGGACGAGTGCGCCGGTCAGGCAGTAGGGAATGACGCGTCGTTCTGCGCCCGCGACGTCGACGA
>JACCYJ010000044.1 GCA_013696555.1 Nocardioidaceae bacterium | reverse complement strand
ACATCGTCGAGGTCGAACGTCGCATGCACGACCGGCCGGACCGTTCCGTCGGCCACGAGCGGCCACACCTGCTCGACGACGCTGGCCATGATCGTGGCTTTCTCCGCAGCCGGCCGGGAGCGCAAGGCCGTGGCCAGCACTGCCGCCCGCTTGCGCAGGAGCATGCCGAGGTCGAACTCGGCACGGGCGCCCCCTTGCAGCCCGATGACCACAAGCCGGCCGGCCACGGCCAGTGCGCCGAGGTTGCGAGCCAGGTACGCGGCTCCCATGTTGTCGAGGATCACGTCGGCACCGCGGCCGTCGGTGACCTCGCGTACCACCTCAGCGAAGTCTTGTTCGCGGTAGTTGATGCCGACGTCGGCGCCGAGCTGTCGGCAGGTTTCCAGCTTGGCCGTGGACCCGGCCGTCACCAGGACCCGCGCGCCCAGGGCCACCGCGAGCTGGATCGCCAACGTCCCGATGCCGCCGGCACCACCGTGGACCAGCAGGATCTCACCGGGCCGAAGCCCGGCGAGCATGAACAGGTTGGACCAGACCGTGGCCGCCGCTTCGGGCAGGGCCGCGCCGGTGACGAGGTCAACCCCCTCTGGCAGCGGGACCACCTGTCCAGCCGGCACAGACACCTGCTCCGCATATCCGCCGCCGTCCAGCAGCGCACACACCTGATCGCCAGGCTGCCAGCGCTCCACGCCGGCGCCAACCACGCTGATGGTCCCGGCGCACTCCAGGCCGAGAAGCTCCGATGCACCCAGCGGCGGCGGGTAGTGGCCTTGCCGCTGCAACAGATCGGCGCGGTTGATCCCCGCCGCCCGGACCGAGATGACCACGTCGCCCGGCGCCGGCTCCGGTGCCGGCATGTCGACGACCTCCAGCACCTCAGGACCTCCCGCTCCGACGCAGCGCACCGCTCGCATGGAGGTCACCCGGCGAGTGTGCCGCACTCCACGGTCCGCCCCATGTCCAGGTGTAGCGTCATCGCTCGGGTTGCCAGGAGGAAGGCTGCGTATGGCGGGCGAGATCGTTGCCGAGATGGTCGCCAACGTGTTGATGGTCGTCGCGGTCGAGGGAGCGACGCTCGAGACGGGCGACACCGTCATGATCCTGGAGTCGATGAAGATGGAGATCCCGGTTCTCACCGAACACCCTGGCACGCTGCGCGAGCTGCGCGTCCGTGAAGGCGACGTCGTCCAGGAAGGTGACATCCTCGCCATCGTCGGTTGATGGGAGAATCGCTGCGAGGAGGGGTGCCGGAGTGGCCGATCGGAACCGCCTTGAAAGCGGTCGCTGGCAGTGATGTCAGCCGCGGGTTCGAATCCCGCCCCCTCTGCTGGCTATCACGTCAACAAGGCCGCTGTCGCTGCAGTTCTCGGTGTGCTAGCGGTGGGCTGCGGCGGGGGAGTGCTGGCAACGCTCGCGCTGGCACCGCTGCGAGACCGGCACTCGATCTGGTCAGTGCTCTTCTGGTGTCTGCTCGTTGCGATCGCGGTGATGGCGGCGCTGTTGGCGGTCGCGGCAGTACGGCTGCTCCGCGGCCGTCCGGTCCTCGTGCTCGACGCGGACGGCTACCGCATTGACGGTCTGCGGGGTGCCGGCGTCCGCTCGGCCGACTGGTCCGCCGTCGACGATGTGGTCAGCGTCGGCTCAGGGTCGCGGCGCGTGGTCGAGATCCGGCTGCGAGATGGGCGCAAGACGTCGTTGCCAGTACGCCTGATCGAGGAGCCTCCGAGGCTCTGGCTGACTGACCTGGACAACCGGCTCAACTCCGCCCACCGCCAGCGTCGGCTGCGCTGAGTCAGCTTTGCCCCGCGCTCGTGACGGCCTGTAGCCTGACTCGTCGCCGCACGGCTTCACCCGCGGCGTGGAGGTGTCGCCTAGCCCGGTTTATGGCGCCCGCCTGCTAAGCGGGTTGAGGGTTAACCCCTCTCGCGGGTTCAAATCCCGCCACCTCCGCCGTCCGCCCGCCGAACGGCAGGCGGTCAGGCGTCGAGTCGGGCCTTGAGCCCGTCGAGCTCGGTCCACAGGACGGCGGGCAGCTTGTCACCGAACTTCTCAAACCAGGCGTTGATCGACGGCAGCTCGTCCCGCCACTCCTCGCGGTCGACCGCAAGGGCGGCGGCCAGCTCCTCGATGGTCACATCCAGACCCTCGATGTCGATGCTGTCCGGAGTCGGAACGCGCCCTACTGGGGTCTCAACCGCAGCCGCGGTGCCCTCGATGCGCTCGATGACCCACTTCAGCACCCGGCTGTTCTCCCCGAAGCCCGGCCACAGGAAGCCACCCTCGGTGTCGCGGCGGAACCAGTTGACGTAGTAGATGCGCGGCAGCCTGCCGGCGTCATGCTCCTTGCCGACCGTGATCCAGTGGTTGAGGTAGTCGCCAGCGTGATAGCCCATGAACGGCAGCATCGCCATCGGGTCTCGCCGCACGACGCCGACCTCACCGGTCGCCGCGGCCGTCGTCTCGCTGGACAGGGTGGCGCCGAGGAACGTGCCGTGAACCCAGTCGCGGGCCTCGGTCACCAGCGGGATCGTCGTCTTCCGGCGGCCGCCGAACAGGATCGCGTCGATAGGCACCCCGCGGGGATCGTCGTACTCAGGTGCCAGAATCGGGCACTGCTTGATCGGCGTGCAGAAGCGGCTGTTCGGATGCGAGGACGGGTCGGAGCTCTCCGGCGTCCAGCCCCGCCCCTTCCAGTCGGTCAGGGAGGCGGGGGGATAGTCGGTCATGCCCTCCCACCAGACGTCGCCGTCATCGGTGAGGGCGACGTTGGTGAAGACCGAGTTGCCCTGCGCGATCGTGCGCATCGCATTGGGATTGGTGCCCCAGCCGGTGCCCGGTGCGACGCCGAACAGCCCGTACTCGGGGTTGATGGCGTACAGCCGCCCATCTTCGCCGAAGCGCATCCACGCGATGTCGTCACCGAGCGTCTCGACCTTCCACCCCGCAATTGTCGGCTCGAGCATCGCGAGGTTGGTCTTGCCGCACGCGCTGGGAAAGGCGGCGACGACGTAGTACGCCCGGTCCTGCGGAGAGGTGAGCTTGAGGATCAGCATGTGTTCGGCGAGCCACCCCTCGTCGCGTGCCATAACCGACGCGATTCGCAGCGAGTAGCACTTCTTGCCGAGCAGGGAGTTGCCCCCGTAACCGGAGCCGTACGACCAGATTGACCGCTCCTCGGGGAAGTGGCTGATGTACTTCGTGTCGTTGCACGGCCACGGCACGTCATCGTCGCCCGGCTCGAGGGGCGCGCCGACCGAGTGCAGGCATTTGACGAAGTCCGCGTCGAGCTCGTCGATGCGGTCCAGCACGCTGCGGCCCATCCGCGCCATGACCCGCATCGACACGGCGACGTAGGCGGAGTCGGTGATCTCGACGCCGAACATCGGGGCCTCGGCCTCGAGGTGACCCATCACGAACGGGATCACATACATGGTGCGACCGTGCATGCAGCCGCGGTACAGGCCGGTCATGATGTCCGTCATCTCGACGGGATCCATCCAGTTGTTGGTGGGTCCCGCATCAGACTCGTCGCGGCTACAGATGTACGTGCGGTCCTCGACCCGCGCCACATCGCTCGGGTCAGTCCGAGCCCAATACGAGTTGGGCTTCTTGGCCTCGTCCAGCTTGACGAACGTTTCGGCGTCGACCAGCCGCTCGCAGAGGGCGGCCCACTCCTCCTCGGAGCCGTCGCACCAGTGGATGTGTGCTGGTTCGGTGAGAGCCGCAACCTCATCCACCCATGCCTGAAGCTGTGCGTGGGTCGTTCGGGCATTGCTGACGGACGCGGAGGCAGCTGTGTCCGACGCGGTATCGATCGCCATGCCAGTTCCCTCTCGCGTACCGCGGCGCCGCTAGGCAACGACCCCGGTCGCCGGTTTCGCCGGCGATGTGGTGTGGTTTCGCGTCCGCGGTCAGCGAACGTGTCCCGACACGTTACGCCGCTTGCCTCGGTCGTGGCTAACGTCCGCCTCGTGAAACGCATCACAAGCACTCGGAAGGTGTCGTGTCCGCACCTCCTATCCGGCGGTCGCGTCAGTCAGGTGGCAACCAACCAGGCCGGGCAAGCGTCCACAAGGCGATGAAGAGAGCTGATGACGTGAGAGTGCGGGTCGCCGTTGTGGGAGTGTTGTGCGCGGTCCTCGTGGCCGGTGGCGCCGCTGGATGCGGGTTGGACGGCGAATCTGCGGCGACGGGTGCTCCGACCACAAGTCGCTCTCCATCGGACACTCCGCCGGCTCCAAGTTCTGGTGGCGCGACCCGCTCCGTCCCGGCAGTCGATCCCCCGATGCCGGCACCGACGGTCACCGCGACTGCCGCGGACTTCTCCGGGTCGGTGTCCAGGATCGGCCCCGATCTGCGGGCACGGATGCGCTTCGCGCATCACCGCGGTTGCCCTGTGCGACTACGAGACCTGCGCTACGTCCAAGTGAGCTTCGTGGGCTTCGCGGGGGTGGCTCGCAGCGGCGAGCTGGTCGTTCATGAGAGCCAAGCCCGTCCCGTGGTGCGGGTGTTCCGGACGCTCTACAACGAGCGCTTCCCCATCCGCCGGATGCGGCTGGTCGACGTCTACCAAGGTGACGACGACGCGTCGATGTCCGCGAACAACACATCCGCCTACAACTGTCGACGCACGACCAGCGGAGGCCGCTGGTCCGAGCATGCATACGGCCGGGCCATCGACATCAACCCGATCCAGAACCCGTACCTGGACGGCTCGTTCGTCGCGCCGCACGAGGGGCGACGGTTCGCAGGGATCGACCGGTCCCTCGACGCGCCATACGTGCGCGGTGCTCTACGATCCGCCGACGTCGTTGTCACCGCGTTCGAGCGGATCGGCTGGCTTTGGGGCGGGGACTGGACCTACTCGAAGGACTACCAGCACTTTTCCGCTACCGGCCGCTAATGCGAAGGCCACCCGAGGGTTCGAACCCGCGCCCGGAGTCCCAGGCTGCCGGCATGATCGGGTCTGGCTGGGTGCCAGCTGCGCTCGCTCTGGTTGCCCTCTCGGCGAGCTGTTCAGACCCGCCGTCCGATCAGTCGACCGAACCAGCCACGCAAAGCCCGCCAGCTCTCGCCGAACCACTCATCCCTAGCGCCGCCACGACGCCGCATGGCCGTCGTCCCACCAGCGGACGTGGAACGGTCACGCTGGGTTTCGCCGGTGACCTGCACTTCGAGTATCACCTGGCCGCCCTGCTACGGCACCCCGCGACTGCCCTGCGGTCGATCGCCCCGGCGCTGCGCCGGCCAGACCTGATGATGGTGAACCTGGAGACCGCGATCACCGGTCGCGGCAATCCGGAGCCGAAGGACTACCACTTCCGCACCTCTTCGCGGGCACTTCAGGTGCTCGATGCGGCCGGAGTGGACGTGGTGAGCTTGGCGAACAACCACGCGGTGGATTACGGCGCCGTCGGGCTGAGGGACACACTTGCCGCTGTGCGGCAGAGCCCGATCGAGGTCGTCGGGATCGGCAAGGACGCCGCAGTCGCCTTTCGTCCAGCCGAGTTCTCGGTCGACGGCACCCGGATCGCGGTCCTGGCCGCCACCACACGGCCGGATCGCACTGCTCTGGCCTGGTCCGCGGGTCCAGACCGGCCCGGCGTCGCAGTGGCAATTCGCCCAGGGCCGCCGCGGATGGTGCGGGCGGTACGCGCCGCCGCGGACAGAGCCGACGTGGTCGTCGTCTTCTTGCACTGGGGCATGGAGTACCAGGCCTGCCCATCCGCGCAGCAGCGGCTGCAGGCGCGAGCGATGGCCGCGGCTGGTGCCGACGTCGTTGTCGGCAGCCATGCCCACGTGCTCCTCGGCGCGGGATGGCTGGCCGACACCTATGTCGACTACGGCCTCGGCAACTTCGTCTGGTACAACCAGAACTCCGTCAGCACCGGGATCCTCACGTTGACGGTTCGCGACGGCCGGGTGGTCGCCGACGACTTCTCCCCGGCCGACATTCAGCCGAACAGCCTGCCCCTGCTGCTGAGGGGCGAGCAACGCACCGGTGCCGTGGCCAGCTGGCGGCAGTTGCGTGGCTGCACTGACCTGGCCCCGCACCGTACTCCGACGGATTAGATCCGGTGCGCTCCCGGTTTGCCGTCTTCGACGAGGAACGAGGCCAGCGTGTACGCGGGTGCGTTCGGGCGGCTGACAGTGGTCACCATGCGTAGATCGGTGCGCCACTGCTGGGGAGTCACCGTGCAGCGGACGTAACCGCGCCGGTCCCCGTCGAAGAACTTGATGTGCGGGTTGAACTTGATCATCGGCCCGTAGTAGGGCCCGTACACCGGGACGTCACCATTGGTCGAGATCGAGGTGCCGACGAACTCGGTGGCGACCACCTTCGACTCGGGTCGGTCGAAATTGCGTTTGATGTCGTTGACGAAGGTCGAGTGCCAGTCACCGGTGATGATGACAGAGTTGCGCACACTGGCCTCGGCGAGCTGATCGGTCAGTCGATTACGGGCCGCCGGGAAGCCGTCCCAGGCATCGTGCCAGAGGAGGTCACCGGCTCGACCGTCGTGATCGAGGCGACCCATCATCACGTTGTTGGCAAGAA
>JACCYJ010000036.1 GCA_013696555.1 Nocardioidaceae bacterium | reverse complement strand
GACTGGCGGATCACCTGCTTCTACGTCGACAAGAAACATCGCGGCCAGGGCATCGCACGGGCGGCGCTGGAAGGCGCACTCGACCAGATCGCCCATGCCGGCGGCGGCCTCGTCGAGGTCATCCCCGAGGTGACCACCGGCCGCGAAGCGCCGGGCCGTTTCCTGTTCAGCGCAACCGTCGAACTTTTCGCGCAGTACGGATTCACCCGCGGCCGGCAGGTTGGCAAGCATGCGTGGATCGTGAGCAGGGTCGTCGATCCAGTGTGAGCGTCCGCTGCCGGGCAGTCGCGTTTCCAAGATTGGACCCAGGGCTCGGCACGCTGACTGTGGCGGCGCGTGATGGGGTCGCCATTCGAGCCAGGTCCTTGGCTGTGCGCAGTTCCAGGACGACCGACGAGGCTCTGAGCGGTGAGGCAAGGGCGCCGCGATCGCTGGACAATTGGTGTCAAAGGTCGCCACGATCGTATGCGTGGTCGACCCGACGATGTCGTGAGGCGGCTGCATCGGCCTCGCCATCTCGAGCCCCTCGACGCCCTGACGGCCAGAGAGGGTGAGGTGCTGACACTGCTTGCTGAAGGCCGGTCCAACGGCACCATCGCACATCGACTGGCGATGAGCCAGAAGACCTTGGAGGTGCACGTACTCCAAGCTTTCAAAAACCCGGTCTGCGGGAGTCGCCCGACGACCTCGTGGTGACGGCAGTTCGGGTGTAACGAGAGACGTTGCCTACCGGGCTGACCACGCTAGCCATCGGCCCTACAGCGAGTGGGGATCGGAGCCTGACTAGGTCAGATCCGATCCCCACTCACGGTGTCACAGCGAACGTGGCACGACTTCGGCCGAGTCCGTCAGTCGACGGTGACCGACTTGTCCAGCCACGACCGGTACGCGCTCATCTTGGTTGCACTCTCGTCCAGAGGCCAGTAGACGCCGGACCTCGAGTTGGCGGTCGAGTTGAAGTAGGAGACGACCGCAACCTTGTCCGTGTTCGCAGCTGCCCAGTTCAGCGATTCGTTAATCCACTCGACCGAGGAATTTCCGGCGTACCTGGCATCTGTGCCGCCAGTTTCCCCGATCCCGACCATCATGTCGCCGTGGCCACGACTGGCCAGCCAGTCGAGGATGCGTGGGATGCGCTCGGCGAACGTCTCCCCGCTGTCGTTCTCGTACAGATCGATGCCCATGAACGGGGCTCGCTGCAACACGGCGGCGGTCAGCCAGTTGGCCGGATCTTGTGTTCTGTTCACCGGGTTGAACAGCCAGTCGCCGAGGATCGGCGGGTCCGCGACGTTCACGAGCGCGCCTTCGTCGGCGAGGATGTCGTGGATGCGGACGTAGGCCGCTGCCCAGAGGGCACCCTCGGCCTCGGTGCCGTCGTTGCTGGGCTCATGGTGGAAGGTCAGCAGAACAGGCTGGTCGTCGTTAGCCTTGAGCGTGGTGGCCAAAGCCCTGATCTCTGCGTCATGAGAGCCGCTGGCGACCTCCCGCCATCCAGTTGCGCCGCCGCTTGGGGGCTTGATCGAGATCCACGGCAGTCGCCCGGCACTGCGGTCTCCTTGGATGTCCTTCGCGAGGCCACTCCAGTTGCCCCATGGGTTGAACACCCGGTGCACACCATACGACTGCCCCAATTGGTTGCTCTTCTCCGAGCAAACGGTGCCGCAGGACATGCCGAGGTAGAACTTGCCCGGCTGGTGACCCGGCCAGGCCGCCTGCGTGTTCGTCGGTTCCGGCTCAGGCGTCGGCTCCGGCGTCGGCTCCGGCGTCGGCTCCGGTGACGGCTCCGGTGACGGCTCCGGTGACGGCTCCGGTGACGGCTCCGGTGACGGCTCCGGTGACGGCTCCGGTGACGGCTCCGGTGACGGCTCCGGTGACGGCTCCGGTGATGGCGTCGGTATCGGTGACGGCGTCGGCGTCACGGGATTCTGGGCAACGGCAGCGTACGTATCCGTCGCGCTTTCGGTTGCATTATCGACGGTTCGCGTCATCAGCACGATCAGCGTCCCACCCGTGGTTGGAGCTGTGGCGAGGAATCTCGTGGTTCCCCTCCCTTTCCCGCGCTGCGTCCAGTCCAGGCCTTGGGAATCAAACACCTGGATGGTGCGCTGGCCCCAGCCGTTGTCCTTGACGGTGAGGACCATGTCCTCACCTGGTGTGTAGGTTGCTTTGTCGAGAGAAGCGGTCATGCGTAGGGTCTCAGCCTTACGGGCGATGGTGATGCTGTCGTCCGTTGGGAATGCCAACGCTGGGACAGCGGCTGCGCCCATGGCGGCGGGGACAAGTACTGCGACGGATAGGTTGAGGAACCGGTTCACTTCGAACCTCCTTGTCCTAAGAGTCGATGTCACCCGTTGCCCGGAGGCTTGGGTCTGGTAAGGCTTCGATACTGAACGTAACTGTCTTACTACCCAGAGTGACGGTGCTTGGCGGATTGAACCTGCTTGACCGACGAGCGGGTGCGCACAGGGACTAGTACTTTCCGTGACTTCTGTCACTCAAAGTGACTGAATGTGACTCGTGTGGCCAATGTGGCGTCCATGATCTTTCGAGAGCCATCACCGAGAGTGAGCGTTTCGCGCTTTAGATTCGTCACAGGGAGTGAGTTTTTGGCCTCCAGCACTCCATAACGACCTCGATCTGGTGGTCCGAGGGCCAACGCGTCCCAAGGTCCCGGCTCCCACCGCTGAGAGGCCAGCGGCTAACTCAGCCATCGACCTCCACCACCAGGCGGGCCGACTGTGCGGAACCAATCGACCTCCACCACCAGGCGGGCCGGCTGTGTGGAACCAATTCGGTGCCACGCTGGCCGAGGTCGAGCTCGGAGAAACAGTGTCTGGTCAAGCGCTTTGGCGCGCGCCATGATGTTGCGCAGTGTGCGATCGACCTCCTGACCCGGGTAATGCGAGGAGGCGGCAGCTATCAAGACCGGCACACTTCGGCAACCCGAGAAGGAGGACAGCAGTGAGTGTGGACTACTCGGCCGTCACGGAGCGGCAGCAGAAAGTCTGGAGCCTGGGTGACTATGGCAGAGTCGGCAGCCTGCTGAGCTGGATGGGTGAGTGCCTGGTCCAGCAGCTCGACATTCACTCCGACGAGCGGGTACTCGACATCGCCGCGGGCAACGGGAACGCCTCCCTGCCGGCCGCCCGGCGCTTCGCGGACGTGCTGGCCACCGACTACGTCCCGGAGTTGTTGGCGGAGGCGGAGCGCCGGGCCGAGGCAGACGGGGTCGTGCTGCGCACCCAGGTGGCGGACGCGCAGGCCCTCCCGTTCGCAGCCGGGGAGTTCGACGTCGTGATGTCGACAATCGGGGCGATGTTCGCACCAGATCAGCAGGCTGTCAGCCGAGAGATGCTCCGGGTCTGCCGCCCGGGTGGGCGCATCGGAATGGCGAACTGGACACCAGACAGCACAGTGGGTGACATGTTCCGCGCGGTCGGCAAGCGGGTGCCACCGCCGCCCGGCGTACAGCCCGCGGTCGTCTGGGGGTCGAAAGAACGGGTGACCGAGCTGCTCGGTGAAGGGTGTCGTGACCTGCGCATGACCCGCCGCACCTGCGCTTGGCGCTACCCGTCCGCCGCGGCCTGTCTGGCGTACTTCCAAGCCTGGTACGGACCTGTCGCCGCCGCCTTCACGGCAGTCGGCGAGGAAGGGCGAGGAGACCTGGAGGATGAGCTCCTCTCGGTGTTCGACAGCCACAACACCACCGACGATGGGACGCTCGCAATGGACGTCACGTACCTCGAGGTGGTCGGCGTCCGGGCCTGAGCCAGATCACACCGTTCTCGGGGATCGACTCGCGCAAAGGTCTGAGCTGTACTCCTGCGCGCGCGAAGAACGGCGTGACCGGGCCAATCAGCCGCTGGGCCAACGTATGTCTGCCTGGATGAACATCTGCAGGTTGCGCCACGCCGCTCGGATGTCATCGGTGTCAGTGTGCGACTCTCGGAAACCCGCGAGGTAGATGCCGATCTCGCAGAGGTCCCACCACAACGCGTACAGGCGGAGCACCTTCTCATTGAACAGGTAACCCGTGCTGTTGGTGTACTGGTCTGCGAGAGAGCTGGGACCAATCGCGGGGAGGAGCATCCACAGGTCACGCTCTCGCGGCGCCCACATCGCAGTGTCCCAGTCGATGAGTCGCAGGCCGCTTTCGGTGCGAAGGACGTTGGCGCTGTGTGGTTCGCCGTGGGTGATGGTCCAATTGTCCGCATCGTGCCCGGCCGCGCCGACAAGGCGGTCATAGTCGTGCAGGATGCGTTTCACGCCACCAGCGTGCTCTCGCAGCAGAGACCGGGCCGGTTCGGCGTACGGGCCCCCGAACCAGGGTTCGTCGAGCGATCGCAAGGCAACCTCGAGGTCTGCGCGATTCGGCAGCCGGAATGTCTCGCGTCGCGCAATCGCCTCCGCCGGTTTTGCGGACTGGTGCAGCTCCGCGACCAGAGCCACGACGCACCTCCGCTCGGCGTCCGACTCGTACTCCTCGGTGACGGTGCCTTCGAGGTAAGGAAAGACAGCAATCGAGTGCGTCGCGTCGAGCCAGCGCAACACGCGACCATCTGTGGCGGTCAGCGGACATACCACTCGCTCCAAACCATGGTCGTGGAGCGCGCGGGCAACCTCGAACGCCTTGGCTAGCCCCGTGAAGGCCGACGAGGGCTCCGAACCGAGGAAGTCCCTTGAGGCCAGATCGTCGACGGTCACGAACCGGCGATCTCCGTCTTGTCCCCTCACGATCCAGTGATGGCTGCCGAACCCCGCCGGCAGGTAGTCGGCATCCTCGGCGTCGAACGCCCAGCCAGCACGCGTCGCGGTCAAGATCATCGAGTCGGGGATGGAGTCCGGCCGCGTGAACACCCGCGGAGGATAGCCGCGAAGTTGCGGTGATGCTCGACCACCGAGCAGCGACCTCGGTGGACCTAGCGGGAGTAGACCTGCGTCTGCTCCGGTACCGAAACCGACGGCTCACCCTCGACATGCATCTCGGGCAGCCAGTGGAGCCAGGACGGCAGATACCAGTTCCATGGACCGAGCAAGGTCATCGCCGCCGGGACAATGACCATCCGAATCAGCGTGGCATCGACCAGCAGCGCCACCGCCACACCGAAGCCCATCTGTTGGAACATCACCAGATCACCGGTGGCAAAGCCAGCAAACACCACGACGATGATCAAGGCCGCGCCGGTGATGATGCGGCCGGTGGCTGCGATCCCGTGGACAACCGCGTCGACGGTGTCCCCGCTGTGGACGTACCGCTCACGAATGCGGGTGAGCAAGAAGACGTGGTAGTCCATCGACAGCGCGAACAGCACCGAGAACAAGAACACCGGCACCCATGCCTCGACCCGTTCCACTTGTTGGAAGCCCAGCAGGTCTGAGCCGTAGCCCTTCTGGAAGACCAACACGAGCAGTCCGTACGCGGCGCCGACCGAGAGCAGATTGAGGGCGACAGCCGTAGCCGAGACGACGAGCGAACGAAACACGACAGTGAGCAGGATCAGACTCAACCCGAGTACGAAGGCCAACACGATCGGCAGCCAGTAGTTGATGAGATTCGAGTAGTCGATGTTTTCGGCCGTCGTCCCCCCGACGACAACCTCAGCATCGGTCGCGGCGAAGGCAGGCGGGATCAGGTCGGAGCGCAACTGTTCGACCGCTGCTCGCGCCTGTTCGTTGTCGGGGTCACCGACGAGCGGGATGCTCAACAGCGCCACCTGCCCGTTAGGGGCCAGCTGACGCTCAGGGGGGCCGAAGTCGGAGTCGTCGGCGACGGACGTTTCGAGCCGGTCCATCGCTGACGTCACCTCGGCAGACCCCACGTCACCGAACACGACCACCTGCGCAGGGTCTGAGCTCGCAGTGCGCGGGAAGCTGCGTTCCACGGCCAAGAATCCGGCTTTCGAGAAAGTGCCGTCTGGTAGCGAGCTCACCCCGGCTGTCCCGGTGCGCAGGTCGAGGACCGGGACCGCCGCAGCGAGGAGCACGAGCACCCCGGCAGCGAGCGCGGCTCCGGGGCGTTGGACGACAGCGCCGACGGCGCGCGTCCAGAAGCGACTCTCGGCCGCGTGTTGGCGCCCGAACAACGGCAGTCGCAACGCGTCAGCCCGGTCCCCGAGCAGCGATAACAGCGCCGGTAACAGGGTCAACGCGGCCACCATCGTGATGAACCCCACGAGAATCGCGCCGAAGGCCAGACTCCGCAGGATCGTGTCCGGCACCAGGAGGAGCCCGAGCAACGCGACGACGAACGAGCTCCCACTGAACAGAACGGCCTTACTGGCGGTCCCGCCGGTGGCGATAATCGCCTCCAGCTTGTCCTGTCCGAAGGCACGCTGCTCGCGGTAGCAGGACAAGACGAACAGGCTGTAGTCGATGCCGAGCGCAAGACCCATCGCGGCGATCATGTTGACGATGAAGAAGGACAGGGTCACCGCCTGGCCCACCACAGCTGACGCCGCAACAGCCACGATGATGGACACGATGGCGATGCTCATGGGAATGAAAGCCGCGACCAGGGCGCCGAAGACGAGCAAGAGCACCACCATCGCCGCAGGTAGTCCAAACTGCAGCTCGCCCTTCTCGAGGTCGTGAGCGGCAAGCTCGTTGAAGTCGTGGTCGAGCGTGAACTCACCGCTGATGGCGGCCTCGAAGACAGGGTCGGTATCAGCCACGCTCACCTCGTCGAGCACGGAGACGATCCCGTCCTCCGGGTTGTCACCGAGCATCAACGTCATTGCCACCGCGTGCTGATCTTGCGAGATCGCCGGTCCGGCGTCGACGGAGTACGGATCGCTCACCGCCCGGGTAGCCTCCGTACCCTCGAGCGCCGATCGGACGCCCGCGACGAAGTCCCGGAACGCCGGATCTTTCGCGGTGAGCTTCTCCGAGCGGATGATGACCGCTTCGTCGATGGCGTTGCGCTGAGAGAAATTGCCGACCAACAACTCATCCGCTCGAACCGAATCAGGCTTGGTCGTGATGCTTGCGTCCGTGCTGAGGGCGGAGCCCAGGAGCGTTGCGATCGCGGCAACCGAGGCGACCACTACCAGTCCCCAGGCGGCAAGGACTCGCCAGGGGCGCAGGGCAGAGAGTCGAACCACACGCTGCGTGAGTGCCATGACCCGACCTCTCGCCAGCCACGGCCGCCCCGCCCGACGCGGCTTGTGCCGATGCTGACGAACATAATGCTGACTCAGGGGTAGTCACAGCACAGCGTCGAGGAATCTCCGACACTCTGGGTGCTGGGTGTGGTTGAACACCTGGTCCGGGGAGCCCTGTTCGAGGATCACGCCTTCGTGGAAGAAGACCAAACGGTCGGCAACCTCGCGGGCAAAGCCCATCTCGTGGGTGACCACCATCATCGGCATGTGCACTTCGGTGGCGAGTGCCTTCATCACCGCGAGTACCTCACCCGTCAGCTCCGGATCCAGAGCCGATGTCGGCTCGTCGAACAGCATGACGTCCGGTTCCGTGGCCAGCGCCCGGGCGATCGCCACCCGCTGCTGTTGACCTCCGGACAGCCGAATGGGGTGCTGATCGGCTTTGTCGCCGAGGCCCACTTGGTCGAGCAGCTGCAGCGCCCGCTTACGAGTCGCCGCCTTGTCTGCTCCCTTGCGACACAGCGGTCCGATCATCACGTTCTCGAGAGCGGTCATCTGCGGGAACAGGTTGAACTGCTGGAACACCATGCCGACGTGAAGGCGAAGGTTTCGGATCTGTTCCCGCTTGCGCCGGGTCCGATGACCGCCGCTGAGCTTGACACCGCTCACCTCGATCGTCCCTTGGGTCGGGTCATCGAGGAAGTTGACGCAGCGCAGCAGGGTGGACTTCCCGGATCCCGAGCGACCCAAGATGACGACGACCTCGCCCTTATGCAGGTCCATGTCGATGCCACGGAGCACTTCGAGGTCTCCGAAGTACTTGTGCAGGCCTTCGACCCGGACGACGGCGTCGTTCGCGGTCATGCCAACCCCGCCTGTGGTGGAGGTTCGACGGCAGGCCTTTCCCGGGTCGTGATGGTAACTCCTCGGACGTATCCCTTGGACAGGCGTTTCTCCAAGCGGCTCTGGAAGACCGTGAAGAGCGCGGTCAGCGCCCAGTACATGCCGGCGGCAACGATGAGCGCCTCCAGCGGCCGATTGTCGGCCCTCCCGAGCAGCTGAGATCGCCGGAAGATCTCGGCTTGGCCGACGGAGACGCCGACGAACGAGACGAGCGCGGTGTCCTTGAGCATCGCGATGAACTC
Organism: Nocardioidaceae bacterium; assembly: GCA_013696555.1. Lineage (GTDB taxonomy): Bacteria > Actinomycetota > Actinomycetes > Propionibacteriales > Nocardioidaceae > JACCYJ01. The sequence goes on along the minus strand of JACCYJ010000036.1, from coordinate 4,457 downwards.
GTTACCGGTCGGCGGGATGATCACCCGGAATGCCTGGGGCAGGATCACCCGGCCCATCCGCTGGCCGTACGTCATCCCCAGTGCTTCGGCGGCTTCGCTCTGGCCGGGGTTGATCGACTGGATGCCGGCCCGGAAGATCTCGGTCATGTAGGCGCCGTAGTTGAGGCCCAGCGCAAGGATCCCGGCAACCGCTGCGTCGAGGATCAATGCCGACTGGAAGCCGTCCGGAAGACTTGGGAACCGATCCGAGAGGTTCGCGCCGACCTGTGGCAGCGCCAGGTAGATGAGGAACAGCTGGACGATCAGAGGCGTGCCGCGGAAGAACGAGACGTAGAACCCGGAGATGCCGAACGCGATAGAGTTCGACGAGATCCTGCCTAGCGCGCCGATACCCGCGAGAAAGATGGCGAGGACGATGCCGCCGATCGCGATATAGACGGTGAACTGCAGGCCCCGAGCGATGAACTCCAGGTTGTCGAGCATCCACTGGTTGTCGAACTTCGCAAGGTAGAAGAAGATCCCGAAGAACAGGAAGATCAGCGTCCAGACCACTGCCACCTTCAACCGGAAGGAGACTCCGGCACTGGCCAGCGCCAGCCGCTCCCTCTTGCCGGTCGACGGCCCTCCGGGACTGCTCACTACTGGACGCTCAGGTCCACCCCGTCATACCACTCCTCCGAAAACTTCGTCAGCGTCCCATCGGAGTGCATCTCCCCGACGATCGTGTCGACCGCCTCGAACAAAGTAGTGGGATCGGCGTCGGAGTCCTTATCTATCCCGACGGCCAGCGGCTCGTAGAACACCGGGTCGCCCACGACCTTCACCGGGTTGTCTGCAGCGAAGTCCTGGGCGGTGGTGAGCGACGTCATCACCGCGTCCAGCCGGGTGCCGTCACCGAGGGCAAGGTCCTGGAGAGCGATGGTGTCGGTGTCGTACTCGACGACCTCAGGGTCGTCGATGACGAAGTCGAAGGTGAACCCCTCGATCTCGAGGGTCTTCTTCATGAACGACACATAGCTGCAGCCGGTGCAGGCACCGATCTTCTTGCCGTCCAGGTCAGTAGAAAGATCGGTGATGTCTGTGTTGTCCTCGTGAACGGCAACAGAGGCCGGCGTGTAGTAGTAAGGCTCGGTGAAGAAGAGGACCTCTGCCCGTTCATTGGTGATCGTTATGGAACCCACGCTGAGGTCCCAGCGACCGTTCCAGCCTCCGGCCGTGATTGCTTCGAACGGCGGGGTCTCCCAGGCGATCTCGACCCCCAGCCGGTTGGCGATCTCGGTCGCTACATCGATGTCGAAACCCTCATACTCACCGGTCTGCTCGTTCAACGAGGACTGCGGCGGATAGGCGGCATCAGTTGACACGGTGAGCGTTCCCTCTTCGCAGATCTCCGCGAGCAGGTCGTCCGCCGCGTCGGTCGTGGCGCAGACCCCCTCGCCATCCGCAGTCGGCTCTGCAGCAGGTGTGTCCTCGTCGCCGCCCCCGCAGGCCGCGAGCGAAAATGCGAGCAGGGGTACCAGCGACGAAACGATGCGACGGACCCGCATGGTGCCTCCTTGTTTGCCGCAGAGTACCGAATTGGAGCAGGATGCATCCAACGACAACAACGAGCTACTGCCGAGCGTCACAGCCGAGCGATCCGGAGGGCAGGCTGAGCTCTGCTTCGGCATAGGCCACCGACCAGGTGATCACCACGCGCCGGTCGAGGGGCAGCCGGTGCGCTACAGCCTGCAGTGCGAGGCCGTCCAGCAGCGACAGGATGCACCAGGCAGCAGCCTCGGGGTCGCCGCACGCCATGACGCCGTGCTCCACTCCGGCACGAATCGTCTCGGCTAGCAGCTGCTGCCATGCCACGTTGAGACGCTGCGACGTCTCGCGTACCGCCGGGCGGCGGGCCGCCTCGGCCCACGCGTCGAGCCAGAGCTGGAACGCCCAGTCCTGCTCTGCGCGGACGTAGGTGGCGAAGAAGATCGAGAGCTGCTCCACCGGGCCAGCGCCGCGAGTCATCGTCGTCCGTGTGGCGTCGAGATCCCTGCCGGCCGCCCGGTCGAACGCAGCGGCCAGCAGGTCGTCCATCGACTCGAAGTAGTGGTGAATCAAACCACTGGACGTACCCATGTCGTGCGCGACGTCACGCACCGTCGTCGCTGCCATGCCCTTGCCGACCATCACCCTGAGCGCGGCCTCGATGATCGCCTCGCGGCGCTCCGCTGGCGTCATCCGGGGCATGGCTGGCAGGGTAGAAGGCTATTGTGCGCTTGTCCAACAGCGCCTAGAGTCGGCTCAGCCCCGGTTCGCCCATCTAGGAGTGGAGCCACCGCCGATGATCAGGACCACCCCGTTCTACGAACGGCTCGACCCAATGAACCGCACCGGGCTCTACGGCCACTGGTCCGGCTACCTCTCGGCGCTCAAGTACGACATGTCCGCCAAGGATGAGTACTTTGCGATCCGCAACAGTGCCGGCCTGTTCGACACGTCGCCGTTGTTCAAGTACTGGATCCGGGGCAAGGATGCCGAGCGGTTCCTCGCCGGGGTGCTGACCAGAGACATCCGGCTCTGCCGGCCTGGCCGGGCTCAGTACACCGTGTGGTGCGACGACGGTGGCTATGTGCTCGAAGACGGGGTGTTCTTCCGGCACTCCGAGACCGAGTTCTTCCTCACTGCGGCGCGACCCAACCTCGGCTATCTCGCCGACCTGGTCGGCCGACTCGACGTCCAGATCGAAGACGTCTCCGAGGACTTCGGTGTCCTCGCCGTCCAGGGACCGCGCTCGCGCGACATCGTGGCCACGCTGACGCCCGACGTGGCCGAGCTTCCGTACTTCGGCCTGCGCCAGACAAAGATCGGATCGGCCCCTGTCACCGTCTCCCGGACCGGCTACACAGGTGACCTCGGGTTCGAGATCTACGTCGGCACCGACGACGCCATCCCTGTCCTGGACGCCGTCCTCGAGGCAGGTGCCGGGCGCGGGCTCCGCCCCTTCGGCGAAGAGGCGCTGCTGATGGCCCGGATCGAAGCCGGTCTCGTGCTCATCGACGTCGAGTTCGGCTCCAGCCGCCTGGCCTTCAACGACCACGAACGCATCACGCCCAAGGAGCTGGGGTTCGGCTGGATGCTTCGCGGGATCGAGGCTGATGACCGGCCGTTCATCGGGCGCAACGCGATCCGCCGGGAGCTGGCCGAGAAGACATCGCGATGGGCGATGGTCGGTCTGCTCGTCGACTGGCAGCACTACGCCCGGCTCTACAACGACGCCGGTCTCATCCCACCCAAGGACGAAACACCCCTGTCGTACGAATCCATGCTGTACGACGACGACGGCAACCGGATCGGCTACGCCACCAGCTTGATGTACTCCCCCATGTTGCAGCGTCACATCGCGATGGCGCGGGTCCGGCCCGACTGCGCGACGCTCGGAGCACGCGTCAACCTCGAGGTCACGATCAATCACGAGTACCAGACGGTCGGCGCCGAGGTGGCCCGTCTCCCCTTATTCAACCCCTCCCGAAAGACGGCCTGATCATGTCGAAGAGCAGAGAGTACGACGCGATCGTCGTCGGTGGCGGACACAACGGGCTCGTCAACGGCGCCTACCTGGCCAAGGCCGGGCTCAAGACACTCATCCTCGAGCGTCGCCATCTCGTGGGTGGGGCCGCGATCACCGAGGAGCTCGTACCCGGTTTCCATTTCACGACGTTCTCGTACGCACTCAGCTTGTTGCGGCCCGACATCATCCATGAGCTCGATCTCGTCAAGCACGGCTTCATGCCCATCTTGATGGCGTCGTCGTTCGCCCCGATGGAGAACGGTGACTACCTGCTGTTGGGGCCGGATTCGGACGAGAACATCCATGAGATCGCACGGCACTCCCGGCACGACGCCGACGCGTACGAACGCTACGAGCACGACATGGCGCGGGTCTGCCATGCGGTGAAGCCGTTGTTCGACAAGGTTCCACCGAACCTCTTCGGCAAGTCACCAGAGGATCTCGAGGGGATGGCCGACCTCGCCTCTCACCTGCGTGGCGTCGAGCCGAAGGTCATGCACGACCTGATCAGGTTGGCCACCGGAAGTGCCGCCGACTTCCTCGACGACTACTTCGAGAGCGACATCGTCAAGGGCTACCTCGCGTCGTCCGGCATCATCGGCACCAAGGTCGGACCGTTCTCGCAGGGCTCCGGACTGGTGCTGCTCTACCACTCGATGGGCGAGCACGACGGCAACTTCGGCGCCTGGGCGTTCCACAAGGGCGGAAACGGCGGCTTCACCCAGGTGCTGGCCCGGGCCGCGCAGGCGTACGGCGCCGAGATCCTGCTCGAGTCGCCGGTCGACACGGTCATCACTCGAGAGGGCAAGGCGGTCGGGGTGGCCCTCGGCGATGGCACCGAGCTCAAGGCGGACATCGTCGTCAGCGCCCTCGACCCACGGCGCACATTCCTCGAGCTGGTGGAGCC
>JACCYJ010000009.1 GCA_013696555.1 Nocardioidaceae bacterium | reverse complement strand
CAGATGTCCATCGAGGCGGGTCTGTGCATCGTCGACTCCGCGTTGCGCCGCGACCAGGTGACTGGCGATGAGCTCATGCGGCTCGGCAGCCTGTTCCGTGACTGGCCGGCCTCGCGACGTGCCCGCCTCGCGGTGTCACTTGGCGACGGCAGGGCGGCGACCGTGGGGGAGTCTCGGTCGCGCTACCTGTTCTGGCGATTCGGCGTACCCGCGCCTGAGCTGCAATTCGAGGTGCGTACTGGCTCGGGAACGTTGCTTGGCACCGCGGACTTCGCGTGGGAGCACTACCGCCATCTTGGCGAGTTCGATGGGCGCCGCAAGTACACACGTGATCTCGAGGAGGGGGAGGACGCGGGACAGGTGGTGTTCCGCGAGAAGCGACGTGAGGACGCCATGCGGGGCGAGGACCTCGGCATGTCCCGGCTGATCTGGTCCGAGCTGGAGCCACCATCCAACCGATTCACGGCGGCGCGCTTCAAGAGCGACATGGAGCGCTCGCGTCGCCTGTACACACGGAACCGCGTCGTCATCGCCTGAGCGTCGTACTTCCAATGGCTAAGGAGCACTTCCAATGGGTTCGAACCCATTGGAAGTGACCCCGTACCACGTGAACGTGGGATAGGGACACGGGGAGCCGCCGGCGTCGGGTGCGGCGACCCGAGCGGCGAGAATGAGAACGTGACGGCCCAGACCCAGGACAGCACCTCCCGGGTGGGGCTTGGTGAGCTCGTCGGCATGGCGGGCTTCCGCCGGCTGCTGGCCGTGCGCCTGGCATCCCAGTTCGGGGATGGGTTGTTCCAAGCCGGCCTGGCGTGGCTCATACTGCTGGCACCGGAGCGACACCAGACGCCGGCGGCCGTCGCCGGTGCCGCGGTCGTGATCTTGTTGCCGTTCACCCTGGTCGGGCCCTTCGCGGGCGTATTCCTCGACCGCTGGTCGCGCCGCCAGGTGCTGGTGTACGGGCAGGCGGCGCGGGTTGCCCTGGTCGCGCTGCTGGTGTCGATCGGATCGGCCACCGAACCCCGCATCGTCGAGTACGCGCTTGCGGTGGCCTGCCTGGGTGTGAACCGTTTCTGCCTCGCGGCACTGTCGGCCGGTCTGCCGCACGTGGTGGCGCAACGCCAGCTGGTGACCGCGAACGCGGTGGCGCCAACGGCAGGGACCATCGCAACCCTGATCGGGGTTGCCGTAGGCGGCCTGGTGCTGTCTTTGGAAAGCGCCGGCTCCAGGACGGTGCTGACGCTCGCCACCGTTGCATTCGGCACCGCCGGCCTGCTCGCCTTGCGGCTGCACCGCGACGGGATCGGGCCCGACGCAGCCGATGCGGCTGCGCACACCCGAGCCGGGGTACGCCAGGTGGCCGCAGACCTTGGCGCCGGCTTCCGCCATCTGGTGGATCGAGCGCCCGCCGGGCGGGCGCTCGCGGTGTTCGGTTCGTACCGCTTCTGGTACGGGCTGTGGACCGTCCAAGCAGCGATGCTCACTCTCGGCGAGCGAGCGTACGACCTCAGCGCTGCAGCCGTTGTGGCGACCGCCTCCGGTGCCGGCTTTCTCACCGCCGCCGTCGTCACCCCGCTGGGGCGAGCCCGCACCGGCGAATCCGTCTGGATCACCGGAGCGCTGCTCGTTGCTGGTGCCGCCGTCGCGCTCACCTCCTACTCGCCAGCGGTGGTCGTACTCGCGGGGATCGGGTTCGTGCTCGGCCTGGTAGCCCAAAGCCTCAAGATCTGCACGGACACAGCACTGCAGCGATACGTCGACGACGATCACCGGGGTCGGGCGTTCGCCAGCTACGACGTCGTGTTCAACCTGAGCTTTGTCGCCGCGGCCGGGCTCGCCGTGCTCGTCGTCCCCGTGTCCGGGCGCACCGCACTCGCCCCGCTCGTTGCCGGTGCCGCCCTGACCGCCACCGCTTGCGCCTACCGGGTCGCGTCCCGACCGTCTTGACGGCCGGCCCACCAGCGCAGCAGCTCTTCACGGGCCCGCTCCTCGCCCACCGGCCCGTGCTCCATCCGCAGCTCGAGCAGGAACCGGTACGCCTCACCCACCGCCCGACCCGCAGGGATACCGAGGAGCGCCATGATGGCGTTGCCGTCGAGATCTGGGCGGATCGCGGCCAGCTCCTCGGCCTCGAGAAGCTGCTCGATACGTTTCTCCAACGCGTCATACATGCGCTGCAACCGTTCGGCCTTGCGCCGGTTGCGGGTCGTGCAATCGGCCCGGGTCAGGACGTGCAGCCGCTGCAGCTGCGGGCCGGCGTCGCGGACATAGCGCCGGACGGCGGCATCGGTCCACTCACCGGTGCCGTAGCCGTGGAATCGCAGGTGCAGCTCGACGAGCAGGGCCACCGCCTCCGTGGTCTCCGTCGAAAACCGCAGGGCGCGCATCCGGTTGCGCGTGATCTTGGCGCCGACGACGTCATGGTGGTGAAACGTCACGGTCCCGTCACCAGCGAACCGGCGGGTACGCGGCTTCCCGACATCGTGCATGAGGGCGGCGAACCGGGTGACGAAGTCCGGCCGTGGCTTCGCCAGCGGGTCCACCAGCCGACCCTCCAACGCGATTGCCTGCTCCAACACGGTCAAGGTGTGCTCGTAGACGTCCTTGTGGTGGTGGTGCTCATCACGCTCCAACTTCAACGCCGGTAGCTCGGGGAGCACGTGATCAGCGACCCCGGTCGTGACCAGCAGCGTCAGCCCGCGGCGTGGGTACGGCGCGGTCACCAGCTTGACCAGCTCGTCCCGAATCCGTTCGGCAGACACGATCGCCAGCCGCTCGGCCATGTCGTGCATGGCCGACACCACCTCCGGCGCCAGGGCGAAGTCGAGCTGCGAGGCGAACCGGGCGGCCCTCATCATCCGCAGGGGGTCGTCCGCGAACGACTGCTGCGGGGTGCTCGGTGTGCGTAGCACTCGCGCCGCCAGGTCGTCGCGACCGCCGAACGGATCGACGAAGCGGCGCTCGGGGAGTCGGACGGCCATCGCGTTGATGGTGAAGTCGCGTCGGGACAGGTCGCCCTCGAGAGTGCGGCCGTACCGCACGTCGGGCTTACGGGAGTCCGGGTCGTACGTCTCCGACCGGTACGTCGTGATCTCGATCTGATGACCATCCTTGCGGCACCCGATCGTGCCGTAGTCGCGGCCGACGGTCCACACCGTGTCGGCCCACCCGCGCACCAGGCGTTCGGTGACGTCCGGCGAGGCGGAGGTGGCGAAGTCCCAGTCCGTGCCGAGGCGGGCGAGCAAGGCGTCTCGCACCGGGCCGCCCACGAGGGCGATCTCCTC
>JACCYJ010000008.1 GCA_013696555.1 Nocardioidaceae bacterium | reverse complement strand
GCCTTTTGCTGTTGTCCGCCGTCGCGGGCCACGCTCCACCTCCAGCGTCAACACCGCGGGGCAGCGGGATCGACACGTCGACCCTACAAGCACCCATGTCAGCGGCGGGTCAGCGCGGCGAAGAGCTGATCGGCCGTTTTGCAGCTGTCCAGCAGCGCTCCGACGTGATCGCGGGTGCCACGCAGTGGCTCCAACGTGGGGATCCGCTGCAACGACTCCTGCCCTGGCAGGTCGAAGATGACCGAGTCCCAGGACGCGGCAGCGACCTCCTGCGGGAACTGCGCCAGGCAACGGCCACGGAAGTACGCCCTAGTGTCGCTCGGGGGTGTGGTCATCGCGTCCGCCACCTCGCGTTCGCTGACCAGACGCTGCATGGCACCGCGTCGTACCAGCCGGTGGAACAGACCCTTGTCCTCGCGCACATCGGCGTACTGCAGGTCGACCAGGGCAAGCTTGGGGTGGTCCCAGCCGAGCCCGTCGCGTTCGCGGTACGACTCCAGCAGGGCCAGCTTGGCCACCCAGTCGAGCTCGGTTCGGCATTGCAGCGGATCGGACTGGAGTCGGGCGAGCACCGACTCCCACCGGTCCAACACGTCTTGGGTCTGGGGATCCCCGTCTCGCTGCCGGTCGACGAACGTACGCGCATGCTCCAGGTAGGCCCACTGCACGTCGAGCGCGGTCATGACACGGCCGTCCTTGAGCCGCACCTGATGCTTCAGGGACGGGTCGTGCGAGACGGCGCGCAGCTCCTGCACAGGGTGCTCCAGCGCCAAGTCACCCGGCAGCGCATGCCCCTCGATCATCGCGATCACCAACGCCGTCGTGCCGACCTTGAGATACGTCGAGATCTCCGACAGGTTCGCGTCGCCGATGATGACGTGCAACCGGCGGTACTTGTTCGGATCGGCGTGTGGCTCGTCACGGGTGTTGATGATCGGTCGCTTCAGTGTGGTCTCGAGCCCCACCTCCACCTCGAAGTAGTCCGCCCGCTGACTGATCTGGAAGCCGTGCTCACTGGCGTCTTGGCCCCGGCCGACGCGGCCCGCACCCGTGACCACCTGTCGGGTGACGAGGAACGGGATCAGGTGCTCGACGATGTCACCGAACGCGGTGGCGCGGCTCATCAGGTAGTTCTCGTGAGCGCCGTAGGAGGCGCCCTTGTTGTCGACGTTGTTCTTGTAGAGCAACAGTTGTGCGGTGTTCGGCCCCACCGACGCGAGCTCCGCGGCCCGGCGCATCACCGCTTCGCCGGCCTTGTCCCAAATCACCACGTCCCGCGGATTGGTGCATTCCGGCGTCGAGAACTCAGGATGAGCGTGATCCACGTATAACCGGGCCCCGCTGGTCAAGATGACGTTGGCCAGCCCGAGATCCTCATCGGTGAGCAAGGTGGCGTCCGCGACGTCGCGCGCCATCTCGAAGCCCCGGGCATCGCGAAGTGGGCTCTCCTCCTCGAAGTCCCAGCGTGCCCGCCGCGCGTGCTTGCCGGCGTTCGCGTACGCGTTCACGATCTGGGTGGAGGCAAGCATCGGATTGGCAGCGGGTTGCCCCAGGACAGAGATCCCGTACTCGACCTCCGTCCCCATCACCCGCCGCACGCTCATGCGCAAACAGTACGGCGCGCAACAGTAGGCGGATGGCGGAGACTGGCAGTAGCGGCAGCGAGGGAGGCGGGTTGTCCAGCGGCGACGAGCTCGTGGCGGTGTCGGACCCGGACGGCGTCGTGACCGGCGCCGAACCGCGGTGGCGGATGCGCCGGGACAACTTGTGGCACCAGGCCACCGGCGTCATCGTCCGGGACCCACTGGGGCGGGTCTACGTCCACCGGCGCACCGCGACGAAGGACGTGTTCCCCGGCATGCACGACTGTTGCGCCGGCGGGGTGGTGCTTGCCGGCGAGGACCCTGAGGACGCCGCCCGCCGAGAGCTGGCCGAGGAGCTCGGCATCGACGGCGTCCGGTTACACCCGGTGCTGCGCTCGTCGTACGCCGACTCGGCCACCCGCCACCATGCGTCCGTCTACGAGGTGGTCTGGTCCGGTCCTCTCCGGCACCAGGTCGACGAGGTCGCGTGGGGCGGTTGGCTGACGCTCCAGGAGCTCTCCGCGCGCCTCGCAGATCCCACCTGGCCATTCGTCCCCGACACCCGGGCACTGATCGCGGACTGGTTGGCAGCACGGCTGGCCGACCGGCAGGTCATCTCCGGCGGCTGGGACAGCGAAGCGACCCTGGTCGAGGGTCGCTGGATCGACCGAGTGCCGCGCCGGGCGGAGGTGGCGCCGGCACTGCGGAGGGAGACCCGGCTGCTGCCTTGGCTGGCCGCGCGGCTCCCCCTCCCGGTCCCGGTGCCTGTGGTGGTCGGCGATGATCCGCTCCGGGTGCGGCATGTCGCGATCCGAGGCGAAGCGGCGACGAGCCCTACCGCGGCCATGGGCACCGACCTGGGCGACTTCCTGCACGTGCTACACGCGACGCCGACGGCCGACGCTATCCGCCGGGGCGTTCCCGGACCGGACCAGTGGCGAGCCGAGCGGCAGCGCAGCCTGACGCGGTTCGAACACGACGTGCTGCCGCTGCTGCCCGGGGTTTCCCAACCGGCAGCGCAGCGACTGCTCGCGGCACTGACGGACACACCCGCTTCGGTCGTGATCCACGGCGACCTTGGTCCAGATCACCTGCTGGTCGAGGATGGCAAGCTGACCGGTGTCATCGACTGGACCGACGCCAACATCGGCGACCCCGCTCTCGACCTGGCCTGGGTGCTGCACGGCAGTTCGGCCGGGTTCGCGACGGCACTCGCCGCTGCGTACGGCGTCGACGACTCACTGCGCCGCCGGGCCTGGCTCTGGCACCAGCTCGGACCATGGCACGAGGTGACGTACGGGATCGACACCGCCCAAGACGCCTTCGTCGAGTCGGGCTTGGCCGGCGTACTCGAGCGCCTGTACTCGGAACCGCGTCACACCGATCTTAGTGATGAGTGCGGCCTGAGGCGCCGCAATCCCTAAACATTCGACTGACTACAGCTGCTTGCCGAGGTGGACGGCCATCGGAGCGTCGGCGTAGGTGCCGAAGTGCGGCACGTCGACGTAGCCGCTGGAGCGGTACAACGCCACTGCCTCCGGTTGTCGCTGACCCGTCTCCAGCACCAGCCAGTCGACGCCTGCTTCGCGGGCATTGTCCTCGAGGTACGCGAGGACGTCTCGAGCCAGGCCACGACCGCGTTCGGACGCAGCGACGTACATCCGCTTGATCTCGGCCGGGTGTCGCCCCGGCAGACCGCCGTAGGCATCGGGGTCATGACGGCGCCATCCCCCGACCGCCACCGGTTTGTCCCCGTCATACGCCACCACGAACACCCCTTGTGGTGGGTCGAACTCCTCGGCAGCCATCCGGGCGCCGTCGCGGCCGCCGTAGCGGGTGACGTACTCGCCCTGGACCTGTTCCATCAGCAGCTGCGCATCCGGATGGTCATAGTGCAGCTGCTTGATGGTCACCGCTGCCCCGTCCGACGGTGGCTCAACGCATAGGCGGCGTTGACGCCGACGATGCCGCCCCACGCAACCATGAGCCCAGCCAGCCCTTCGGTTCCGGCAGCGATTCCGCTGATCGGGATACCCGTGCCCAGCGAGACGACGCCGAGCACGAACGGGTAACGGGCGTCGTCTGATGTGCCCGTCCGCTCAGCGACCTGCGCGTCGACCCGCCGCTCGATGGTCGCATCCAGCCGCTCCACGAACGACTCGACCAACGCCGGCTCGTACTCCCGCCCGAGCTCCGCCCGCGCGGCGAGCGTCGCCTCCAGGTCGCGACCCAGGGACTCCGGCTCGGTCGCCACGGCCTACAAGTACTGCCCGGTATTGGCAACGGTCTCGATCGAGCGACCCGGCTCCGTGCCTTCCTTGCCCGTGACGAGCGTGCGGATGAAGACGATCCGCTCGCCCTTCTTGCCCGAGATCCGCGCCCAGTCGTCTGGGTTGGTCGTGTTGGGGAGGTCCTCGTTCTCCTTGAACTCGTCGATGCACGCTTGCAGCAGGTGGTGAACCCGGAGACCCTTCTGCCCGATGTCGATGAGATCCTTGATCGCCATCTTCTTGGCCCGGTCGACGATGTTCTGGATCATCGCGCCCGAGTTGAAGTCCTTGAAGTACA
>JACCYJ010000117.1 GCA_013696555.1 Nocardioidaceae bacterium | reverse complement strand
CCGCAACCCCAACCGGAGCCACAACCCCAGCCGCAACCTGAGCCCGACCCAACACCCGGGCCGGCACCCGGGCCGGCACCGGTCCCACCTCCGCCGGCAACGGGTGCAAGCACGGCGATCGACTTCGCCCGGGCGCAGCTGGGCGAGCCGTACGTCTGGGGAGCAGCGGGACCGGATGCCTGGGACTGCTCGGGGCTGACAATGGGCGCCTGGGCAGCGGCCGGTGTCACGCTGCCGCACTGGAGCGTGGCCCAGTACGACGCGACTACGCCGATCTCCTCGTCCTCACTGAGCCAAGGCGACTTGCTGTTCTGGAGCGGGAACGGTGATCCGAGCACGATCTACCACGTAGCGCTGTACCTCGGGAACGGCATGATGGTCCATGCGCCGCGTCCGGGCCGCGGCGTGGAGATCGTGTCGATGTACTACTGGATCACCCCGGACCTCTTCACCCGCGTCTGAGGCGCGAGGAGGCCGATCAGGAGTCGGGAGGCCTCTCGTGGCGGCGCCGGCTCTCCTCGATCTCGGCTTCGGCCTCGGCCCGACCCGCCCAGGTGGCCCCCTCCACCGACTTTCCGGGCTCGAGTTCCTTGTAGATCGTGAAGAAGTGCTGGATCTCCAGCCGCTGGAACTCCGGCAGGTGGTGGATGTCGCGAAGGTGCTCCTGACGCGGGTCACTGGCCGGCACACACAACACCTTGTCGTCCCCGCCGGCCTCGTCGGTCATCCGATACATCCCGATCGCCCGGCAGCTGATCAGGCAACCTGGGAACGTCGGTTCCGCCAGCAACACCAGCGCGTCGAGCGGGTCGCCATCCTGCCCGAGCGTGTCTTCGATGAAGCCGTAGTCGGCGGGGTACTGGGTTGCGGTGAACAAAGTACGGTCCAGCCGGATCCGTCCGGTGGCGTGGTCGAGCTCGTACTTGTTGCGATGACCCTTGGGAATCTCCACAGTGACGTCGAACTGCATGGGGCTCAGGGTGTCACGGACCTCAGTCTCGACAGGAGCGCATCATGAGCCGACACCGCCGCGTGTCTGGTCTCGTCGCTCTGCTGCTCCTGGCCGTCTCCCCAACCGGTGCCGGCGGCGCCCCGCTGCCGGGGGTCCGGGAAGGGCTCGACCTCCCCGCAGCCCGCGTAGCCCGGCCGGTGCTGCTCGCGCCGCCGGGTACCGCCGTGGACGTGCCCGCACTCCGAGCTCGGGTCGGTCCGTTACTCGGCGACAACGACCTCGGCAGGCACCGCGGATTCATCGTCTACGACCTCAGCAACGATCGAGCACTGTGGACGGTCGGTCAGGACCGGTCGTACATCCCGGCTTCCACGACCAAGCTCTTCACGGCTCTGGCGGCGCTCGAGACCATCCCTGCGGACACCCGCTTCGCGACGAAGGTCCTCCAGTCCGCGACGTCGAGCGCACCGGTCCCGCGTCTCGTTCTCGTTGGTGGCGGGGACCCGCTGCTGGCCGGAGAGGAGCCGGCCCCGGCCAGCGGTACCCTTCCTCGCCCCGCAACGCTGAGTGCGTTGGTTCGCGAAACGGTCCGAGCGTTGCGGGCGGAGGGGACGCGGCGGGTGAGCATCGGCTATGACGCCAGCCTGTTTGCCGGCCCCGCGGTCAACCCGACATGGGAGCGCGACTATATCCCCGGCGACGTCGTGAGTCCGATAAGCGCGTTGTGGGTGGACCAGGGGCTGGGGCCAGCCGAGACCGGTGAACGCGTCCCGGATCCGGCGCTCTCCGCCGCACAACAGTTCGGCGCCGCGTTGGCGGCGCAGGGAATCCGGATCGTGGGCAGCCCGGTGGCGGTGATCGCTGGGGAGGCGGATACCGAGCTGGCGCGGGTCGAGAGCCCGGCGCTGGCACAGATCGTCCAGTACGTGCTCGAGGTCAGCGACAACGAGGGTGCGGAGGTGCTGCTGCGGCACGTCGCCCTCGCCACCGGGCGAACCGCGTCGTTCCTCGGCGGCGCGGCTGCAGTGCGGGAGGTGCTCGCCGGTCTCGGGGTGCCGCAGGACGGCGTGGTCCTGTACGACGGGAGCGGCCTGTCGCGTGCCAACCGGGTCACCCTGGCAGCCCTGGTCGAGATCTTCCGGCGAAGCGCTGACCCCGAGAGATCGCTGCTGCGAGGTGTCGTCACCGACCTCCCGGTCGCCGGCTTCACCGGCAGTCTCGCCTACCGGTTCACCGAGCCGGCTTCGGCTGCGGGTCGCGGCGTTGCCCGGGCGAAGACCGGGACGCTGTCCGGCGTCCACGCCCTGGCCGGGACAACCGTCGACGTCGACGGCACCGAGCTGGCCTTCGTGGCGATCGCCGACCGGGTGCCGCTCCGTGACACCCTGGACGCCCGCGAGCAGCTGGATCGGATCGTGGCAACGTTGACCGTGTGTGGCTGCGCTGCGTCCCCGTAGGGTTGCACCATGGAAGCTGTCGACTGGGACTTCGCGGTCCAGACCGCTCGCCGACTCCTGCGGCCGGGCCCGGAGCTGCCGCCCGACGAGGCGGCGCAGGTCGTGGCGGAGCTGCGCGCCGACGCGTTGCTCGCTGAGGGTCACGTACGTGAGCACACCGGCCTGCACGCTCGCTCGGCCACCGCGCCCGTGTTGGTGGTCGACCGGCAGAGCTGGGTCCAGGCAAACGCCGACGGTTTCGCGACGATCATGACCCCGCTCCTCGAAAAGGTCGCCAACTCGCATGACGCGCCGAACCCTCTGGTGACCATGGTCGGCTCACGGGTCACCGGTGCAGAGGCGGGCGCGCTGCTCGCGTTCTTGGCACACAAGGTCCTCGGGCAGTTCGACCCCTTCTGGGACGGTGGCCCCGGGACCACCGGGCGGCTGCTCCTGGTGGCCCCCAACATCGTCTCCACCGAGCGGGAGCTCGACGCCGACCCACGCGACTTCCGGCTCTGGGTGTGCCTGCACGAAGAGACCCACCGGGTCCAGTTCACTGCGGTCCCCTGGCTGCGCGACCACCTGCTGGGCCTGATCGGCTCGTTCGTCGAGGCGACCGACGTCGACCCGGACCGGCTGCGCAGTCTCCTGGGCGACAGCCTCGGCGAGATCGTCCGGGTGCTGCGCGGCGACTCCGAGTCGTCGCTCGTCGAGATCGTCACCAACCCCGAGCAGCGGCAGGTGATCGATTCCGTGACCGCGGTGATGTCCCTGCTGGAGGGCCATGCAGACGTCGTCATGGACGGCGTTGGCCCCAGCGTCATCCCGACGGTGGACACCATTCGCGAACGCTTCAACCGCCGTCGCAAGGGCTCGTCAGGGCTCGACCAGATGCTTCGTCGGCTGCTCGGACTGGATATCAAGATGAAGCAGTACGCCGAAGGTGCGGTGTTCGTCCGAGGCGTCGTCGACGCCGTCGGCATGACCGGGCTCAACGCCGTCTGGTCGTCGCCGGAGGCGCTGCCGACCCGGCAAGAGATCCTCGCGCCGGCGACGTGGGTGTCCCGCGTCCACGGTTAGGCCGCGCCGTGAGACCTCGGCTCGATTCGGCGGTGGCACAGGCCAGGCTGCTCGTACGCTCCACGCTGTCAGACCTCGAACCGGGAGCGTTGGTTCTGGTTGCACTCAGCGGTGGCCCCGACTCGGTGGCGCTCGCAGCCGTCACGGCATTCGAGGCGCCGCGAGCCCAGCTCGGCTGGGGGGCCGTCGTGGTCGACCACCAGCTGCAACCGGGCTCCGCCGTCGTCGCGGCGAGCGCCGCGGGGCAGGCCCGCCAGCTGGGCGCCGATCCGGTCGATATCGTCGCGGTGCAGGTCGGCACCGGAGGCGGCCCGGAAGCTGCCGCCCGGCATGCCCGGCATGCCGCCCTGCGGGACGTGGCGCAGGCACGTGGTGCGGCTGCCCTCTTATTGGGCCACACCCTCGACGACCAGGCCGAGAACGTGCTGCTCGGCCTGACCCGGGGGTCGGGAACGCGTTCCCTGGCTGGCATGGCGACGCATGACGGCCTGCTGCGCAGGGCTTTCCTTGCCCTGCGCCGTACCCAGACCGAGGCGATCTGCCGGGCCCGCGGGCTGACCTGGTACGACGACCCGCACAATGCCGATCCGGCGTACACCCGGTCTCGGGTACGCGCTCGGCTGTTGCCCGTCCTGGAGCAGGAGCTCGGGCCGGGCATCGCCCTCGGACTGGCCCGCACCGCGGCCCTCGCCCGAGCCGACGCCGATCTGCTCGATGCGCAAGCCGTCGAGGTAGGTGTCCAGGCCGCAGCCGGTGACGCGGCCTGGCGCATCGACGTGCTCCGGGACACGCCGGTGGCGCTGCGCTCCCGGGTCCTGCGGAATGCGGCGCTCGCGGCCCGATGCCCGGCCAGCGCGCTCACCGCAGGCCATGTCGCCGCGATCTCGGCTCTGATCGACGACTGGCACGGTCAGGCCGGAGTCGACCTGCCCGGTCGGGTACGGGTGGTGCGGGCGGCGGATCGACTGCGGTTCGAAGCTGATGGTGTGGCAGGCTGACCCGGTGGACGCCTCCGATCTCGAGAGCGACCTCGCCAAGACCCTGATCACCCCGGAGGAGATCAGCGACCGGCTCGCCGAGCTGAGCCGCGACATCGAGCGCGACTACGAGGGCAAGGATCTGCTGCTCGTCGGGGTCCTCAAGGGCGCCGTCATGGTGATGGCCGACCTCGCCCGGTCACTGGACCGCCACATCGAGATGGACTGGATGGCAATCTCCTCGTACGGGTCGGGGACGACCTCCTCCGGAGTGGTGCGCATCCTCAAGGACCTCGACACCGATATCACCGGCCGGCATGTGCTCGTGGTGGAGGACATCGTCGACACCGGACTCACCTTGTCGTGGCTGATCTCGAACCTGTCCTCGCGCGGGCCGGCCTCGGTCGAGATCTTCACGCTGCTACGCAAGCCGGATGCCCAGCGGATGCAGGTCAAGGTCAACTATGTCGGGTTCGAGATACCCGACGAGTTCGTCGTCGGGTACGGCCTTGACTACGACCAGCGGTACCGCAACCTGCGCCAGATCGCGACCTTGGCCTCCCACGTGTATTCCTGAGCCGCCTGCGAGACACTGGACAGGGGAGCGTCGGCGGGAACACCGTGCCTGTCCTCGTTCGTTGTAGGTGACAGATGATGTCGGCGCTGCGAGGGGTCGGCACCCGAAGGCGGTAGGAGGAGCGGGGCGATCCCCGCAACCATGAACGTCAAACGCATGCTCAGAGGGCCCTGGCTGTGGATCGCGGTCGGGATCTTCGCCGTGCTCGCAATCTTGCAGTACGTCTCGTCCAACAACGGGTACGAGCAGATCAACACCGCCGAGATGGTCAAGCACATCAACGACGGGGACGTGAGCGAGATCCTGTTCGTCGAAGGCGACCAGGACATCCGCGCCACCTTGACCAATGACGACAAGGTGGAGGCCAAGTGGCTCGGGGATCAGGGCTTTGCCCTCGTCACCCAGGCGCAGAACCAGGTGCGGGCCGGCAACATCGAGAAGTACGACGTCGAGGTTCCCTCGCCGAGCATCCTGGGAAGCCTGCTGCTCAACCTCCTGCCGATCTTGTTGATCTTCGGTCTGTTGTTGTTCTTCCTCAACCAGGTCCAGGGCGGCGGCAGCCGGGTGATGCAGTTCGCCAAATCGAAGGCGAAGCTCATCACCAAGGACATGCCGAAGACCACCTTCGACGACGTCGCCGGCTGCGACGAGGCGATCGAGGAGCTCAGCGAGATCAAGGAGTTCCTCCAGGAGCCGGCCAAGTTCCACGCCGTCGGCGCCAAAATCCCCAAGGGGGTGCTGCTCTACGGACAACCGGGCACCGGCAAGACACTCCTTGCCCGAGCGGTGGCCGGCGAAGCTAGCGTGCCGTTCTACTCGATCTCCGGATCGGACTTCGTCGAGATGTTCGTCGGAGTCGGTGCCAGCCGCGTACGTGACCTGTTCGAGCAGGCCAAGGAGAACGCGCCGGCCATCGTGTTCATCGACGAGATCGACGCCGTGGGTCGCCACCGCGGTGCCGGGCTCGGTGGCGGGCACGACGAACGGGAGCAGACGCTCAACCAGTTGCTGGTCGAAATGGACGGCTTCGACGTACGCGGCGGCGTCATCTTGATCGCTGCCACGAACCGACCCGACGTTCTCGACCCGGCGCTGCTGCGCCCGGGTCGCTTCGACCGTCAGATTGCCGTGGACTCTCCTGACCTCGCCGGCCGGACCCGCATCCTGGAGGTGCACGCCAGGGGCAAGCCGATGTCGCCCACCGTCGACCTGAAGTCGGTGGCGCGGCGGACGCCTGGTTTCACCGGCGCGGATCTCGCGAACGTCCTCAACGAGGCGGCGCTGCTCACCGCGCGCCTCAACCTGAAGCTGATCGACGACAGTTCGCTGGACGAGGCCATCGACCGGGTAATCGCCGGCCCGCAAAAGCGCACCCGGCTGATGAGCGAGCAGGAGAAGAAGATCACCGCCTACCACGAAGGTGGCCACGCCCTCGTAGCAGCCGCCTTGCCAGGCAGCGACCCGGTCCACAAGATCACCATCCTGCCGCGCGGCCGGGCGCTGGGCTACACGATGGTGCTGCCCGACGAGGACAAGTACTCCACCACCCGCAGCGAGATGCTCGACAAGCTGGCGTACATGATGGGCGGCCGCGCCGCCGAGGAGCTGGTGTTCCACGACCCCACCACGGGTGCCGCCAACGACATCGAGAAGGCAACCGCGCTGGCCCGCGCCATGGTGACGCAGTACGGCATGACCGAGAGGCTCGGCGCCATCAAGTTCGGCGAATCCAACGGCGAGCCGTTCCTGGGTCGCGACATCGGCCACACCCGTAACTACTCCGAGGACGTCGCGGCCACCGTCGACTCCGAGGTGCAGACGCTGATCAGCACCGCCCACCAGGAGGCCTTCGACATCCTGGTCGCCAACAGGGACATCCTCGACGAGCTGGTGTTGGAGCTGTTGGAGAAGGAGACGCTGGACAAGGCGGAGGTGGCAGGCATCTTCGAGGCACTGCGCCGAAGTGGCCGACGACCGGCGTGGACCGGCTCGCCGCGCCGTAAGCCGTCGACGATCCCGCCGGTGATCACGCCCAAGGAGAAGGCCGGGCAGAACGGCGCCGGGCACCGCGAGGAGGGTGCTGTGGTGTTGGCGCCCGGAGCCGATGGCGACACACACGGCGGCACGTTTCCCAACCCCGCCGGCGGTACTCCGCAGCCGCCGACACCTGATTCCTGACAGGCTGCTGACATGGTCGAGCCCATCTCGCTGCCCACGTGGCGGCCGAGAGAGTTCGACCTCGAGCGAGCATCGGCCGCGGTTCGGGAGCTCTTGGCCGCGGTCGGTGAAGATCCCGAGCGCGAGGGGTTGCAGGACACACCGGCGCGGGTGGCTCGCGCCTACGCCGAGATGCTGGCCGGGATGCACGTCCGCCCCGAACAGGTGCTGAGCACAACATTCGACATCGGGCACAACGAGATGGTGCTCGTCCGGGACCTGGAGCTGTGGTCGATGTGCGAGCACCATCTGCTGCCGTTCACCGGCCTGGTCCACGTGGGCTATATCCCTGGTGAAGCGGGGCGGATCACCGGGCTGTCCAAGCTGGCCCGGCTGGTCGATGCGTACGCCCGTCGGCTGCAGGTGCAGGAGCGCCTGACCACCCAGGTGGCGGATTCCTTGGTGGAGCTGCTCGAACCCCGCGGCGTGCTCGTCGTCGTGGAGGCCGAGCACCTGTGCATGACGATGCGCGGCGTCCGCAAGGCCGGCGCCAAGACCGTCACCAGCGCGGTGCGCGGTCAGCTGCGAGACACCGCCACCCGGGCCGAGGCGATGAGCCTCATCGGCCGCTGAGCGATGGGCGAGATCCCCCACCTCGGTCGGTGCCTGGTCATGGGCATCGTCAACGTCACGCCGGACTCCTTCTCCGACGGCGGCCTGTGGTCGGAGCCGGTCGCGGCGGTGAAGCACGGCTTGCAGCTGCTGGCGGACGGTGCCGACATCCTCGATGTCGGTGGTGAGTCGACGCG
>JACCYJ010000262.1 GCA_013696555.1 Nocardioidaceae bacterium | reverse complement strand
TCCGTCCTCCTGGGTAAGGACGGCGGGCACGAACCCTGACCTGCATGTTTGGTGGAGCTGAGGGGATTCGAACCCCTGACCCCCTCGATGCGAACGAGGTGCGCTACCGGACTGCGCCACAGCCCCTTGGACGGCGCCACACGATAACACGCAGCGTTCAACGGCTCCGGGTTCGAGAAAGGACTATGAGTTGCGGATGATGCAAGGGGGTTGGCGGCTCAGGTTTGGTGGCGATTACGGCTGCGATCAGGTACCGACGGCGCGGTCGTCCTCGGGCGCCTCGTCACCCTGCTCCGCGTCCTGAGGCAGCGCGGTGGGCTCACTCTCGAGATGCCCCGACGTCCACGTGCCCGGCTCCCCCAGGTCGATGTTGCGGATCGTCCGCGGGACGCGCGGCTTGGAGACGTATGTCGGCAAGGTAACCGGAAGCGGATCCCACAAAGACGTGCCGTCGCTTGTCGCGACCGGGACCACCACCGCGTCCGTTTCGACGAGTGCCGCCGCCATTTGCGCCTCCGACAGGACCACCGTCGGGTCGTCGTTCGGGGGGTCACCCGCTGGCGGCCGCAGCCCGCCGTACGCGGAGTCGATCCGAGCGGCCCGCCGCGGCGGAGTACCGGGAAGCTTCCCGTACTGCGCGGATGCCTCGCGCTGCTCGATCCAGCCGGCCTCGTCCGCACGGCGGACCTGGCGCCGGCAGACCACCAAGAAGGCGCCGATGAGCGTTGCCGGCACGATGACCAGCCACAGCGGGACGATGGCCAGCACGCCGAGCACGGCCACTCCGACAGTCAGGATGAGCAACACCAGCAGCGTCCACCGGCGCCGGGCAGCCGCCGTGCGAGCCGGCCGAACATTCACCTCGGCAGCCGCCGGTGGCGCAGCGGCTTGCACGGCGGGACGCGGCTGGTCACTTCTGCCCAACACCCGCATGGCCGTGGAGAACGATTCGATCGAACGGGTGTGGGAGGCCTCGTCGTACCGTCGAAGTGCCCACGGCACGAGAAAGGCGGCCCAGATGACAACGATCGCGCCGTAGATCAGACCGGTACCCACACCGGAACCGTAAGCCGTCGCCAGGCGGGTGACACACATGTGCCCGGTGTGTCGAGGCAGAACTTGAGTGGCTGATGAGATCAGGATTCGAGCAACCGGGTTAGTACGCCGTGCGGCACCTCCCCCACAGTCAGCGCGAAGATCACGTGGTCGCGCCAGTCACCATTGATGTGGAGGTAGCGCGGTGCCTGACCTTCGCGTCGTAGTCCCAGCTTGGTTACTACTCGCAGGCTCGCCGTGTTCTCCGGCCGGATGGCGATCTCGACGCGGTGCAATCCCGCCACTTCGAAGCAGTGGTCGATGACGAGGGCCACCGCCACCGGCATCAGACCCCGACCGGCGTAGCGCGAGTCGATCCAATAACCCAGCTGCGCCGAACGGGCCGACCCCCGGGCGATGGCGCTCACCGTGACTTGTCCGACGAGTTGGTCGTCGACGATGATGACGAACGGCATCCCGTGCCCCCGGCGGGCCAGGCGGCGCAGGTCTCGCACCATCGCCGCGAACGACGACACCACGGCCGCAGACTGAGGCGGCAGCGTTGCCTCCCACGGCCGGAGCCAGTCCGCATTGCGGGCCCGGACCTCCCGCCAGGCGGGCGCATCGCGCTGGCGGATCGGTCGCAGCACCACCCGGTCGTGGCGTAGCACGGCCGGCCAACCGGCCCTCAGGGGTGGTCACCCCCACGGACCTGCTCGACCGCATGGCGAAGGACACCCTCCAGCACCCGCAGGCCGTCCTTGACGCCCCCCGGCGAGCCGGGCAGGTTGACCACCACGGTGCGGTCTGCGACGCCAGCAATACCGCGCGACAGCATTGCCGTCGGCACGCCCTGCCCCACGCCGTACGCCCGGATGGCCTCCGCGATGCCCGGAATCTGGTAGTCGAGAACTGCGGCGGTGCGCTCCGGCGTCTCGTCGGTCGGGGAAATCCCCGTCCCGCCGGTGGTGAGCACGACATCGAAACTGGCGGCAACCGCTGCCATGAGTGCCTCCTGCAGTGGTTCGCCATCTGGCACCACGACGGGATCGGACGCCTCGAAACCCCACTCGCGCAGCCGGGCGCTGAGCTGCGGACCTGCCGTGTCGGCGTACACCCCGGCGGCCGCCCGGTTGGAGGCGGTGATCACCCGAGCGCGCAAGGGTTGCCGTTCGTCGTCTCGCTCCACTGCAGCTCCTCCAGCTCGACGTCAGTCGGCGCGCGACCAGTCGCCGCTGTCGCCACCGGACTTCGAATCGACCCTGACGTCGGTGATGACAGCCGCCCGATCCATCGCCTTGACCATGTCGTAGATCGCCAGCGCGGCGACGCTGACCGCCGTCAGCGCCTCCATCTCGACCCCGGTGCGATCCGACGTACGCACGCTCGCCCAGATCATCACTGCGTCGTCGGCCACCTCGAGGTCGACGGTGACGCCACTGATCGACAACGGATGGCACAGCGGCACCAGGTCAGGCGTCCGCTTGGCCGCCATGATTCCGGCGATCCGGGCGACCGCGAGGGCGTCACCCTTGGGCACCCCGTGACCGCGCAGCGCTCCGATGACCTGCTCGCTCAGCAGTACCCGCGCGCTGGCCCGAGCCTCTCGTCCGGTAACCGGCTTGGCCGAGACGTCGACCATCCGAGCTGCTCCGTGTTCGTCGACATGGGTCAGCCCCGCGGGAACGTCACTGCTTCGCGTGTCCGGCACCGGTCACCTCAGCTGTCTCTGTCCAAGACCATGACGCCAGCGACCTCGCCGGCCGACAACGACGTGACGTCTTCGGCCACGACCACGAGCGCATTCGCCCGCGCCAAGTCGCCGACGAGGTGCGACCCGTGACCACCCACCGGTGACACCGTCGCGCCGCGAGCAGTCACCTCGAACCACGCCCGCACGAACTGCCGCCGCCCCGGGATCGAGCGCACGTCCGCGGTCAGCGTGGCCTGAACCAGCGGGCGTCGGTACGGAAGCCGGCCCATCATGCGCCGCAGCGCGGGGGCGACGAACACCTCGAATGAGATGTACGCCGACACCGGGTTGCCGGGCAGCGTGAAGATCGGGGTGCCGTCCTCACCGACCCGGCCGAATCCCTGCGGCTTGCCGGGCTGCATCGCGACCTCGCAGAACTCGACGGTTCCGAGCCGGCTCAGCACGTCCTTCACCACGTCGTACTCGCCTTTGCTGACACCACCGCTGGTAACCACGACGTCCGCACGTACCAGCTGGTCGGACAACGCATCGGAGAAGTCCTGCGGGTTGTCGCTGACGATGCCGACGCGGTACGCGATGGCACCGGCGGCCCGCGCCGCCGCTGCCAGCATGAAGCTGTTGCCGTCGTAGATCGAGTCGAACCCCAGCCCCGTGCCCGGGTCTCGCAGCTCGCTGCCCGTGGAGAGGACCACCACCCGCGGCCGGGGTCGCGCGCGGATCTGCGCCCGCCCCACCGAGGCGAGCAACCCGATGTGGCGCGGGCCTAAGACGACGCCTTCGGCCACGATCAGGTCACCCTCCCAGACGTCCTCACCAGCGCGGCGCACGTACTGGCCCGGGTGCGGCGTCGTGAAGATGCGCACGGTCGCCCGACCACCGTCGGTCCATTCGATCGGCGCGACGGCGTCCGCGCCGGCCGGCATGGGCGCGCCAGTCATGATCTTCAGGCAGGTGCCGGGTGCCAATGCATACGGCTTGGCGGAGCCGGCGGCCGACTCGCCCACCACCGGCAGGTGAATAGGCGACTCGTCGCTGGCGCCTTCGACGTCCGTACGCCGGACGGCGTACCCGTCCATCGCGGAGTTGTCGAAGCGCGGCAGTGCAATCGGGGAGAGGACGTCTTCACATGCCGGCAGGCCGTGCGCCTCGAGGAGCGACTGGTCGTACGACTGCAGGGGCGAGATCATCTCGATGATCCGGCTCAGGTGCTCGTCGACCGACCGCGGCGCCGTCGTGGGCTCAGCCACTGTCTCCGAAGCCATACCGCCAGCCTAACCGCGCAGACACGCGCCGTCGGGGACTCGGGACGGGCATCCGTTGTCCACGAGCCGCGCGTCGCCGACGACGATCACGTCGGAGCCGAACGTCCAGTCGCCTCGGACACGCAACGATCGGGCACCTGCCAGGGACGGTGCTCCAGCGGCGAAGCGGGGTTCGAAGCCACCGATTGTCTTGTAGTAGGTGTCGTCGAGGTCCACGAGCGGGGTGGAATCGCGTTGCCGTTCCAAGGCATATGTCTCGCCGAGGGCGTAGACGTCCGACCGCAGCACGAGAAGGTCGTTGGTCGTCTTCACCGGCACGAAACGCGATCGGTCGACTTGGAGCGCCTGGGCTCCCTCGAACACCTCGATCGCCGCCCCCATCGCGGACTCGATCTGCACCACCTCCGGCGACGATGAATCGCTCGGGTCGACGGTCTTGCGGTTGCGGATCAGCGGCAGCCCCAGCACGCCCGCCCGTGCTCGCAGCACGTCGGTCAGCGCAGCAAGGTCGAACCACAGGTTGTTGGTATGGAAGAAACGATGCCGGGTCTCGTCAGCGGCCGCCTCAGCATCTTCCGGCAGGGTCTGCGCGGTCTCGCGCAGGATCAACCGTCCGTCGCTGCGGCGGACGACGAGGTGGCCGCCCTTGCGATCGGCTGGCGTGCGGACGCACACCTCGGCGGCGTAGGGGGCACGGCTGTCGGCGAACCAACCCGCGATCGTGGGATCAGGAGCTGCCCCGAGGTTGTCGGAGTTCGACACGCTGGCGTAACGGAAGCCGGCGGCGGTAAGCATCGACAGCACGCCGGAGACATCGAGTGCCGTGTAGAGATCGCCGTGACCGGGTGGGCACCACTCCAGCGCCGGGTCGGTTGGCCACGAGACCGGGGTGAGATCGCTGACAAGCAGCTTCGGCTCCTGGTTCTGCATGAAGTCCAGGGGCAGTCCGTCGACCGGCAGATCCGGGTACGCCGCCAACGCGGCCAGAGTGTCATCGCGGGTGCGGAAGCTGTCCATGAACAGCAGCGGCAACGAGACGCCGTACCGCTCGCGGACGTCGAGCACCTGTCTGGCGATCACGTCGAGAAAGCTCAGCCCATCGCGCACCGGGAGCAGCGACTTCGCCCGGTCCATCCCCATCGACGTGCCCAGCCCCCCGTTGAGCTTCAGGATCACCGTCGCCGCGAGGGCCTCGCGAGCCCCGTCCTCATTGGGCTCGATGTCACCGAGTCGAGGTGGGTCGACCAAAGGCTCGACGTCGGCCTCAGCGATCATGCCCGTCGCGCCGCTCTCGAGCTGGCCGTAGTAGTACGCGAAGACATCGATCGCCCGCGGACGCACACCGGCCGCCGCCATGTGCTGGCGGGCCAACTCCAGCCCGTGGGCACTCATGCGCCGCATCGTAGTTTGCATCGGCGTCGGCTGCCCGACGCACGGCGCTCGTCCCTACGCTGGCCTGATGAGCGTGCTTGCCGAGGCGAAGGGACGGCTGCGCGCCGAGATCACTGCCGCGAGGACCGTTCGGACAGGCGAGCAGCTCGTGGCCGACGCCGAGGCACTCGCCGAGCACGTGCTCGCGTTGCCAGAGCTGCGACCGAGCTCGACCGTTGCGGCGTACGTCTCCGTCGGGCACGAGCCGGGGACTCGACCGCTGCTCGTCACCCTCCTGCATCGCGGCCACCGGGTCCTGCTGCCGGTGGTCCGCCCCGACCGCGACCTCGACTGGGCCCAACTCGACGATCTGCGAACCCTGCGCCCGGCCGTCCTCGGCCTGCTCGAGCCTCCGGGAGCCCGGCTCGGCGTCGAAGCGGTGAGCGATGCCGAGGTCATCGTCTGCCCAGGACTGGCGGCCGATCCGAGCGGTGGGCGCCTCGGCCGCGGCGGCGGCTACTACGACCGGGCACTGTCCCGGTGTGGCGCGCACCCGCTGCGCTGTCTGTTGCTACACGACGACGAGGTCGTGGAGTCGGTGCCGAGGTCGGCGCACGACCAGCCTGTCGACGTGGTCGTTACCCCCTCGCGGACGCTGCGCTTGCGTTGAGCCACCATTGCAGCCGTACTTCCTATGGCTGAGGGTCACTTCCCATGGGTTCGAACCCGTTGGAAGTGCCCCGTTACCACGTGCACGTGGTAACGGGACATCCGATCACCCTGCCGCCTCGGGCACCAGCAGCAGCCGGTCCTCGGTGGTTGCCTCGACGGCCGCCCGACTGAACGGCCAGCCGAGTGTTTCTCCATCGACCCATAGCTGCGTCTGGTCGACGTAGTTGGCGTGGTACGCGTGTCCGGACTGCCCCGTCAGCTGTACCCAGCGCGAGTCGTCGAGGTCGGCCATCGACACCACCATCCGCATCGCCGGGAGGGCGGTCACGGCGAACCCCTCCGCCGCGTCCCACGCCGTGGCATCGACCAGGCCGCCACCACCGCCCACTTGGTACGAGCCACGGTTGAACAATGCCCGGACCGCACCGATCTCCGACTTCCCGAGCGCAGGGTTGACCAGTTCCAGACGGTGCAGATGACCCCAGGACCACTTCTCTGGGTCCCGCGCCTGCAGCTCGGTCATTTGGTCCCGGCCCTGTTCCAGCGCCGCTAGGAGGACATCGTCACGGGTCTCGCGTACCTCAGTGCTGGTGACGTCGTCCCACCACACGCTGTCCGGCTGGGCCAGGAGCCTGCGGATCACCTCGAACCACCGCTCGTCCCCGGTCGGCCACACCTCCTCCGGCAGCTGATCATGAAAGGTAAGGCGCAGCAGGTCGCGCCATACTGCGTTGAAGTACGCGGCAGGCCCGGAGTCGGCCGGCTGCCTGAGATCCCAGTCGCGCAGCAGCCGCTGGCCGGCGCGGTAGTAGGGAGTCGGGAGCTCGATCGCCAGCAGGTACGGGACGAGCGCGGCCGCATTGGGGTTGTAGGTGTCGAGTTGCATAGCGGTCATGTCGGCGATGTCGTGTCGAGGCTGCGAAGTCAGCATGTCGATGATGCGCTGGCTGCGGTAGCCGTACGCCGAGTCGCTCGTCAGCCGGTATGGATAGCCGGGGGCGGTGATCGCCTGGTTGGCGGTCACGATGTACCCGGCGTCGGGGTCGAGCACCGATGGCAACGCCTCGAACGGGACGTAGCCCGTCCACGCATATCGCGAGGTCCAGCCCGGTACCGGCCATCGACCGTCCCCGGCGGCGCGGATCGGGATCTGACCAGGTGCCTGATAGCCGATGTGACCGCGGACATCGGCGTAGACGAGGTTTTGCGACGGTACGGCGAAGGAACGGACCGCCTCGCGAAACTGAGTCCAGGTCCGGGCCCGGTCGATGCCGATGACGGCATCCATAGTGCCTCCGGGCTGCAGCGCGGTCCATCGCAGGGCGACGGCATACGGCTCCCCGTCCGAGCTCGAACCGGTCATGACGCGAGCCGCCTGGCGCCCGGTGTCGCCCACTGGCTCGAAGACGTCGGAGAGCAACGGGCCGTGCCGGGTGGCGCGGACCGTGATCGTCACCGGGTCGTCCCGCCCGGCCACGAGGATCGTCTCCTCGCGAGTGCGCAGCGGCCGCGTCTCGCCGTCGTAGAGGTACGTCCCGGCCGCGGTATCGACGCGTTCAAGGTAGAGGTCAGCCACGTCGGCATACATCGTCGTGAGTCCCCAGGCGATGGAGTCGTTGTGGCCGATGATCACCCCTGGCATGCCAGAGAACGTGAACCCCGAGACGTCGAAGGGACATTGCCGGCTTACCTCTCGGCAGTGCAGGCCCATCTGGTACCAGATACCCGGCATCGACGGGCTGAGATGGGGGTCGTTGGCCAGGATCGGCCGGCCGGTCGCAGACCGCTGGCTCGACACCACCCAGGAGTTCGACCCGATGCCGTCGCCGGTGCCCAGCAGGGCAGGCAGACCGGCGAGCACCGCCCGGACACCGTCCAGGCTGCCGCGCCCCGCGGAAGGAGAGGACAGCGCAGGGGGCGGCCGAAACAGTAGTCGCCGCTCGCTCTGTCTGAAGGTGCCGTCGACCACCCGCCCCTGCGTCAGGATTGGCGCGTTCCGGGCGTAGGGATAGCGAGGATAGAGCTGCTCGATCTCGGCAGCCGACAGCGTCTGGGTCGCCAGCACCCGATCGATCTCGTCGAACAGGTTGCTCGACAGATCCCATGCCATCGCCTTCAGCCATGCCACAGAGTCGGCAGGAGTCCACCGCGCCGGCGTGTAGTCCGGTCCGCTCACAGACAAGACCGCGTACTCGAACGACAGGTCGGACGCGGACTTCCCC
This sequence comes from Nocardioidaceae bacterium, assembly GCA_013696555.1. GTDB lineage: Bacteria > Actinomycetota > Actinomycetes > Propionibacteriales > Nocardioidaceae > JACCYJ01. The sequence goes on along the minus strand of JACCYJ010000262.1, from coordinate 8,614 downwards.
GCGATGTAGGCGTTGACACCATCGGCGTACGCCTGCAGGTAGCGCAGGGTTGCGGGTTCGAGGCGAGCCAGCTCCCGCTCGGCGATGCGGCGCCAGCCCAGCGTCCGCACGACCATGTCTGTCTCGAGCGCATCCTCGCCGAACAGCTCGCTGAGTCGCCCCGCCGTCACATGCCGACGGAAGTCCATTTCGAAGAACCGGTCTTGAGCGTGCACATACCCCTGTGCGAAGAACAGATCGTTGGCGTCGTCGGCGTACACCTGCGGGATGCCGGCCCCGTCGCGCAGCACCTCGACCGACCCGCGCAAGCCGGGTACGACGATCTCGCCGGATGTCTGCGGGAACGACTGGCGTACCGAGCTGACCACGTACACCGCCGCCGCCACCGCGAGGATGACCACCACGATCACCGCGTAGCCGAGATAGCTCCAGGGGCGGCGGCGCACTCCGGCATTGTGCCTTGCCAACCGGTCATTCCCCGCAGGCGGCGGTCATCTGTGGCAGCACCCGATCGACGCTGACGCGCAGGAACACTTCGACACCACAGATGGTTGCGACGGGCCGATAGCGCGTCGCAACCAGGTGGCTGAGCCGTCCTTCCTCGTCGATGTCCCATGAGTTCAGGTTGTGCCAAGCCACCAGCCAGGTGGGGCCGTTTCGATCACGCAGCGCCGCGGTCAGCTCGGTCAGCTTCGGGTCCAGCGTGCGCATCGGAAGGCTCCACAGATATCGATATGTGGGGGTGAGCCCGGCCTCCTCGATCAGGTCGGGATGCCCATAGGCCACCACCACCGAGTCGGTGTGCTCGGCCGCCGAGCGCAACCACGTGACCACGGCCTGGTCGGCTTTGCGTGACGGAACGAGGGTGCCCGTGCTCGCGACTGCGTTGGCCGTGACAGCGGACAGGGCGACGAACCAGACGGTGACCGCCGCCCAGCGACGGGTCGAGGCGGATGTCAAGCACAGGTGGCCGGCGGCCAGACCCAGCGCCGGAATGAGCTCGATCAGGTAGTGCCCCCAATAGCTGGCACCCAGCCCCACACTGAGCAGGCCGAACACCAACATGGCGGACACGGCGATAGAAAGAGGCTCGGCGCGCCGACCAGAGCGCCGCTGAACTCCGAGGTAGACACCGGCCAGCACTACGACTCCGCTTCCCACGCTGAGAAGGCCCAGCAGTTGCAGCCGCTCCCAGGGGTAGGTGAAGCTCTGGGTCATGACGACCTGGAACGCGGCGGACCGAAACCCATAAGGGGCCTCCCAGAGAGCGCCGAGCCCCGGTCCCCAGACGGTCACCCACGTCGCGGCGGCGCTTAGCGGCAGCATCACTCCGGCGAGCAGCCAGCCACCAAGTCGTGCGGCATCGGCACGAGCCAGCGTTCCTCGCGCCGTGCTTGCGACGAGCAGCACCGCGGCGAACACGAGTGAGTCGAGGAGGTTCTGCTTGACAAGCACCGCGCCCGATCCGATCAGTCCGCCGAGCAGCGCCCACCGTCGATACGATTCTTGGTTTCGGGCTCGGTCCATGGATAGCAGGATCAATGCGCAGCTCAGCATGATCAGCGGGGCGGCCACGAGCTCGGCGTTGACCTCCCAGGTGCCGATCAGCGGGGAGGCGGCCAAACTGGCGACAGTGATCGCCGACCACCGCGCGCCTCGGCGTCACCGATCAGCCAGCCCGCCCACCCCGCAGCGAGCACCAACGTCGCGACCAGTGGACAGACCAGCCAGCGCGCCTGCTCGACTCCCCCGAGGGCCGCGGCCACCCGCCAGAAGGCCATCAGCAGCGGTGGCCGGTCCACCTCCAAGGGCCCGTACAGCCCCGGCCCCTCGGTCTGCCACTGCCGGACAACCAACAAGGCTCCGCCCTCGTCGGGGTAGGCGAGGGCGCCGACCCGCGGCACGCGGACGAGCACGGCAAGGCCCGCTGCCAGAACCACGGGGACAGCCGGGTGCTTCGTCCAGTGCGGAAGGTCGGTCGCCAGAGCACGTCGACGCGACCACACTCGTCGAGCGTAAGGCCGCCAATTGCCGCCCCGACTTGACGGATCCGGCACAATTGGCAGTCGAAGTCATCGAGTGCCAGCGAGGAGACAGCGACAGTGCCCACCTACCAGTACGCCTGCACCGCATGCGGCGAGGGCCTCGAGGTCCAGCAGTCGTTCAGCGACGACACGCTGACGGTTTGCCCTACATGCGAGGGGCGGCTGCGCAAGGTATTCGGTGCCGTCGGGGTCGTGTTCAAGGGCGCGGGCTTCTACCGCACCGACAGCCGCGCCGCCGCTGCAGCGGCCGCTGATAAGGCTGCATCCAACGGCGACGGCAAGCGCGACGCCGGCACCGATGGCGAGAGCAAGCCGGCTGCCAAGGAGTCGAAGGATTCTGGCAAGGCAACCAAAGATGCTCCAGCCGCGACGGCTGGCGCCAAGGACGTCGGGAAGAGCTCAGCCGCTTGAGTCCTGTGTACGCCCTCCGCGGGGGCTGAGTCACACCTACGTTGAGGGGCGTGAAGGCGCCCGCCCTACGTTCCTTTCGCGCCGACCTGCGCCGGGCAATCGCCGCGCGCCGACGCCCGCTGGCCGCCATCTGTGCAGCCGCTGCGGTTGCCAGCGGAATCTCCGCGGCCCGGCCGCCGCCACCTCCGGTCACCACGGTGGTGGTCGCTGCGCGGGACCTCCCTGCCGGGGCCGTGTTGGGCACCAGCGACCTGACCACCTCGGCATGGCCACGCGGAACCGCTCCCGCCGCCGCCATCAGCGCCGACGAACTTCCGCTCGGCCGTACCGTCGCCGGCCCGATGCGAGCCGGTGAGCCGCTGACCGACGTACGCCTGGTGCAGCCTGGGCTCCTCGAGGGATACCCGGCGGACAGTGTCCTGGCCATGATCCGGGTTGCCGATCCGGCTGCGAGCAGCGTGGTCGCTGTCGGCGACGTCGTCGACGTGATCGGTGCCGATCCTCAGGGCCGAGCTCCTGCCATCGTCGTGGCTCGCGGGGCACCTGTCGTCTCGCTCCCCGAGAAGCCGGCCGATGCATTGTCCGTCAGCGACGGTCTTGTCTTGATCCTGGCCGTCCCGGAGGGGTCCGCCTTACGACTCGCCGACGCCGCGGTGCGGCTGCAGCTGAGCGTGCTGCTGACCTGAGCTCACTCTGCGGCCGGGTCAGCTGTGGTGCGGCGGGACTTCGCGGCGTAACTCCTCGTCACGGTCCGGCGTGGGTTCGCCCCACCCGTCGTTGGTCTCGTCCGACGTGAGTGTGGGCAGCAACTCACCAACGTCTGCCGATCGCTCGTCTCGCGACCGCTCCGGTTTCCCACGCATGGCGGCTCCTCCCCCGTGCCAACGGGGAGCTGGCGCTGAGGGCTCCAGTCAGCCGGGTTGGCTGCCCCACGATATCCAGGAGCTGAGACTGACGTCATGGGTGCCCTCAGCCGCGTGTTATCGCAAAGATGTCAGTCCCAGCGGCTCGGGCGGTGGAGCCGGGTGGCTGCCGACGATGGGTTTGCGCGCGCACCAGGGCGGCGCTAAGGTCTTAATGGAACGGAACTGTTTCGTATCAATCCTGGCCCCACAAACCCGGGAGCGGCATGATTACGGCCGAGCAGCGCCTCGAGCAGCGGCGCCCTCGCGTCACCGGTGACCGCGAGGGCGAGGTGCTGGACGCCGCAGTACGCGTGCTGGCCGACGTCGGTTACGACCGGCTGACGATGGACCAGGTAGCCGCTGAGGCGCATGCCAGCAAGGCCACCCTCTACCGGCGCTGGTCCACCAAAGCCGAGCTCGTTGTCGACGCGGTCTCACGCGGCAAGGGCCTTCCGGACCCCACAGTGATCCCCGACACCGGCACCTTGCGCGGAGACCTCGTAGCCACCGCATGCGGCAAGAAGGGCTGGACCGCCGAGCTACCGATGTCGGTGCTGGGCGGTGTGATGACGGCGTTGCACACCGACGAGGAGCTTTCGACGGCGTTCCGCGAACGGTTCCTCGCGCCGCGAATGCAGGTCACCCGCGCCCTGTTCGAACGTGCCCGCACCCGTGGCGAGATCCCGGCGGACGTCGACCTCGACCTCGTCTACACGGTGCTGCCCGCGTTGTGCAGCTTTCACGAGTTCGCCCTCGGCTCCCCCACCGATGATCGCTTCGTGCGTCGCGTGATCGACCACGTGGTGATCCCCTCGGCTTGTCGCACAGCAGACGGCCCCACTCACTGACTTTCGAAAGGACCTACGTGTCTGTCGAATCCCAGGCCGCGAGCCCGGCGCCGTTGGAGGCCGCCGACGGTTCGCGACAGCGCGACCTCGGGCTGGCACTGGTGCTGATCAGCGCAGCGCAGCTGATGGTTGTGCTCGACGCGACCATCGTCAACATCGCACTGCCTCTCATCCAGCCCGACCTCGGCTTCAGCGACTCCAACCTCACCTGGGTCGTCACCGCGTACGGCATCGCTTTCGGTGGTCTGCTTCTGCTCGGCGGTCGGATGGGTGACGTTCTCGGCCGGCGCAAAGTCTTCATGGCCGGTGTGTTGATCTTCGCGCTGGCTTCTCTATTCGGCGGCATCGCGCAGTCGGACTGGCAGCTGCTCGCCGCGCGTTCGCTGCAAGGCCTCGGCGCGGCTGCGGCCGCTCCGACGGCGCTCGCATTGATCACGACGACCTTCCCCGCGGGCCCGCCACGCAACCGGGCGTTCGCCGTCTACGCCGCGATGTCGGGAGCTGGCGCGGCGATCGGGCTCATCCTCGGCGGGGCGCTCACCGAGGCGTCCTGGCGCTGGACGATGCTGATCAACGTCCCGATCGGCGTGTTCGTCGCGCTGCTCGCCCCACGGTTCCTCAACGAGTCGGAGCCGCGTCCCGGACGCTTCGATTTCGTCGGTGCCGTCACCGCGACCGTGGGTCTGGTCGCCTTGGTCTACGGCTTCAACCACAAGGGTCAAGTTGATCCGGTCACGCAGCAGACCGCCACGTGGACCGAGTTCTGGACGCTTGCGCCGATCGTCACCGGGGTCGTCTTGATCGGAGCGTTCTTGCTCATCGAAGCGAGGTCCGCGCACGCCCTGCTCCCCTTGCGCATCCTCAACGATCGGACTCGGGCGGTCAGTTTCGTCTCGATGCTGCTGGTCGGGGCAGCGATGTTCTCGATGTTCCTGTTCTTGTCGCTCTTCATCCAAAATGTGCTCGGCTACAGCCCGATCAGGGCAGGCCTTGCCTTCTTGCCGTTCAGCTTCGCGATCGTGGCGTCGGCTCAGGCGGCCTCGGCGTTGGCTTCACGCGTCGACCCGCGTTGGATCGCCGGTTCAGGTGGAGTCCTCGCCAGTGTTGCGATGTGGGGCTTCTCGCAGCTCGAGTACGACTCGACGTATCTGACTGACCTGTTGCCCTGGATACTGGTGATGGCGAGCGGTATGGGTCTGATGTTCGTGTCATTGACCCTCACTGCGGTGAGTGGTGTCGATGACCAGGACTCGGGTGTCGGTTCGGCGGTGCTGAACACCGTCCAGCAGGTCGGCGGAGCAGTGGGCATCGCGTTACTCGGCACGGTCTACGCCAACGGCATCATCGACAAAGCGGCCGAGCTGCAAGGAGGGCCAGCTGCGCAGGAGATCGCGCTCACTCACGGCGCCACCCAGGCATTCAACTTGGCGATCTACATGGTGGCCGTAGCCGCTCTCGTGGTCTTCGCCGGACTCAACATCAAGCATGAGCGCCTGGCTGCCGGCGGACCGCCGGGAATGCCGAACACGGCCTGACCGCACCGCCCGGACAGGGCCAGATCTGGTCCTACTCGTTTTGACACTGCAACCCCGGGTACGGCAGCAACCGTTACTCGATCCGAGGAGTTATCCCGTGAGTACCCAACTGCAAGGCAAGACCGTTGCCTTCGCCGTAGCGACCGAGGGCGTCGAACAGGTTGAGCTGACCGAGCCCTGGGCGGCCGTCCAGCAGGCAGGCGGCACACCGAAGCTGATCAGCACCAAGACTGGTCAGGTCCAGGCCTTCAACCACCTCGACAAGGGAGAGTCGTTCGACGTCGATGCAACGTTCGACGACGTCAGCGTCGACGATTTCGACGGCCTCGTCCTGCCCGGCGGTGTCGCCAACCCAGATCAGCTGCGCACCGATGACCAAGCTGTCACGTTCATCAGGTCGTTCTTCGATGCGGCCAAGCCCGTCGCGGTCATCTGTCACGGCCCGTGGACGCTGGTGGAAGCCGACGTTCTTCGAGGGCGCACGTTGACCTCATGGCCAAGCCTCCGCACCGACATCACCAATGCCGGCGGCACCTGGGTCAACGAGGAGGTTCACGTCGACACGGGGCTGGTGAGCAGTCGGAAGCCCGACGACCTGCCAGCCTTCTGCGCCAAGATGGTTGAGGAGATTGCCGAAGGCGAACATTCCGACCAGGCCCGCTCCGCCTGAGTGCGGGCCCGCCCGACCAGGAGGTGCCATGACGGGTACGTCCGCACAGGAGCAAGGCCGGCAGGCCGCGCACCAGGTGCAGAACAGCAAAGCGTTCGAGACCGGCGTCCGCGTCGGACTGGTGTCGTACGGCATCGTCCACCTGCTCATCGCCTGGATTGCACTACAGATTGCGTGGGGGCAGGAGAAGTCAGCGGCCAGCAGCTCCGGCGCCCTACGAGAGATGGCCGGTGGCACCGTCGGCAGCATCTTGTTGTGGGTCGTCGCCCTCGGCCTGGTGACGCTGGTCTTCTGGCAGCTCAGCCAGGCGATCTGGGGCCACACGGACGAAGATGGCGCTAAACGACTGGTGAAGCGATTGACATCAGCTGGCCGGGCGGTGATCTACGGCACTCTCGCGTTCAGCGCCTTCAGCACGGTGACCAGCAGCTCGAGTGGTGGCTCGAGCAAGGACTCCCTCACTGCAGACCTGATGAAGATGACCGGCGGCCAACTTCTGGTCGGTGCCATCGGCCTCGGCGCCGTCGCCGTGGGCGTCGCCTTGGTGGTGCGCGGCTTCACCGCCGGCTTCACACATCACCTTCAACCGCAGGCGACCTCCGGCAGCACTGGCAACGTCGTCGTCCGGCTCGGTCAGGCGGGGTACGTCGCCAAAGGAGTCGCGCTCGGCATCATCGGTGGATTGTTCGTGTGGGCCGCTTGGACGTACGACCCACAGAAGGCCGGAGGTCTCGATGTTGCGCTGACGACGTTGCTCGAACAACCCTTCGGCCCCTACCTGCTGACACTTGTCGCCCTGGGCATCGCGGCCTTCGGCGCCTACAGCTTTGCCTGGGCCCGCTACCCGCGCGAGTGATCTGGGTCGCCCCCAGGCGCGAGTGGCACAATTTGGCTGCCCATCGTCTCGCGAGTGGCGCAGGCTTGTCGGCTGGATCGTCTGCCGACCACAGAGTTGCGCCACTCGCCGCACCGCGGGACTCTGCCGAACGGCCTAGTCCAGTGGCGGCAGGCGGTGAAGCACCACGTGTTGCAGCCGCCCGCCCTGTGCGACGGCAGTCAGGTACGTGCAGTCCGGCTGGCCCCTGCGGTCGGTGGGTGAGCCCGGATTCAGCAGCCGGAGCCCGGACTCCGCTGTTGTGTCCCACGGGATGTGGCTGTGTCCAAAGACAAGGACGTCGGCGTCGGCGTACTGCACGGCGCAACGACGCTCGCGTCCGCTTGCGGCACCGGTCTCGTGCACGACAGCCAGCCGAACGCCCCCCAGCTCGACCCGAGCGACCTCCGGCAGCCGCCGCCGCAACTCGGGGCTGTCGTTGTTGCCATGCACACCGACCAATAGGGCAGCCCTCGACTCGAGCGCATCAAGGAGCGCCTCGTCGACCCAATCGCCGGCGTGGATGACCACGTCGGCCTCGTCGACCTCCTGCCAGACCTGCCTGGGCAGGTCGCGGGCGCGCTTCGGCACATGGGTGTCGGCGAGGAGCAACAACCTCACCCGAGGGCCGGCCCCTCGCCGCCCTCCAGAAGGTCGCCGCGCTCACCCTGCTCGGCGACCTCCGGCGTACCCTCGGTCTCGACCTCCGGCTCGTCGTGTGCCCGCATCAGCGTGGCGAGTCGTTGCTGATCCTTTGAGCCGGGGAGCCCCCAGCCGGGTTGGTAACCATAGACGTCGTTGAGCAGCTTGCCCTCGCTCAGGGTGTCGAGGATCTCGATCGAGTCAGGGCCGATGAGCGCCGGATGCTCGACACCGCATGCCTCGGAGACCTTGAGCAGATCGCGGCGAAGCGTCTTGACGTAGTTCGCGGCGCGAACCGACTTCAGCGTCGGGTCCAATCCGTGCGCGAGCCACGCGTTCTGCGTCGCCACCCCGGTCGGACATTCGTCGGTGTGGCACTTCTGGGCCTGGATGCAGCCCACGGCCAGCATCGCCTCACGGCCGACGTTGACCATGTCAGCGCCCAACCCGAAGGCGACTATCGCGTTGTCCGGTAGCCCCAACTTGCCAGCCCCGATGAAGACGACCTGCTCATGCAAACCGCGTTCAGCGAACACCGAGTAGACGCGGGAGAATCCCAGCCGAAACGGCAACGACACCGCATCGGCGAAAATCAGCGGCGACGCCCCGGTTCCCCCCTCGCCGCCATCGATGTTGATGAAGTCGACGCCCCGTTCGGTCGAGGTCATGGCGTCGGCCAGCTCG
>JACCYJ010000259.1 GCA_013696555.1 Nocardioidaceae bacterium | reverse complement strand
CAGTCTCAGGGTTCGGAGGTCGGCACGCCTCAGGCCTAGGTCAGTAGCGTTCCGGCGCACGTACGCCAACGCGATCTGCTTGGCGCCTGCGCTGCTCCGACCGGTGAGGAAACCCTCCATCGCCGAGACGTTCGCCGGCGTACCGGTCAACGGGTCGATATCGACGAGAGCTGAGGGGCCGATGGACGCACGAAGCGCTCCGACGCGTGCCCCCGGCGACTCTGCCAATGCTGTGCCGCCGGGACGGATAGTCCCGGCAGACACCTGGCGGGCGTCGTAGTAGCCCCTTCGCTCGCGGACGCCCTGGCTGTCTTCAGCCTGCGCCACCGAGTTGACCGAGGCTTGAGTCGATGGGTTGGTGGCCGATGTCGGCCCGGCTACACCGAACGCGGCCGCGGTGGCGGCTGTGACGGCGACAGCACTTCGAAAGTGCCGCTTGGCCATGGGGTTCTCCATTCCCGGGTGAGCATGCACGACGTGCGTCAGATAGAAACGACGTGGTGACTGTATGACGCCACATCAATTTGTGACAGGGGAGTGGCACCAGAACGCGCTACAACGGGGCAGATCGTCCCGCGTGCAACCGCCGGCCGATCTCCTGCGCTGTTGCGGATACGGCGCTCACGGCGGCCGCCCGAGCCTGAGGCTGTCGTGCGCAATCGGCGTCATCGGGATAGGTGAGGGCGACGCTGGCGAGCATGGGAGCCGGACCTCCGGGCAGCGTCACAGCGACCGACGCGAAGCCCGGAGTGATCTCGCCGTCCTCGACCGCGTAACCACGGCGTCGGGTCTCGGTGAGGAGCTCGCGGAGCGCGGACAGGGTACGCGGCCCGGATCCGTGCCGGTCGACGAAGGCTTCCGGGTCGGGAAAGAGTGCTCGTACCTGAGCCGCGGAGAGTCCCGCGAGAATGGCCCGGCCGGAGGCGGTGAGATGGGCCGGCAGCCGGACGCCGACGTCCGTGACGAGCGGGGGCCGGCCGGGTGCTCGTTCCTCTAGGACGTAGAGCACCTCCGACCCGTGCAGCACAGCCACATGCGCCGACTGCCGTAGTCGGTCGACCAGCCTGGCCAGCGGCAGTCGGGCGAGCCGCTGCAGTGGTTGGTGTCGGGCGTACCCGGTGCCCACCTCGAAGGCAGCGACGCCGAGCCCCCACCGGCGTTCGTCGGTGTAGTGGACGACGAAGCCTTCCTGGGCCATCGCCCGTAGCAGGTGGTACGTCGACGACCGCGGTGTGCCGATCGCCGTTGCGACACGTTCCGCGGCCACCGGGCCGGGCGAGCTGGCGAGATAGCGCAGCGTGCGCAGTGTCGCGGTAGCGGCGGGGACGGCTCGAGGCATCCGCTGAGAGTACCGGGCTATCTCGGATACGAGACGAAAGCGCACAGGCGGTACTGGCACCGGCGACGTGTCAAGCGCTGTCATGGGCTATGGAATCCGTCGTGGAGGTCGGCACCGGTGCTATCTCGCGGGCTGACGTGCTGGCGGTCGCTCGCGACGGGACTCGGGTCAGCCTGAGCTCCGGCGCCCGGAGCGCCCTCCGCGCCGGCTGTGCGGTGGTCCAGGCGCTCGAGCCCTCGCCGGTGCCGGTGTATGGGGTGTCCACCGGCTTCGGCGCTCTCGCCGGCGAGCACATCGATCCACTGCGGCGAGTACAGCTGCAACGGAGTTTGATCCTCTCCCACGCCGCAGGGACCGGCTCCGAGGTGGAGCGCGAGGTCATCCGCGCCATGATGCTGCTGCGGCTCTCGACGCTGGCGACCGGGCGTACCGGTGTCCGGCTCGAGACCGCCGAGGCGATCGGGCGGCTGCTGTCGGCCAACGTCACACCGGTCGTCTACGAGTACGGCAGCCTCGGCTGCTCCGGCGACCTCGCGCCTCTCGCGCACTGCGCGCTGGCGTTGATGGGGGAGGGGGACGTGCGTGACGCCACCGGAGCTCGGCGCCCCGCCGCAGAGGTGTTGGCAGAGATGGACGTGCTGCCCGTGCAACTGGTCGCCAAGGAGGGGCTCGCGCTGATCAACGGCACGGACGGCATGCTCGGCATGCTCGTCCTGGGCATTGCCGACCTGACCAGGTTGTTGCGGACGGCCGATGTCGCGGCCGCGATGAGCATTGAGGCCCTGATGGGCAGCGACCGGGTATTCGCCGCCGAGCTGATCGCGCTGCGCCCGCACCCCGGCCAAGTGGCCACAG
>JACCYJ010000254.1 GCA_013696555.1 Nocardioidaceae bacterium | reverse complement strand
CACTGGTCGTCTTGCTGGTGAGGCTGCACCTCACGGGCTTCTTCTGGGGCGACTGCTCGCTGTCGAACACGCTGTTCCGCCGCAGCGCCGGTGAGTTCGCGGCGTACCTCGTCGATGCTGAGACCGGCGAGCTGCACGGCGTCCTGAGCTACGGCCAGCGGGCGTACGACCTTGACCTGCTGAGCACGAATGTCTTCGGCGAGCTGCTCGACCTGCAAGCCGGCGAGCTGCTCGATGCCGACGTCGACCCGGCCACGCTGGTCGCTCGGATCGGGGAACGCTACGACGACCTGTGGCGGGCACTGACCGACGTCGAGGAGTTCTCGGTTGATGAGATGTGGCGCATCGAGCAACGCATCGAGCGGCTGAACCGGCTCGGCTTCGACGTCGACGAGCTCGACATCGTGACCGACTGGGATGGTGCGACGGTGCGCATCCAACCCAAGGTGGTCGAGGCGGAGCACCATGCCCGGCGGCTGCAGGGGCTGACCGGCCTCGACGTCGAGGAGAGTCAAGCCCGTCGGCTACTCAACGACCTCGACGCGTTCGCCGCGGCGCACGGGCTGCAGGCCGAGGACCCGATGATCATCGCGCACCGCTGGGTCACCGACGTCTACGAGCCGTTGCGGGCCATGATCCCTGACCCGCTGCGTGGCATCGTCGAGCCGGCGGAGATGTACCACGACATCTTGGTTCACCGGTGGTTCCTGTCCGAGCGGGCGGGTGACGAAGTCGACTTCTTCGACGCTGCGCGCTCGTACGTCGAGAGCATTCTGCCCGCCCGGGCCGCCACGGTCAGCGCCGCAGAGACCTCCGGCCCCGACGAGTTGTCAGCGGTCTCGCCTAGCGATGATGACCCGTCGTTCGACTGACCGCTGCGGAGGTCAACCGCTCACCGACCGCAGCAGGTCGCGGCCGATGACCATGCGCTGAATCTGGTTGGTACCCTCGAAGATCTGCGTCACCTTCGCTTCGCGCAGGTATCGCTCCACCGGGAACTCACGGGTGTATCCGTACCCGCCCAGCACCTGGACCGCGTCGGTCGTGACCCGCATCGCGGCATCGGTACAGACCAGCTTGGCGATCGAGGCCTGCCTACTGAACCGTCGGCCGGCATCACGCAACCGGGCCGCGTACAGGTACGTCGCTCGGGCCGCCTCGGTCGCTGCCGCCATGTCGGCCAGCAGGAACTGCAACCCCTGGAAGTCGCCGATGCGCTGTCCGAACTGCTCGCGCTGCGTCGCGTACAGAACTGCAACGTCCAGCGCCGCCTGTGCCAACCCGGTCGCGCACGCGGCGATGCCCAGACGCCCGGAATCGAGCGCGGACAGCGCCACCCGCATGCCGTCGCCCTCGTCGCCCAGCCGGTACGCCACCGGCACGCGGGCGTCCTCGAAGACCACCTGCGTGGTGGTCGACGCGGTGAGTCCCATCTTGCGTTCCGGCGCACCGAACGACATGCCAGCAGTGCCGGCCGGCACATGGAAGGCGCTGATGCCCTTGCTGCGATCGGCGGCGGTACGCGCGAACAGCAGGTAGAAGTCGGCGTGGCCGCCGTGGCTGATCCACGCCTTGACCCCGTTGATTACGTACGCATCTCCGTCGCGCACTGCCTTGGTGGTCATGCTCGCGACGTCGGACCCGGCTTGCGCCTCCGAAAGGCAGTAGGCACCGAGCTGTTCACCACCCAGCACCGCAGGAAGCAACTGCGCGCGCTGATCCTCACTGCCATAGGAGGCGATCGCATACGTCGCCAGCGCGTGCACCGAGACACCGACTCCGATACTCATCCACGCAGCCGCGATCTCCTCGAGCATCTGCAGGTAGACCTCGTACGGCTGCGCGCCTCCGCCGTACTCCTCGGGATACGGGAGCGCCAGCAGCCCCGCTTGGCCGAGCAACCGGAATGCGTCGCGCGGGAAGCGTTCGGCTGCTTCGTCGGCTGCTGCTCGTGGGGCGAGCTGCTCGGCCGCGATGTCGCGGACCAAGGCCAGCAGGTCGTACGCCTCGTCGCTGGGCAGCAGGCGGTCGACGGGCATGCGCAGTTCTCCTTTCGTTGAGACCGACGTGCTCGGCGGTTTCGCGGCGTGTCCTGCCGTAACCGTCAGTCTCAGCGATCTTTGGTGGTGCGGTGGCGGCGTCGGGCGATCTCGTACAGGGCGATGCCGGTAGCGACACCGGCGTTGAGCGACTCCACCGACGAGCTCATCGGGATCGACACCCGCACGTCACATGTTTGTGACACCAGCCGCGACAACCCCCGGCCTTC
>JACCYJ010000194.1 GCA_013696555.1 Nocardioidaceae bacterium | reverse complement strand
GGAGCTGCCCAACATCTACCACCGAAAGCAGTACGAGGAGGAGCTCGACATCCTCCCTGACTACCGGATCACCTGCATCTTCGTTGACAAGCGCTACCGGCGCAGAGGGCTCTCGGCGGTTGCTGTCTAAGGCGCATTGGACCTGATTGCGGCGGCGGGCGGTGGCGTCGTCGAGGGGTACCCTCACGACACGGGCGGCAAGAGGAAGCCTGTCCTCTACAACGGAACCAGAGCGCTTTTTGAGCGGGCCGGCTTCGAGTACGTTCGCACCAAGGGCTCGAGCAACTGCCACCACCTTGGCGGTGGCCACGTGACCAAGCCGCGCATCCATCGACGCCGAACAGCTCGCCGTTACGGCCTGTCGTCGAGAAAGTCGGTCCGCGTGGAACAAGGGCCGCAACGCGGGCTCGAACCGTCGTGATGTCGACTACACTTATGTCACCCAGCGACCGCGCCATCGTTGAGTGAATGGTATCTTCGCCGTGAAGGACCCATTGTTGTCCTCTCAAGGCGTAATTGTGCCCTACTACTGGTTAACTCGGTCGATAGCGAACAATCTTCGTCCTCGGCTTCGATCGTTCTTGGTGGACTTTGATAATGACCGGCGGCAAAACAGGGCGCTCGCTATCGATCCAGAAACTTCCAAGTTCGCCGATCCATCGCTGTCCCTCTATGACCGGATGAATAGGAGCATCAACGACTCGGCAAGTTTGGAGATCCGGTTCGAGATTCTGTATTCAAGGTTCATTGGGAGCTCACCGCCCTAGGAGTCCACACCCTCCTCTGGACCGCCGTACCAATTCAAAGGGAATTGTGTCTGGAAAAAAAGGGGGGGCTGGATAGTGCCCGGTGGCTGTGGTGATGGGAGTCAGTTCTACAAAGCCTTGTGCGAGATGCGAACACAAACATGCATCGGCGCCCTACTCAGTCGCGAAGCCCGGCATTACGACCAGACCGTCGACCGAGCAGCACTTACTGTTCGCAGCGGCTCCGCATTTCGGCGTTGCAGGTGTCTGTGCCTGGCCCGCCGTCGGCTTGATCGTTGCCATCGTCCCCGTCCAAGTCGTCGTCCCCGCCGCCACCGGTCATGTGGTCGTCGCCGGGTCCGGCGAAAATGACGTTGCGGTGTCCGTCGCCGATCAACACGTCGTCATCGAAGCTGCCGTCTAGATTCACGATGGAGGCGAGCCGGTCCCTACCGAGTCCGCCCCCACTAGCGGTGCCCAACCGCAGATTCACCGTGAAACCGTCCGTGGTGCTATACCCACCGCTGTAGGTGTCGCGGCCCTTGCCGCCGTTGACGCGGTCATGCCCCTGGTTGCCCATGATCACGTCCGCGCCCGCACCGCCCAACGATGCGTCGTCGCCGATGCCCAGGTTGATGACGTCGTTGCCGCCATAGCCATGTGCGACGTCGCGTTTGCCGCCGTAAAAGTCGTAGAAGGTGTCCTCGCCCGAGCCACCGATGAAGGTGTCGTTGCCAGCGTCACCCTCGGCGATGCCGCCACCCGCGTCAGTCGCTTTGAGGACGTCGTCTCCACGCCCGCCTGATACGTGGTCTCCTCGGCCCACCACCACGTGGTCCTGACCAACGCCACCGCAAACGCTGTCAGGCCCACCACGCCCACGGATCACGTCGTTAGCGCCGAGCCCGACGATCACGTCGGCGCCCTCCGTGCCAATCAGCACATCGGGCCCGGCTGTGCCAACAATCGTCGCGACCTCCCCCAAACACTCCGGGGCGTCTGCGTGCGATGCGCTCACCCCAACGAATAGGGCAGTAAAGGCCGACAGCACTACCGCCCCTCCCAGTGAGACGATCCGGCTCATTGGGGCATTTCGCCTACTCAGCATTTCGGCCGCCTCCGGGCTAGGTTTTGATTAACCCGCAGTCTCGAGGCGTACCAAGCCCGGTGTCAAGGGACATTGGAATCTGCCCGTAGGCGGTATAAAACCTGCCCGCTGGCGGCCACGAGAACTGCCCGGGGTGGCCATGGGATCTGCCCACTGCTGGCCACCACCGGCCAGGGTTGCTCAGGTCGACGTGCTCCACGCCCAGGCCGGCGACGTTCGCGAGGCGCAGCGCCGCGAGCTGATCGAGACGGGCGCACGCAAGGAGGTCGTGATGATGATGCCGGTCGTCTTTCTCATCCTCCCGGTGACGGTGGTCACGGGTTGGGTCACGTGATGTGCGTAGTCCAGGATCTGCCCCAGCGCTTGCCGGACATACTGGTGGGTGCTTGAACTCTTGGCTTCAATAAGGTCGGCGTCACCGTCCTGAGTGACATAGAGGTCCGTCAGACCGCTCCGACAGCTGATTCGCCGCGCGACCGCTGCGCTTGATAGCGAGGCGAGGTAGGCCTGTACCAGGAGGGCCTCCGCTCGTCGGAGTGTGACGTTACGGGCGGTGGTGGTGAAAGTGGTCGCTGACACGTAGCTGCGCTCTGTCGGGAGTACCTGATCTTGGTGGAGTGCCTTGGCGAGTGTCGAGGCGGTGGCCTCGGCCGCCCGGATCTCCAGCTCATCCTCGGCCGTTGTCGTGATGCCCAGCGATTCCAGGACGCGGTTTCACGTTCGTCCCGGATGATGCGCAAACCCATGAAGTTGTCGCGCTCATCAGAGCCGAGTGCATCGCGCAGCTCCTGATAGGGGATCCGCTGCGGAGTGAATGTGATCAAGCTGTAGACGTTGTGCCACGACCCCTTCACCGAATCGGGTTGCCACAGAGTGTCGGCGAAGCTCCGGTTTCTGAACGTCACCCCGACCTCTGCGATTCCGCGCACATGGTTCTGACCGGTGAATAAGACGACGTCGCCTTGTCTGACTGTGTCCATCCGCGCATCCTGCGCTGCTGTCGCGCCCCAGAAATGACAACGGCCCTCCGGATGCAGGACCAGTAGCCGGCGAAGCTCGGCGGGTCGCAAGGCAGAAGCGTGGCGGGGGTCGGTAAAAGGGACCGTACGGTCAATCGTGTCCGCCCAATGCCGACGCGCGGCTGCGTTACCGAAGCTAGGCTGGATGATCACTGCCATGAGTCCCCCTGAAACTCGTCGTACTTGCGGGCGTTCCCCTTGGCCAAATGCACCGGGTACCGCCGACTGTTCAACTCGATTTTCTCCTTGGCTGCGCCCAGGAGATCGAACCCGCAGACGTCAGCCAGGCGCAAGAGGTAGATCAGCACGTCCGCGGCCTCCTGCTTAATCCGGTTCCTGAGCTCGCCCGACTGCAATGCCTCCGTAATCTCCCGGTCGGTCTTCCACTGCAGTTCTGTCACAAGCTCTCCCACCTCCCCCGTGAGAGCCATGGCGAGGTTCTTGGGGGTGTGGAACTGCTCCCAGTCCCGCTCGATCGCGAAGTCGTGGACGCGCTGGCGCAGCACCTCCCAGTCTTGTGGCATGGGCCAAGGCTACGGCTACGGCACGGGCATGCCGTGCGCCTCCGCCC
>JACCYJ010000154.1 GCA_013696555.1 Nocardioidaceae bacterium | reverse complement strand
TGCGGTCATCGGTTGCTGAGCTCTGAGCCATCGTCGGAGACGACGACCACGCTCGCGCCGACATCCGGACCCGGCGACGGCGACGGCGAGATGAGTGAGCTGAGCCCGGCCGACGCCGCCGCGCTCGACGCCTTGCCAGGCGGCAGCGCGCTCTTGGTAGTCCAACGCGGTCCGAGCGCCGGTTCACGGTTCCTGCTCGACACCGACGACATCTCGGCAGGGCGTCACCCCGACAGTGACATCTTCCTCGACGACGTCACGGTATCCCGCCGCCATGCGGCGTTCCGACGCACCGCAGAGGGCTTCGTCGTCAGCGACGTCGGCAGCCTCAACGGTACGTACGTCAACCGCGACCGCGTGGACGAAGTGCTGCTGACCGGGGGAGACGAAGTGCAGATCGGGAAGTACCGACTGGTCTACTTCCCCAGTCAAGCCGGGGCCGCCCGGTGACCTCCCCGATGCCCTCGCGGACCCGGATCAGCATCGGCGAGGTGCTGTCCCAGCTCCGGCAGGAGTTTCCGGACGTGACGATCTCCAAGATTCGTTATCTGGAGTCCGAAGGTCTGCTCGAACCGGAGCGCACTCCCTCCGGCTACCGGAAGTTCTCCTCCGGTGACGTCGAACGGCTGCGTTACATCTTGACCAAGCAGCGGGACAGCTTCTGGCCGTTACGCAAGATCCGCGAAGACCTGGACGCCGGCGGTCTTCCGCACACGCCACCTGTGGCGCTCTCCGGCGACACGCACGAGGTACGGCTGTCCCGGTCACAGCTCGTCGAAGACGCCGGGATCAGCGAGGAGCTGTTGGCCCAGATCGAGCAGTTCGGGCTGGTCCGTGCGCGCGGCAGCGGCCGCCACTACGACGCCACAGCCCTCGAGATCGTCACCACGGTGGGGGAGTTGGCGGCCTACGGACTCGAGCCCCGGCATCTCCGAGCGTTCAAGACGGCAGCGGACCGAGAGGTCGGCCTGGTCGAGCAGATCGTCTCCCCGTTGCACCGGCAGCGTGACCCGGGAGCGACCGCCCGCGCCGAGGACATCGAGCAGCAGCTCGCTGCGTTGTCGGTGCGGCTGCACACGATGTTGGTCAAGAACGGCCTTCGGCAACGGCCGTAACCGCGAGCCCGGGTGGATTCTCGGACAAGGGTACGGTGGGCATGTGCGCGAGCTCGATGTGGTCGGGGTGCGGGTGGAGATGCCCACCCAGCAGCCGCTTGTGCTGTTGCGGGAGGTCGAAGGTGCGCGCTACCTGCCCATCTGGATCGGGGCAGTCGAGGCGACGGCCATTGCGTTCGCGCAGCAAGGGGTCGTCCCGCCACGGCCGTTGACACATGACCTGCTGCGTGATGTGGTCTCGGCCCTGGGCCAAGAGCTGCATGAGGTGCAGATCACCGACGTCAAGGACGGGGTCTTCTACGCCACCCTCGTCTTCGAGAGCGGCGTGGAGGTGGCCGCCCGACCGTCGGATTCCATCGCGCTCGCCTTGCGCACCGGCAGCCGGATCGTGTGCAGCGATGACGTCCTGACCGAATCTGGGGTTCACGTCGCCGACGAGGACGAGGACGAGGTCGAGAAGTTTCGAGAGTTCCTCGACCAGATCAATCCCGAGGACTTCGAGCACGAAACCCGTGACGAGGAAGCCTAAATCTCAACTGTAGGGTTAGGACACGGGCACCTCGAAGGTGCCGGTCGTTGACCTGACCGGGCTGCCGCCGTAGCGTGATCAAGAACATCGCCGCTGTAACTTCACCGATGTCGCGTGCGACAGGGGCAAGCCCGGCGAGCCAACGCGAACCGACGGAGGTCGCCGTGACCGGCACTCGTGACACCACCGCCGAGCCGAGCGAGGCGGCTCGAGCGGCCGGCGAGCAGGGGCTGCTCTTCGACGACGACCTTGCGGCGATGCCTGAGGACGTCGGTTTCCGCGGGCCGACCGCCTGCACCGCTGCCGGCGTCACGTATCGCCAGCTCGACTACTGGGCGCGAACCCGCCTGGTCGACCCCAGCGTCCGCGCGGCCACCGGGTCGGGCACTCAGCGGCTCTACTCGTTCCGCGACATCCTGTTGCTCAAGATCATCAAACGCCTGCTGGATGCTGGAGTCTCGTTGCAGCAGATACGGACCGCCGTCCAACACCTGCGCGCGCGCGGCACCGACGATCTCACCCGCGTCACGCTGATGAGCGACGGCGCCAGCGTGTACGAGTGCCGCTCGGCCGACGAGGTCATCGACCTGCTGCAAGGCGGCCAAGGCGTCTTCGGCATTGCCATCGGCGGCGTCTGGCGGGAGATCGAGGGCTCACTGGCCAATCTGCCGAGTGAGCGGGCGGCCGCTCCGTCCGAGGAACACCTCACCGACGAGCTGGCAGCCCGCCGGCGCGCCCGCAACACCGGCTGAGCGAGCCTGCAGGCTTTACTGTCTGGTATATGAGCGACCGTCCTGCCTTGCCTGAGCTTGACTCTGCCGCGCCCTTCAGGCGGCGTCACATCGGCCCGGATGCGGCCGAGCAGGAGCACATGCTGACGGCCTTGGGTTACGACAGTCTCGACTCGTTCATGGCAGCTGCGGTGCCGCCCGCCATCTCGACAGCGAAGCCGTTGCGATTGCCGGTCGCTCTCAGCGAGGCAGCCGCGTTGACTTCGTTGCGAGCCTTGTCTGAGCGCACCAATCCCGGTATCGCGATGATCGGTTTGGGCTATCACCCGACCATCACCCCGGCGGTGATCCGCCGCAACGTGGTGGAGAACCCCGGTTGGTACACCGCCTACACGCCGTACCAACCAGAGATCTCGCAAGGCCGCCTCGAGGCATTGCTCAACTTCCAGACAGCGGTCGCCGATCTGACCGGGCTCCCGACCGCGAATGCCTCGCTGCTCGATGAAGGCACCGCCGCCGCCGAGGCGATATCCCTGGTGCGGCGAGCGTTGCGCAGCCCGGACGCACCGTTCGTGGTGGACGCCGACACGTTGCCGCAGACCCTCGCGGTGATCGCGACAAGGGCGGCGGCGATGGGGGTGGAGGTGGTGGTTCGCGACCTCGACGACGGGCTCCCCGACGGCCCTCTCGGGGGACTCCTCCTCGCCTACCCCGGTGCCAGCGGTGAGATCCGCGACCCCCGGCCGCTTATCGAGCAGTGCCACGAGCACGGCGGCCTCGCGGTCGTGGCCGCGGACCCGCTGGCCCTGTGTCTGCTGGAAGCCCCCGGTCAGCTCGGTGCCGATGTCGTCGTGGGCTCGACGCAGCGCTTCGGAGTCCCGATGTTCTACGGCGGGCCGCACGCCGGCTACCTGGCGGTCCGGGCCGGTCTCGAGCGTCATCTCCCCGGCCGGCTGGTGGGTGTTTCCGTCGACGCCGAGGGTCGTCCTGCGTACCGACTGGCGTTGCAGACACGCGAGCAGCACATCCGGCGCGACAAGGCGACGTCCAACATCTGCACCGCACAGGTGTTGCTCGCTGTCACGGCCGGAATGTACGCCGTCTACCACGGTCCCGACGGGCTACGAACGATCGCCTCCCGGACACATCGCTATGCCGCCGTGCTGGCGGCCGGTTTGCGCAGTGCCGGAATCGATATCGAGACAGAGCACTTCTTCGACACCGTCGTGGCCGTCGTGCCCGCTCGGGCAGCCGAGTTCGTGACCGCAGCACGAGAGCGTGGCGTGCACCTGCGTCGGGTCGGTGACGACCGCGTCGGAGTGACGACGTCGGAGTTGACGACGGCCGAGCACCTGCGTGTCGTGTGGTCGGCCTTCGGAGTCGACGATGTCGACCTCGACGCACTCGACGTCGCGACCGGCGATGCCCTGCCCGAGGCATTGGTGCGCACCAGCGACTACCTCACCCATCCGGTGTTCAACTCCTACCGGTCCGAGACCGCCCTGCTGCGCTACCTGCGGCGGCTCTCCGATCGCGACTACGCGCTCGACCGTGGGATGATTCCTCTCGGCTCGTGCACGATGAAGCTCAACGCCGTCGCAGAGATGGAGCCGGTCAGTTGGCCGGCCTTTGCCGACCTCCACCCCTTCGTTCCCGCCCAGGACGCCGCCGGGCTGATCGAGGTCGTCGAGCAGCTCGAGGTGTGGCTCGCAGAAATCACCGGTTACGCGGCCGTCTCGATCCAGCCGAACGCCGGATCACAGGGCGAGCTGGCCGGCCTCCTTGCCGTCCGCGCCTACCACCGGTCCAACGGCAACTCCGAGCGCACCGTGTGCCTCATCCCGTCTTCGGCTCACGGCACCAACGCTGCGTCGGCGGTCATGGCGGGCATGCGGGTCGTCGTCGTGGCCGCAGCCGATGACGGGTCAGTCGACCTCGCCGACCTCGAAAGAAAGTGCGCGGAGCACTCCGACACCCTCGCCGCCATCATGGTCACCTATCCGTCCACTCACGGTGCGTACGAGGACACCATCACCAAACTGTGCGAGAAGGTGCACGAGCACGGCGGCCAGGTCTATGTGGACGGCGCCAACCTCAATGCCCTTCTCGGTCATGCCCGACCGGGGGAGTTCGGCGGCGACGTTTCCCATCTGAACCTGCACAAGACCTTCTGTATCCCGCACGGTGGCGGCGGTCCGGGCGTCGGACCGGTCGCAGTGGCCGAGCACCTCGTGCCGTTCCTTCCGTCTCACCCGTTACATCCCGACCCCGCTCGGCGCGACGGGATCGGTGCCATCAGCGCCGCACCGTACGGATCGGCCGGCATACTGCCGATCTCGTGGGCGTACGTCGCCATGATGGGTGCCGAAGGGCTGACCGAGGCTACGTCGGTCGCGGTGCTGTCAGCCAACTACATTGCCCATAGGCTCGACGAGCATTTCCGGGTGCTGTACCGCGGTCACCGTGGCCTGGTTGCGCACGAGTGCATCCTGGATCTACGCGACCTCACCAGGCGCACCGGTGTCACTGTCGACGACGTCGCCAAGCGGCTCATCGACTACGGCTTTCACGCACCCACGATGAGTTTCCCCGTCGCCGGAACGTTGATGGTGGAGCCGACGGAATCCGAGGACCTGGCCGAGCTCGATCGCTTCTGCGCGGCGATGATCGCGATCCGGGCGGAGATCGAGCAGGTCGGCGACGGCACCTGGAGCGTCGCGGAGTCCCCACTTCGGAACGCACCCCACACCGCTCGGACAACAGTAGGGGAGTGGCAACGACGCTACGACCGGTCGGCGGGTGCCTTCCCGACCGGTCAGTTCACCGACAAGTACTGGCCTCCGGTGGCGCGGGTAGACCAGGCGTACGGCGATCGCAACCTCGCCTGCTCCTGTCCACCGGTCGAGGCGTTCGAGTGAGCGAAGGGCTGCGCGCCGAGACGGCCGCGCGTCTGCTGCGAGCCGTGGCGCTCGTACAGCACGAGAGCCGTCAGCCGTCGCTCGTCGCGGCTGTTGTCCGCGATGGCGGGATGGTGTGGTCCGCCGTGCGGGGCACCGAGGCCGGTAACTGCGAGCCGAGCCTGGACACTCAGTACCGGATCGGCTCGATCACCAAGACGATCACCGCACTCACGTTGCTGCAGTGTCGTGACGAGGGGCTGGTGGACCTGGACACCACCGTGGGCAGTGTGCTCGGGGAGGTTCCGTTCGCCGGCGCTTCTCTGCGCCAGTTGCTGTCCCATGCCGCTGGGCTGCCTGCGGAGCCCGAAGGTCCATGGTGGGAACGCTGCGACGGCGGTGACTTCGAGGAGCTCAGCGACCGGCTCCGCGACCAGCAACCGGTGCTGCCCGCGGGGCGGCAGCAGCACTACTCCAATCTCGGGTACGCCCTTGTCGGCGAGGCAGTGGGTCGGGTGCGCAGCCAGCCATACCAGGAGGTCGCGCGGCAGCGAGTGCTGGAGCCCCTCGGCATGGTCCGCACGACGTACCACCCGCAGGTACCGCATGCCCAGGGCTATTCGGTGCACCCGTGGTCGGGTCGGCTGGTTCCCGAGCCGCACACCGACACCGGCGCAATGGGACCCGCCGGACAATGGTGGAGCACGGCGGCTGACTTGTGCCGGTACGCGGCGTTCTGGTTGGACCCCGATCCGTGCGTGCTTGCTCCCGAGACGGTCGCCGAGATGCGAATACCCGTGGCTGGTCAGCCTGATGACGGGCTCGAAGCGGGGTACGGTCTCGGGCTGTCGTTAGCTGCCCGGCCCGGCCGGACGGTGTTCGGCCATGGCGGGTCCATGCCCGGATTCCTGGCGTCGATGGTGATGGATCCCCAGCAACGCACCGCCGCCGTGGCCCTCTCCAACGGCACCGCGGGGGAGACCCTCGGGCTCGGCTACACCTTGCTCGATCTCGTCGCGGAGTACGAGCCGAAACTGCCGCAGCCGTGGCGGCCGGAGCCGGAGCTGGCGGCGGCCGAAGATCTGCTGGGGCAGTGGTTTTGGGGGAACACGCCGTACACCCTCGAGGTCGCAGATGGCCACCTGGTTCTGGACACCGGTCGGCCAGGTCGCGGCACCCGACTGGTGCCCGACGGCGAGGACCGGTGGCGCGGACTCGACCAGTACTTCACCGGCGAAACCCTTCGTGTTCACCGGGCTTCCGATGGCTCGATCCGCCACCTCAATCTCGCCACCTACACGTTGACCCGCACCCCGTACGGCACCTGACTCCTCCCCTCTACCATCGCGCTCATGCCGAGCGCGACGCCCGAGCAACTGGACCGCAAAGTGGTCCCCGCGCTTGTTGCCATGGTCCTGGCAGTCTTCGTCATCGCCAACGACATCACCGCGTTGGCTGTCGCGTTTCCCGACATCGAACGCGACTTCGACGCCGGCGTCGACACGGTCCAGTGGGTCATCAATGCCTATGCCCTCATCTTCGGCGTCCTCATCGTCACCGGTCGCCGGCTCGCCGACCTTTTCGGCCGTCGCCGGGTCTTCTTGATCGGTTCGACGATCTTCGCCGTGTTCTCTCTGATTGCGGGGATCGCGCCAAACGTTGTGTGGTTGATCGTCGCTCGAGCCTTCATGGGCATCGGCGGGGCGATGATGTGGCCGGCAGTCCTC
This sequence comes from Nocardioidaceae bacterium, assembly GCA_013696555.1. GTDB lineage: Bacteria > Actinomycetota > Actinomycetes > Propionibacteriales > Nocardioidaceae > JACCYJ01. Next base: position 10,795 of record JACCYJ010000154.1, on the reverse strand, counting down.
GCGATGACATTCGCGGTGCTCCCCAAGAGTCGGTCCGCACTGGCAAGCGGCATCGTGCTGGGCGCCGCCGGCTTCGGCAACGCCGCCGGACCACTGCTGGGCGGCATACTGACCGACGCGTTGAGCTGGCGCGCAATTCTGTACGTCAATGTGCCGATCGCGTTGGTGGCCGGCCTGGCGACCCGGAGGTATATCGCGGAGTCACGGCAGAACACCAGCGACCGTTCCATCGACTATGCCGGCGTACTCACCCTCTCCGGTGGCCTGATCGCCTTGCTTGTCGCACTCGATGAAGGCACTGACCTGGGTTGGGGGGACCCGCGCATCTTGGGGCTTTTCGGCCTCTGCGTCCTGTTGTTGGGAAGTTTCGTCGCCATCGAACGACGGTCGACCCGTGCTGCGCTGGTGCCGCATGATGTGTTCGCCAACCGCACGTTCCGGATGGTGTGCCTCGCCGTCTTGTTGATGTCGGTGACGTTCTTCTCAGCGTTGATGTACCTCCCGCAGTTCATGGAGAAGATCCTCGGGTGGTCCGCGCTCACCGCCGGTCTGGGTCTGCTTCCGATGATGGCGACCTTCGCCGTGACCGCATTCTTCGCCGGGCCGCTCTACGAGCGGGTCGGTGCCAAGCGCCTGCTCACCGTGGGAGCGCTGTGCCTGCTGACCGGTGCGACCCTAACCGCGTGGGCTGCTTCGTCATCGTCCTGGGCGGCGCTCGTACCCGGCATGGCACTGCTCGGTCTGGGCGTCGGCTTGTTCTTGCCGTCGGCCACGACGGCCGGTGTCGCTGCGATCGGTGAGGCTCGTTCTGGCCTCGCGGGCGGCCTGATCTACATGTTCCAAGTCGCGGGGGGTCCATCGGTCTGGCGTTAACCACGAGCGTGTTTGCCTTCACCTCCGATCGGTCTGTGACCGACCAGGTACGGGCGGAGTCGGTCCCGTTGTCCGAAAGGGAGCAAAACGCGGTGCAAGGCCTCCTCGCCGGCACCGAGTCAGCGCAGCAGGTCACGAACAGGCTCTCCTCGGCTGCCGCGGACACGGTGGAGACGATCGTGCGCGAGAGCTTCGGCAGCGGCATGCAATGGGCGTTCGGTCTGGTCGCGCTACTTGCTCTCGTGGGAATGCTGGTCACCGTGACGTCAATCGGCGGTCCGGCGTCGAAGCTGTGGCGGCGCTGAGTCAGTTCGCCTGGCTCACGCTGCTCATGTTGAAGTCAGGGACGCGCAGCGCCGGCGTGGCGGTCCGCGGAAAGTAGTCACCCCACTCGCGCGAGAACGATGGCACCGTCTCGCTGGCGACGTCGAATCGATCAAAGAGGTCGATCGGGCTCTCGTTGAACCGGAAGTTGTTGACCGCCCCCGTGACCTCGCCCTTCTCGACCCGGTAGACACCGTCGCGCGTCAGTCCGGTAAGCAGCAGGGTCTGCGGGTCGACTTCACGGATGTACCACAAGCAGGTGAGCAGCAGCCCCGAATCCATGCCAGCCACCACCTGCTCGAGATCCTGATCGGCACCCGCCACGGTCATCGCGAGGTTGTCGATAAGGGGAGTGGCAGACAGGCCGGTGACCTCAGCCGAGTGCCGGGTTTGCCCAAGGGCGCTCAGCACGCCGTCGGCAATCCAGTCGGTCCGCTGAAGACCCAGCCCGTTGTCGAACACGCTGGTCAGGCTCGACGACGATGCCGCAATGACGAACGGTGCGGCCTCCAGTCCCGGGTACGCCGGATCGGAAAACACCGTCACCGGCCGGGTCGAGAGCCGTTCGCCGACCCTGGTCCCGCCACCTGGCTTGCTGTAGACGGTTTGACCCTCGTGGGCGTCACGCGCCGCCGAGGTCCAGTAGGCGTAGATGAGCAGGTCGGCGACCGCCGTGGGCGGCAGTACGGTGTCGTACCGTCCCGCGGGCAGGGCCACGGTGCGCTCAGCCCAGCCCAGGCGCCGATCCAGCTCGGCGCCGAGGGCCAGTGCGTCGACGTCCGCGAAGTCTCGGGTGGCCTGCCCGACCCACGCTGACCGGGTCAGGTCGCCGCTCTTCCCGGTGATCCCGACATGCCCAGTCGGTTGCACATGGCGGCGCCGCATCCCGCGGGAAGAGCCGAGGTAGAGGGTGTCGACGGTGTGCTCGACGTAGCCGTAGAGCAAGCGGTCGGCCGACCGGGCGCGGGCGAACGCCTCGCCCAGCGCAGGCGCGAACACATCGAAGACGGCGATGGAGGTCGGTTCCGGTGGGTCTTCCCAGTCCGAATCCTGGTCGCCGTCCACGAGCGGGACAGCGTCCTCCGCAGGACCAGCCAGCCGGGCCGCTTCGTCAGCCGCGGCAACGAGGTCGCGGACCTCCTCGACCGTGGAAGCGCTGCGACTGAGCGCTGCCGACGCCATGCCCGAAGCGCCGCCCACGATCGAGATCGCTGACACCTGCGAGCCCGTCATCAATCCGTTGGTGGTCAGCGTGTTGTTGGCCCAACGCAGGTTCGCGCTAGTCGAACGGTTGACAATCACGATGCAGTCGTCGCTCTTCGACACCGCCAACCCCTGCTCGACGAGGTCGTAGGGCGAGCTGCCGCTCATCGGCCTGCCTCCGACTGGGTGTTGAGGATGCGGACGCTCCGGAACAGGGCGGAAGGGCAGCCATGACTGACCGGCGCCACCTGACCTGGCTGGGCTTTGCCGCAGTTGAACGCACCGGCCAGTTCCCAGGTCTGCGGCCCGCCCACGGCCTCCATGGACCCCCAGAAGTCGGTTGTCGTGGCCTGGTACGCGACATCCCGGACCTGGCCCGCGAGCCGGCCGTTCTCGATCTTGTAGAAACGCTGTCCGGTGAACTGGAAGTTGAAGCGCTGCATGTCGATCGACCATGACCGGTCACCGATGACGTAGAGACCGTTCTCGACCTGCGCGATGAGCCCGTCGGTGTCGGGTCCGTCCTCGGCTGGTTGCAAGGACACATTGGCCATGCGCTGGATGGGAATGTGGCCGGGGGAGTCGGCGAACGCACAACCATTGGACCGGCCCAGGCCCTTCAGCTGCGCCATCCGGCGATCGAGCTGATATCCGACCAGGACACCATCGCGCACGATGTCCCACGACTGCGTCTGCACCCCTTCGTCGTCATAGCCGATCGTGGCCAGGCCGTGCTCGACGGTACGGTCTCCCACCACCTGCATCACCGGCGAGCCGTACTGCAGGGTCCCGAGCTGGTCCCAGGTGGCGAACGACGTGCCGGCGTAGTTGGCTTCGTAGCCCAGTGCTCGATCGAGCTCAGTGGCGTGCCCGATGGACTCATGGATCGTGAGCCACAGGTTGGACGGGTCGATGACGAGGTCGAAGATTCCGGCGTCGACCGATTTGACGCTGAGCTTCTCAGCCAGCAGGTCAGGGATCTGCGCCAGCTCGTCGTCCCAGTCGTAGCCCCCGTCGAGGTATTCCCACCCGCGCCCGACGGGCGGTGCAATCGTCCGCATCGAGTCGAAACGCCCGGTGGGCTCGTCGGTTCCATGCGCCTCCAATTGGGGGTGCAGGCGCACGCGCTGCTGAGTCGTCGTGGTCCCCGCGAGGTCGGAGTAGAACTTATTCTCGACCACCTGCTCGAGTTTGGCGGAGACATGCGCGACCGGACCCCTTGCGAGCAGCCGGTTGCTCCACTCCGCCAGGCGCGCCACCTTGTCTGCCACTGAAACACTCAACGGGTCGATCGCGTACGACGACACCCAGGTTACGTCGGAGTAAACCGGCTCAGCAGCCAGCTCGATGCGCTCACTGCTGATGGCGGCCGACACCTGGGCAACCCGGATGGCTTCCTCGGCAGTGCGCACTGCCGACTCAGTGGACAGCTCCACGCTGGCGGCGAACCCCCAAGTGCCGTCGACGATGACGCGAACAGCAAATCCGAGCTGCTCCCCGTCATGGGCGCCCTCCAGGGCGCCATCGCGCAGCCGCAGGTCCTGACTACGCAGCCGCTCCAGGCGAAAGTCGGCGTGCTCGACACCGAAGTCTCTGGCACGCTGCAAGGCGGCATCGGCGAGTCGATGCCGTGGCAGGGCGACGAAGTCAGGGTCGACGTCGGGAGAAGGCACGACCGCGAGCCTAACGCGCTCCCGGATGGGTCAAGCGACGGCGAAGATGCCGAACACCTCGGGATGAACATCGGTCGGGCGGTGCGGAGCGATGACTTGCCCATTGGGCAGCAGCTCGCCGGTGTCATCGAACAAGACGATGCCGTTGCACAGCAGGCTCCAGCCTTGCTCGGGATGCGCGACGATGGTGTGCGCCGCCTCCCTGTCTGCCCGGTCCGCCGACGGGCAGGCCGGTGTGTGCCGACAGGCTCGAACATTCCTTTGCTCCACACCATCAGTCTGCCTCGCGACAGGTCGAAGTGGTGGGATATGCGGACTCATGTGGAAAGACTGGCCGTTCGGTTGGTCCGTCATGGCGGGTCAGGTGAGCGCAATGCTGGCGATTGGATCGGTCGTCGGGCGGGTGGAACCACCCTCTGGCTCGACGGTGACCGCGATGGCTTGGGTCTTTCCGAGGTTGTCCAGCAACTGTGTCCCGGTCCGGTGTTTGGCATCGGCGGGCATCACGACCGCAGACACCGGGTCGCCACGGCCGACCTGCCAGATCTGATAGCTGTACTGATCACCGAGGATGGGCAGATTGTCCATGGCGATCAGGGCGGAGTTCAGCGAGGGCGCCACGATGACGCGCACTGAGCCGCCGTTGTCCAGGCTGGCGGACCGGATGCGTACGTCCGGAGCCGACAACACCGCAGTCACGCCGTCCTCCTGCCGTTCGAGGACGGCGAGACGTCCCGCCACCGCTCGCTGCTGTTGCTGCGCGTCAGCGAGCCGGTCACGTTCGACGAAGAAAGCTCCTAGGCTCGCGACAATTGCGAGCACTGCGGCCGCGGTGAGCATTACAGGCAACCAACGGCCTCGGCCAGTGTGCGTCGGCGAGACGCCCAACGGCCGGTCCTGTGCCGTCCGCCTCACCGCGTCCATGAGACGGGCCTTGATCCCCGCAGGTGGGGTTTCCCAGTTCGCGTCGGCCAGCCGGGCAGCGGTGGCCTGCAGTTCGGACTGCTCCGCGCGGCACGCGGCGCAGGTGGCAAGGTGCTGCTCGAATCGGGCCTGCTCCTCTGCCGAGAGCGCGTTCAGCGCATACGCGCCGACCAGCGTGTGCAGTTCGGCGGTCATCGGGTCACCCCCAAGCAGTCGCGCAGCCGGATCAGCCCGTCGCGCATCCGAGTTTTCACAGTTGCCGCATTTGCCTCGAGCAGGGTCGAGGCCTCCATGTAGGTGTAACCCCCGTAGTACGCCAGCGTGATGGCCTCCCGCTGGAGGTCGGTCAGGGTGCCGAGGCAGCGGCGAACCTGCTCGTGCTCGAGTCGGGTGCCGACCTCTTCGGCCACAGCGTCGTGGTCGGGTCCGCTGCGCCAGTCGTAGCGCTGCTCGCGATCGCTGCTGGACTGATCCCGACGCACCACATCGACGGCTCGGCGATGCGCCAGGGTGAGTATCCACGTCTTCGCAGCACCGCGGTCCGAGTCGAAGCGGGTGGCGTTCTGCCAGACCTGGAGGAAGACCTCTTGGGCCACCTCCTCGGCCCGCGCCGGATCACGTACCACCCGGCGAGCCAGCCCGAAGACAGCCGGAGACATCTTGTCGTAGAGCGCGGAGAACGCGATCTCGTCACCCCGGGCCACCTCGCCGAGGAGGTCGTCGAGGACCGCTGCCTGGCGTGCTCGGGGAGCTCGGCTGGATGATGAGCGGCCGGTTCCGTGCAACGGCGTGGGCTCAGTCACCTCAGGCCTGCCTCTCGAAGAAATTTGACAACGCCTCGACCGCCACGGTTGTCACACTTAGTTCGAACCCGGGCACCGTCCGGATTGGCCCATCATGGCTGCAGCACGGCCGAACCGGTGCGTTCTTTGACCACCCGGACCTGCACCGGGATCCGTTCGCGCAGGGCCTCGACATGACTCACCACCCCGACCACTCGACCTCCGGAGCGCAGTCCGTCCAGCACGTCCATGACTTCGTCCAGGCTGTCGCTGTCGAGTGAACCGAAACCTTCGTCAACGAACAGGCTGTTCATGACCGCGCCGCCCGTCTCGGAGCTGACGACATCGGCCAGCCCGAGGGCCAGCGCCAGCGAGGTCTGGAACGTCTCCCCACCCGACAGTGTCTTGGGATCGCGGGACTGACCGGTCCAGGTGTCCAGGATCCGCAGCCCCAGCCCGCCGGCGCCGCGGCTCCGGTCGCCGGCCGTTCGGTCGCTGGTGTGCTCGAGGGCGTAACGACCCGAGGTCATCGGGGTCAGCCGTTCGTTGGCCGCATCGATGACAGCTGCCAGGCGGGCCGACAGTACGTAAGCGGAGAGCGAGATCTGTCGGTGATTGTCGGCCGCTTTGCCCTCCGCCAACGTGGCCATCGCCTCGGCGACCTCGTGGGCGTGCCGAGCCGGAGCCCAGGCGGCCATCGCAGTGGCGAGTTCGGCCCGCAGTGACTCCGCTTGGCCGGCGCGACCGCTCAGCTGCCCGGCCGTCTCCAGTGCGCGTCGCTGAGCAGCCTCCGCGGCATTCAGGGCCTGGCGGCCCGCGACGAGATCGGGCGGGCTCGACTGCATCGCCGCCTGCACCGACAGGTCGGCAAGGGTTGCTTGCGTCACCCGCACGGCGCTTTCGTGGTCATCGACTCGGCGGCGCAGTTGCGCGCGCCGCGCATCGCTCAAGGCCGCGTCGCGGACCTCGTCGAGCGTCGTGAAGCCCGCCGTCACCGTGGCGGCCAGCGCGTGATCCCGGGTCGTCTGGGCCACCTGCCGCGCCGCCGTCAGGTCGCGCAGCGCTGAGCTGAGCGAGTCGATAGCTTCGAGCAGCCGCTCACTGCGGGCAATTTCGGTCTCCAGGTCGACGTGGGGGTCGAGCTGCGTACGGATCCGGAGGTCGAGCTCGTGGTGCTCGGCCGTGCGCAGGGCGAGCCGCTCGCCGAGGGCCGCCGCTTCGATATCCAACTCGGTGAGGTGCTGACGGGCATCGCTGGCCCGACCTTCGAGGCGATGCAGCGAATCTTCGAGCGGCCCGACCAGCGCCGCCGCCGAGGCGGCGACCCGCAGGTCAGCACGCAACGACTCGCATGTGCTGGCAGCACTCCCGCTGTCGTGACCCCCAGCGCGGGACTCCAGTGCGATCACCAGCTCGCGGGCCTGACCGAGCTCAGTCTCCGCCGCCGCCCGCTCCGCCTCGGCCACTCTCACCGCCTCGTGGGCGACCACTTCGTCGGTCTGCGTCGGCACCGCGCCGCCACCGACCGCGGGGGAGGGATGCTCGATGCCGCCACAGACGGGGCACGGGTGGTCCGACTGCAGCTCAGCCGCCAGCCAGGCGGCCGCTCCGGCGAGCCGTGCGTCGCGCAGGTCATTGAGCTCGTCACGGGCGTCGTTGTGAGCGGCGACGAGCGCGTCTCGCCGAGTGCTCGCCTCGCTCAGCTGAGCGGTCGCTTCATGCAGCGCACCAACTGTCTCGACGACGCTCTGCGCAAGCAGCAGCTGGGGGCCGAGCAGCTCCTGACGAGCGGCGCTGGCCCGAGCCTGGGACACCTCGTCGGTGAGCTGCTGGATGTGCCGCGGTAGCTCCGCGAGGTCGGCGGCGGTGGCGTCCCGCGCCGCCCCAACCGTCGCCATGGACGTGGCCAGACCCTCGATCTCGATGGCGAGCTTCGCCCGCGTGCGCGCCGCCTCGTGCAGCGTTGACAGTGACGCCAACGCAGATTGGCTACGGCGACGCGCTGCGTCCAGCGTTTTGAGCTGGTCCCGCACATCGGCCTCGTCGTCAAGCAACGCAAGGCCGGCCTGGCGCGCGGCGACCGCTGCCTGGGCCGTCGCGCCCGCTGCCGCGGTGCTGCCCTCCTCGGCTCGCGACAACGGCGGGAGCAGGGCCGCGACGTCGCGTGCTCTTTCGGCACGTTGCAGCTGTTGCCGGCACGAATCGATGTCGTCGTTGCACCGGAGCTGGTGGCTCTGCGCGGTCTGCGCGGCCACCCCGCGGTCTCGCAATAGGACAACGGCCTCCGCCGCCGCGAGATTGGCCTGCAGAAGACGCACCCGGTCGTGCGCGTCGTCCGCCGTGGCGCGCGCTACCTTGGCCCGCTGCTGGAGGTCACTGCAGACCAGCGCCGCCCATGCCGTCCACGAGCTGGACGCTTGTCCGGGGTCCTCGGCGCCAGCGACGGCAACGATCTGGTCGACGAGCTTGCTCGCCCCAGCGCGCCGCTGGTCGTGGAGCCGGCCGGTTTGTTGCCGTCTGGCCACTAACCAGCGCTCCACATCCCGGAAGCGGGAGGTCGCGAAGAGCCGCTCGAGGACCACCTTGCGGGTATCGGCGCCGGCCCGCAGGAACTCCTGGAACCGTCCCTGCGGCAACAACACCACCTGCATGAACTGGTGCACATCCATGCCGAGAACGTTGGCTGCCAGCTGTGAGACATCGGGGATTCGAGTGGCTAGCGGCTCCCAGCCATCGCCTCGCCACTCGGCTACTGCCGCGGTCGCTTGTTGCGCGGTGGTGCCGGTGCCGCGTGCCTTTGGCCGATCCCAGGCTGGGGAGCGGACGAAGCGAAACCGCCGGTCACCAACGGTGACCTCCAACTCAACCCGTGGTGCGGCACCTGGCGGCGCGTGGTCGCTGCGAAGCCTGCCGGCAAGCTGTCGATCCCCTGGGACCTGACCGTAAAGGGCGAAGCACACGGCATCAAGCAGGCTGGTCTTGCCGGCACCGGTATTGCCCGTCAGTAGGAACAGACCTGCCTGTCCCAGGGCGTCGAAGTCGAGCGACACGGTGTCACCGAACGGACCGAACGCGCTCACCTCGAGCCGGTGCAGGCGCATCGTGCACTCCTCTCAGCCGGCCAACGTCTCAGCCGTTGGTGGGTGTACCGCCTCGGCCGAGAGCATGGTGTCCAACGGGTCACGGCAACCCTCGCAAGCCGCCTCGAGCAGCGCCCGCTCGTCGAGGTCGGCTGGGACGTCACGCACCGCGTTCACGAAATCGGTCGCCACGTCGGCATCGGACCGACCGGTCACCACTGATACGAGTGTCGGGGACCGCGCAGCGGCGTCTTCAGGCTCGAACGCCAGCACCAACGCGTGCGGGAAACGGCTCTCTCGCAGCCGTTGCATGGCCGCTCGGGGCCGCTGCGCGTCGGTCAGCGTCACCTGAACCCACCGGGCCTCGTAGTCGGCGTACCGGGGATCGGTGAGCAGGTCGCTGATCCGGCCCCGTAGGCGCCCGAGGCGGCGCGGCACGGGCGCCGCCACGAAGTCGGCCCGCTCGAAGCCGCCCGGTCCGAGCTCCACCAGCCACGACCCCTTGACATGGTCGGTCTCGGAGAACGAGTACGCCAACGGAGACCCGCTGTAACGGATCTGCGGTGAGATCTGCTGGCGACCGTGCAGGTGCCCGAGGGCCACGTAGTCGATGCCCGCGAAGAGGCCAGCCGGAACGTGCGAGACGCCGCCCACCGAGATGTCACGCTCACTCTCGCTCGGTCGGCCGCCGGACACCCAGGTGTGCGCAACGACCACCGACCGAGTCGCGCTGCCGCGACGAGCGAGGTCGCTTCGGACTCTGGACATGGCAGCAGCGGTCACCGCCGCATGCGATCGGCTGGGCAGTGCCCAGGCGGGTGTGATCACCTCGGGCTCGAGATAGGGCAGGCCGTAGACAGCCACCGCGCCGTGCGGGTCGTCGATGACGACCGGGTCGCCGATCCGCCCGCAGTCGGTGCGAATGTGAACGCCGGAGGCGGTGATCAAGTCGGCCACAAAGCCCAGCCGCTTGGCGGAGTCGTGATTGCCGGACGTGATGATGACCGGGACGCGTAACTCGGCCAGCCGGCGCAGCGAGTCATCAGCCAGTCGGATGGCATCGACTGCTGGCACGGCTCGGTCGTAGAGATCTCCGGCCACCACGACGAGGTCGACTCTCTCTGTCCGCACGGTGTCGAGAAGGGAATCGACGAAACTGGCTTGGGCATCGAGCAACGCCTCGCGGTGGAACGACCGCCCCAGGTGCCAGTCGGAGGTGTGAAGGATGCGCACATCAGGACGCTAACCTGCGGCACCGACAGTGTTGCGACGCCGCGACCCGCGCGTCTCGAGCACTCCAGGGTGTCGCGATGAGCCTGGAAGACCGCCGATCATTCATGGAACGGATGAACGCGGGGGAGTGGTACGTCACTGATGAGGAGATCCTCGCGCTCCAGCGCGAGCGCGCCGGTGTGATGGAGGCCTACAACACATGCTCGATCACTGACATGGACGGCCGTCGTGCGCTGTTGCACGCACTGTTCGGAGCAGTGGGCGACAACGTGGACGTGCGGCCCCCGGTGTACGTCGACTACGGGAGCAACGTCCGGCTCGGCTCCGGCACCTTCCTCAACTACGGTTGCTCGCTCGCCGACGTCGCTCCCATCGTCCTCGGCGAGCAGGTGCAGGTCGGCCCATACGTCCAGCTGCTGACGCCAGTCCATCCACTCGACGCCACCGCCCGGCGCGAGCGGTGGGAGACAGCAGAACCGATCACGATCGGGGACAACGTGTGGCTGGGTGGCGGGGTGATCGTGTGCCCCGGGGTCAGCATCGGCCCCGACACCGTCGTCGGTGCCGGGGCGGTGGTCACAAAGGACCTGCCCGGCGGTGTCCTTGCCGTTGGCAACCCGGCCAGGGTCGTCCGCGGGGCCGGCTAGCTCATGAGTCGGGAGGCAGGCTCCGCCGCGCGCACCCGAATCGCCCGGCGGAGGTC
>JACCYJ010000095.1 GCA_013696555.1 Nocardioidaceae bacterium | reverse complement strand
GGCCAGCTCCCGCTCGGCGATCATCGCCGCGATCACCGATGGGCTGACGATCTGACCGAGCTCATCGATGACGAAGCACCGGTCGGCGTCTCCGTCGAAGGCCAACCCGAGGTCGGCTCTCTGGTCGACGACGCTCGCCTGCAACGCGACCAGGTTCGCCGGGTCGAGCGGGTCTGCCGGGTGGTTGGGGAAGCTGCCGTCAAGCTCGAAGTACAGCGGAACGAGATCCACGTCCAAGGCGCCAAAGACGGCCGGGACCGTGAGCGCGGCCATCGCGTTGGCCGCGTCGACCACCACTCGCACCGCCCTCCCGGTCACCGGAACGAGCCGCCGGGTCAAGTCGACGTACGCGGGAAGCATGTCCTGCCGGGTGATGGCGCCGGCCCGCACGCTGGTTGGCAGCGTGGATTCGTTCAGCAACCGCGCGACGCAGGTCCGAATGTCATCGAGCCCGGTGTGCCGGCCGATGGGCCGGGCGCCGGCGCGACTGAGCTTGAACCCGTTGTCGCCGGCCGGGTTGTGGCTGGCCGTGACCATCACCGCCGGCAGCGAGAGCTGGCCCGACGCGAAGTACACCATGTCGGTGGCGGCGAGTCCGATGTCGATGACATCCGCACCCGCGGCGGTGATGCCCCGGACGAGCGCGCTCGACAGTCCGGGCGAGGTGACGCGCATGTCACGGCCTACGACGGCGCCACCCCGGCCGTCGCTGATCTCGACGGCGGCTGCGAAGCATCGACCGATCGCTTCGGCCACCGACTCGGTCAGCACCGAAGGGGCTGGTCCCCGCACGTCGTAGGCGTGGAACAGGGTCGCCAGCGCCTGCTCCACGCTGGCCGGATCTGGCGTCACGAATCCAGGGAGCGCAGCACCCGCAGGTGACCGCGACGACCCACCTCGACAGCTTGCCCGCTGGGCTCGACCACCGGGACCGGTCGGGCCGCTTCCCGAACGGCGTCGGCGAGCGCCGCCAAGTCGTCCCTGCTCGGGCCGGGAGCTTGCGCGTCCGGCGCCAGCCGCAGGACCTCCCACCCGCGCGGCACCGACAGCCGTTCACCGTGCTCACCGCACAGGTCGTAACTGTGCGGCTCGGCACAGGTGGCCAGCGGACCCAAGACCGCAGTCGAGTCGGCGTACACGTACGTCAGCGTCGCCGTCGCGGCGCGCCGACAGGCCGAACGCGAACAGCGTCGGACCGGGCTCACCCAGGTGACGGTACTCGGCGGCAACCCTGACGTGGCGACCTACCACTCGCGACTCCGCCCGGCGTGTCGAAGTGAAGACGTCAGGCTCGGCGGTGGAGCCGGCGACTATCCTGGCGCACCGTGGGTGCGGACGGGCGGACCGGTGCTATGCGGGACCGGCGCGGCCGAGGACATCGCGGTCCCCGGTTGTTGCCAGGCCCGCTGTCGCCGGGCGGGGTGCCGGCCCAGCTCACGCGCAGTCAACACTTCGACGACCTGGTCCTCGACGTCGTCGCCGACCTGGAGACGCGGTGGAAGACCGAGCTGCACGGAGTCGAGTTCGGAGTCGAGGAGGCGCCGTGGCTGCCCGAGGACTGGCGCCCACGGGCGGTCCCACTGAGCACTCTGGTCCGCGGGAACGCGCGCAGCCCGACCCGCATCGTCGTGTTCCGGCTAACGGTGCAACAGCGGGCGCATGGGCCGGCTCAGCTGGAGCGGCTAGTGCGAGACGTGCTGGTGGCGCGAGTGGCCGAGCTTCTCGGCCGCGACTCCGACGAGATCGATCCCGATCCGTAGCCTCAGACGGCGCGCTTCTTGAGCTTGCGACGTTCCCGCTCGGACAGACCGCCCCAGATACCGAAGCGCTCGTCGTGCCCCAGCGCGTACTCCAGGCACTCGCTTCGGACGTCGCAGGTGAGGCACACCTTCTTCGCTTCCCGGGTCGAACCACCCTTTTCGGGGAAGAACGCCTCTGGATCCGTCTGAGCGCACAGCGCCCGCTCCTGCCAGCTCAACTCACCGGCGTCTCCGTCGAGCACTTGCAGGACTTGTAGATCTTCGTGCACGGTCTCGCCTCCTCGACCCTCATGATCCCGTGACCCGTCGTATCGATCGCGCTGAGGAGTTTGCGGCTCCTCACATTAACGACACATAGGGAATTACATGCCTGTCGTTACCGATCCGTCAAGCCGTCGGCTGTTATTGGAGACGTTTTGCGCGCTCCTGGCCGGACCCAACCCATCAGGACAGCGGTCGCCACTCGGGTGCTTGCGGGTCGTCCTCGGGCGGGGCCTCGCGGCCACGGTCTGGGTCAGTCGCGGCAGTCGCGCCGCCCGGGGGAGCCTGTCCCCGCCGCTCGCTGCCGGTCCAGCTGGCGGTCGGATCGTTCTCGGAGCCTGCGGGCTGATCCGAAGGTGGCGGCGCACCCCAAGTCTGTTGCGGCGGAGTCGGTTGCGGCATGCCCCACGGCTGCTGTTGCGGCGGCTGCTGCTGCTGCGGTGGTTGGCCCCAAGCCTGCCCAGGCGCCGTAGGTTGCTGCATCGGCGGCTGGCCCCAGGGCGGCGGCTGACCGCCCCACTGCTGCTGGCCGGCCCACTGGGGCGGCTGACCCCACAGCTGCTGCGGCTGCTGGCGCACCGGTTTGGGCAGTCCGACGTAGAGCAGGGACGTCCACCAGGCAACCGCCACGATCACGGCGAGCCCGGCGATGATGATGAAGGATCCAGCGATCTTGCCTCTGCCGAAGGCGCTCAGCTCGAGGTCTGCCCCGAGGCCCGCCAACCAGGTGATGATGCCCAGCAGCGCCATCACGCCCAGCAGGCCCAGGACGATCAGCACGATCAGGCGCGCCCGGGAGGTCGGCTGCCCCGCAGACGTGACGAGGAGTACCGCCGCAACCAGGACCAGCACCCACGTCGGGTCGACGAACACATCCTGCGACAACAGGGCCCGATCAGCGAAGCTACCGGCGTCCTTGAAGAGCAGCAGGAAGTAGACGATGAGATGGACCACCGTGGCGCCCAGCAGCAGCGTCGCCACGGGCTCGCGCAGTCTCTTCGCGGATTCGGGTAGCACGGGTCCCTCCTCGTACGGCGGCCGGCGGGCCTCAGCCTGCCACAGCACGACGCCGCGCCACAGCCATCACCGGGCGGTTGCCAGACTGCAGCCATGCGCATCACCGCACTGTCTGGTGGCGTCGGCGGTGCCCGCTACCTGCGGGGTCTGCGTGCCCTGTTGGCACCGGACGACGAGCTGACGGTGATCGGGAACACCGCCGATGACATCTGGCTCTTCGGACTCAAGGTCTGCCCCGACCTCGACACCCTGATGTACACCCTCGGCGGCGGGATCGATGAGCACCGCGGCTGGGGTCGCGCGAACGAGACATGGGGTGCCCGTGAGGAGCTCGCCGCATACGGCGTCGAACCCACCTGGTTCGGACTCGGGGACCGTGACCTGGCCACCCACATCGTGCGTACCCAGATGCTTCAGGCCGGCTACCCGCTCTCGGCGATCACCACCGCACTCTGCGAGCGCTGGCAGCCCGGCGTAATGCTGGTGCCGATGAGCGACGACCGGGTCGAGACCCACATCGTCATCGCGGACGAGGCCGGCGGACGGCGAGCCATCCACTTCCAGGAGTACTGGGTACGCCTGCGCGCGAGCGTGCCGGTCCTGGACGTGGTCGCCGTGGGCGCCGACACGGCCGTCGCCGCTCCTGGTGTGCTGGAGGCAGTGTCCGAGGCGGACGTCATCGTGCTTCCGCCCTCGAACCCGATTGTGTCGATCGGGACGATTCTCGGCGTGGCCGGTATCGCCGACGCGCTGCGCGCCACCCAGGCACCGGTTGTCGGCGTCTCACCGATCATTGCCGGGGCCGCCGTGCGTGGCATGGCCGACGAGCTGCTGGCCGGTCTAGGCATCGAGAACTCGGCCGCCGGCGTGGCATTGCACTACGGCACTCGCGCGGACGGGGGTTTCCTCGACGGCTGGCTGGTTCACACCAGTGACGGCGACGCCGTCGGCCGCCTCAACGCGGTGGGCATCGCCTCGCGATCGGTCCCGCTGCTGATGAGCGACCTGACAGCGACGACCACCATGGCCCGCGCGACCCTGGATCTGGCGGCGGGGCTGAGCCGGTGAGCGGACCGCGTCGCATCGAGGTCACCGGTGTCGTCGGGCTGCCGGAGATCCGGTCAGGCGACGACCTCGGCCCGCTCATCGTCGGGCACAGCGACCCGCCGCTTCGTGACGGCGACGTGGTCGTCGTGACGAGCAAGGTCATCAGCAAAGCGGGCGGCCTTGTCCGGTCCACTGCGCGCGCGGGGCTGGTGGCAGCTCACACAGCGCGGGTCGTGGCACGTCACGGATCGACGAACATCGTCCGGACCAGGCGCGGGCTCACCTTGGCCGCTGCCGGGCTGGATACCTCCAACACCGCGGCCGGCACGGTCCTCATGCTTCCCGACGACCCCGACGCGGAGGCGGTCGCGCTGCGGCGAAGCCTGCGCACGCTGACCGGCACCAACGTCGCCGTCGTCGTGACGGACACTGCCGGGCGTCCGTGGCGACAGGGTCAGACGGATATGGCGATCGGAGTCGCCGGCATGTTGCCTGTCCACGACCTCACGGGAGTAGCCGACGGGTACGGCAACATTTTGGCGGTCACAGCTCCAGCGGTGGCTGATGCCGTCGCGGCCGCAGCCGACCTGGTGCAGGGCAAGCTGGAGCGGATACCGGTCGCGGTCGTGACCGGACTGGCCGCCTGGGTGCTGCCGGTTGAAGTCGATGGCCCGGGTGCCGCGGCCCTGGTCCGCCCGGCGGAAGCCGACCTTTTCGGCTGGGGTGCGGCGGACGCGGTGCGGGTTGCCGTCCGCCGCGACGATCCCGACCGGGAGGCCGGCTTCGCCCTGCCCATGGTCTCTACGGGACAGCTTATCGACGACGCCATGGCCGCTGCCGACCGGACAACAGTCACGGCTCGACCTGCCGAGGAGGGTTGGGACATCGAAGCCGTCGACGGGGGCAGCGGCGCTCGGGCAGTGTGGGAGGCCGCCGCCTTCGTGGAACGGCTCCGAGTTCTCGCGGTCTCGGCTCGCCGCGAGCTGGAGCTGACCGTCGACGTATTCGCCGACGACGCATCCCCTCGGTTGGCGCGGGTTCGTTTCGCCGAGCTGCCGTCTTCGGACGCCGCCACCACGTAGACTCTGCGGGCTGACTTGGAGCCGATGCGGCGCCGACTCGATGGACGAGGAAGGACACGGCAGCTTTGGCCAAGCCGAAGAAGGACGCCGACCGGCGAGCGCGTATCGAGGCGATCCGCCGGGAGGCGGAGCGAGCGGAACGACGGCGCACGCTGATGGTGGTCCTCGCCTGCGCGCTCGTCGCCGTGGTCATCATCGCCGTCACCGGGTACGCCCTGCTGACCCGCGATGACGAGGCGACTGCTGACACCGCTGGCTCGCTCGCGGCCTCGGCCTCGGCGAAGGCCGCTGGGTGCGGCGATGTCGTCTTTAGTGGCGCAGAGGGCGCCGGCGACCATCGCCCCACGGGCACCCCAATCGATTACCCGGGGCCACCTGCGTTCGGTCCGCATTGGGACGTTCCGGCCGACTTCGCCCGCAAGTTCTACACCAACGAAGATCGGCCAGCGGTCGAGCAGTTCGTCCACAACCTCGAGCACGGCTACACGATCCTGTGGTACGACTCCACCGTCGCCGACGACCCCGAGGCGCTCGGCAAGGTCCAGGACATCGCCGCACAGTTCGAGGGCAGTCAGGATCTGACGGCGAAGTTCATCGCCGCGCCGTGGACCAGCGAGGACGGCGAAGCCTTCCCGGAAGGAACGCATGTCGCGTTGACGCACTGGTCGGCCGAGGGGGAATCCGCGGTTGCCGGGCAGGGCCAGGGCGACTCGCTCTACTGCGAGCAGCCGGACGAGCAGGTTGTCACCGACTTCATGGCGGCGTTCCCGTACTCCGACTCCCTCGAGCCCGCAGGCGGCTGATCCCCGGGTCCCTATCCCACGTTCACGTGGTACCGGGTCACTTCCAATGGGTTCGAACCCATTGGAAGTGACCCTCAGCCATGGGGAGTACGGCCCACCAGCTGCGCATGCTCACTCGGCCCGAATCAGCGTGCCGTCGGCGATCACGGCGCCGCATGCGATCCGGACGCCCGGCATGATCCGGCAGCCAGCACCCACCATTGCCCCGTCACCCACCACCGCCTCGCGCAGCCTGCTCCCGGCGCCGATACGCGCACCCTCGCCGACAGCGCTGGCGACCAGCACCGCGTCGGAATCGATGCGGACGTCCGGCAGCAGCACGCTCCCCTCGACCACCGCGCCGGCCGCCACCATGGATCCCGGCCCAATGACCGAGCCACCAGTGATCCGCGCAGCGTCGTCGACCGCTGCCGTCTCGTGGACGAGCCGATCCGCGGGGGGGAGCCGGTACGCGGGTGAGATCGCGATGCCCCGCACCAGATCCGTCGACGCCTGCACGAGTGTCGCCGGGGTGCCGACGTCGAGCCAGTACGCCGACTCGAGGTGCGCCACCACCCATCGACCGCGCCGCAACATCTCCGGGAACGTCTCGCGCTCGACCGAAACCACCCGACCCGGGGCGATATCAGTCATGATCTCGCGGCGAAAGACGTAGCATCCGGCGTTGATCTGCGAGCTCAGCGGCCACGGCGACTTCTCTGCAAATGCCGTGACCCGGCCGGCCTCATCGGTCACCACACAGCCGTACGGTCGGGGGTCGGCGACGGAGACAAGGTGCAACGACACGTCGGCATCCGCCGCAGCGAACGCCGACACCTGGGCGGCGATGTCATGCCCCGACAACGTGTCGCCGTTGAGAACCACGACCGGCTGGTCCGCCGCCCCCGTACTCAAAGCCGCCACGGCGTTGCGGATCGCCCCACCGGTGCCCAACGGCTCCGGCTCACGCAGGTAGCTGAGCGTCAGGCCGAAGTCGGACCCGTCTCCGAGCACCGGGCGGAACTCCGCCGCCCGGTAGGACGTCGCCAGCACCACGTGCCCTACCCCGGCCGCTGCGAGCTTGGTCAGCTGGTGAACCAGGAACGGCACACCGGCCACCGGCAACAGGTGCTTGGGTCGGCGGTCGGTCAGCGGGCGCAAGCGGGAGCCGAATCCACCGGCGATGATCACCGCGTCCATGCCACCTCTCCCGGAATCGTCTCGTCGGGAGGGACCGTACGCTGATCCGGTGCCGACCGGCTCACGCACCATCGGAGCATTGTTCGACGCAAGCGTCGATGCGGACCCCGCCCGACCTTTCGTCACCTTCTACGACCAGTCGGCCGGCGAACGGGTCGAGCTCAGTGGCGCGACGACTCGCAACTGGGTCGACAAGACGGCGAACCTGCTGCTCGACGTGCTGGGGGCATCCCCGGGGAGCCGGGTGAGCCTGGCGCTCCCGACTCACTGGCAGACGCTGGTGTGGCTGCTGGCCTGCTGGCGCATCGGCGCCCTCGTCGACCCCGATCCGGGCGCCGATGCCGATGTGGCCGTCATCGGGCCGCACATCAAGCACGGTGGCGACCTGCCGAAAGCCGCAGAGGTGGTGGCAACGTCCCTGCATCCGCTCGGGGCCAGGTTCGAGCAGTCGCTCCCTATCGGAGTCACCGACTTCGGCGCCGAGGTGTTCGCTCAGGCCGACACCGTCACGGCCGGACTCGCACCGAGCACCGACACGCCGGCCTGGCAGGAGCGTTCGCTCCTCGATCATCGCGCCGTGATCGAGCGCGGCGAGACCGCCGTCCGCCGGCTCGGACTGGGTACGGGTGCCCGGATACTCACCGACGCGAACCCGGCCACTCTCGACGGTGCCGTCACCGCAGTGGTGGCACCCCTGCTGATACGTGGCAGCGTGGTCCTGGTCCGTCACCACGACCCTGCCACGTTGCTCGCGCTCACCGCATCGGAGCGCGTCGACGTGACGGTGCTCGGAACGCCATCGGCGGGCTTCGACGCACCTTAAGGTGGCGGCATGGCTGTGATGGTGACCGGCGGGGCCGGGTACATCGGGGCGCACGTCGTACGCCTGCTCCGCGAGCGCGGCGACGACCTGGTCGTCGTCGACGATCTCAGTACAGGTGAGATGGGTCGGGTAGGTGATGTGCCGCTGGTACGTTTCGATCTGGCCGATGGCTCCACGGTCGATCCGTTAGCGGCAGCGATGCGCGACCACCGCGTCGGCGCCGTGATCCACATCGCCGCGAAGAAGCAGGTCGGCGAGTCCGCCGCCCGGCCGGCCTGGTACTACGAGCAGAACGTCGGCGGCACCGCGCACCTGCTGCAGGCGATGGAGTCTGCCGGGGTCGACCAGTTGATGTTCTCCTCGTCGGCGGCCACATACGGATTGCCCGACCTTCCTCCCGGTTCGTTGATCGACGAGGAGGCAACCCCGCGGCCGATCTCCCCCTACGGAGAGACCAAGTTGGTGGCCGAGTGGATGAGCCGGGCGGCCGGGCGAGCCTGGGGACTGCGCACGGTCAACCTCCGGTACTTCAATGTTGCGGGCGCCGGATGGGACGACCTCGGCGACCCAGGCGTCTTCAACCTGATCCCGATCGTGCTCGGGCAGCTCATCGCAGGTGACCAGCCGAAGATCTTCGGCGACGACTACGAGACCCCCGACGGGACATGCATCCGCGACTACGTACACGTCCTCGACCTGGCCCAGGCCCACCTCGCCGCGTTGGACTACCTCGACCGGGACACCCGGCCGTACGACGTGTTCAACGTGGGGACCGGCGCCGGCGCATCCGTGCGTGACGTGCTCGACCAAGTGGCCAGCAGCACCGGTCTGACCGTCGACCCGGAGGTCGTCGAGCGCCGTCCCGGAGACCCGGCGCAGCTGGTGGCCGACGTACGACGGATCGAGCAGACCCTAGGGTGGAAGGCCGAGCACGACCTTGCGCCGATCGTCGACTCGGCCTGGTCGGCCTGGCGGGCGGGCCGCTGAGCCAACCAGAGCCCCGGCTCACACCTCGCCGGCGTCCGGGTCCTCGTCCTCGTCGTAGTGCAGGTGGCGAATCGCGTCGTGCACCGGCCCGTCGAAGCCCAGCTTCCCCTGCTCCAGCACCAGTGCGCGCTTGCACAGGCGTTCGACCTGGTTGGTGTTGTGTGAGACGTAGAAGATCGTGCGGCCTTCCCGGCGCAGATCGTTGATGCGCTTGAGGCACTTGCGCTTGAACGGCCGGTCCCCCACGGCCAGCGTCTCGTCGATGAGGAAGATGTCGCAGTCGGTATGAATGGCCACCGCGAATCCGAGCCGCGCCTGCATCCCCGAGGAGTAGTGGCCCACCTCGGTGTCGAGGAACCGCCCGACCTCCGCGAAGTCGATGATGTAGGTGAACTTCGCGTTGATCTCCGCCTCGGTCATGCCGAGGATCGCGCCGTTGAGGTATACGTTGGCCCGACCGCTCAACTGCGGATGGAACCCGGCTCCCAAACCGATGAGCCCCGCGATGCGGCCGCGGGTGAGCACGCGGCCCTGGTCGGGTCTCATGACACCGGAGATGAGCTTGAGCAGGGTGCTCTTGCCGGAGCCGTTGAGCCCCATCAGCGCGATGCTCTCGCCGTCTTCCACGTCGAACGACACGTCCTCGATGGCGCGGAACGAGTGGACAACCTCCTCACCCCGCAACCGCTTGACCACGCGTTGCTTCAAGGTGCGGGTGGAGCGAATCGAGAACTCCTTGGTGACGCCGTCGACAACGATGGACGGGCTCATCTACAGCCGCTCCGCGAAGCTGCCCTCGAGCCGCGTGAACCGGCGCTGCGCCAGGTAGAGCAGGACCAGCGCAACACCCAGGGAGATGAAGCCGCGTTCGAAGAGGTACGACGGCATCTGCTCCCGGGCAGCCGTCGCGGAGTCCTCCGCCGCCGGGGTCCACCAACACCGCTGGAACAACAACACGGCTTCAGCCAACGGGTTGCAGAGGTAGAGCTGGACCCCCCAGTCCGGCAACGCCCCCCGCTCGGTGGCGGCGTAGATCCGCTCCAGCGGGTAGATCATCGGAACCGACCAGGTGATGAAGATGCTGATCGTGTCCACGAAGTTCTGGGTGTCCCGGTAGAAGACGTTGAGCGCCCCGAAGAACAACGCCACGGTCAGCGCCAAGACCCCCATCAGCACCAGGCCGAGCAGTCCCGCCCCGATCCCCACCGGGTCGAAGTGCCAGCCGTACACCAGCGCCATGACGGCGAGCACGATCAGCTGTGGGACGACGTGGTACGCCGACACCAGCAGCGAGGAGACCGGGAACGTCTCGCGAGGCAGCTGCACCTTGGTGATGAGCGACTTGTTGCGCACGATCGACTTGGTGCCGGCTCCCAGCGTCTCGGTGAACAGGTGCAGGACCACCATTCCGGCGAAGATGTGCAGCGCGAAGTCCTCGAACCGGTTCAGCCCGAGCAGGATCCCCATGACGAAGAAGTACATGAAGAACCGCACGAGCGGCTTGACGTACGACCACGCCAGGCCCACGACCGAGCCTTGATAGCGGACCTGTAGCTCCTTGCGCAGCAGCAGCCGCAGCAGATAACGACGCCGGAACACCTCCGCCAAGCCGCCGGCGCCGCCGGGCGGGGCGAGCGGCCCCGCGGGGTGATGCGCGGCAGGCGCCGTCACGGGTCCACCCGGGCATCCTGCACGTCTTGCTCCGGCTGCGGCCGGGCCGCCTCGAAGGTCGCCTCCCAGGTCTGCGGTGATGCCAGCTCGGGGAGAGCGGCGCGATAAGCCTTGGCCAGCTTGGGCCACTCACGCTGGAAGCGCTCGTGAACCGCGATGGTGCGCGCCAAGATCTGTTGGAACTGCCGCGGGTTACGCCGGTACCACGAGGCGGCGGTGCCGTCCGTTGTGGAGACGATGGCCGAGTCCAGCTGGGCCAACCGCCACCACTTCGCGTCGCGCGCAGCAACCAGACCTTGCGGGTGGCGCTGCGACAGCTTGCGCACCGGAAGCAGCTGCCGGGCCCCCGCCGTCGCAGCTGCCTTCAGCTGACCGGAAATGCTCAATGGGTCAGCGGAGGTGCGCGCCCTCTTCGGCGGCTTGGCCACCCTGACTCCCGGGAACTCATCGGCATGCGGCTTGGCGAGCGAGTCGGTGTGGTTCCCGCGCAACGCGCGCACCTGCCCGAGCTTGGTCAGGATGCTCGCGTGCAGATGACTTGGCCCGGCCAGGATGTCCTCCAGCGCCAACAACCGCAGCTCCGCGGTGGAGTACTGCATCGCCAACAGGTGCTTGACCTGGTGGTTGAAGCTCTCCCGGACGACCCGCCCGCCGAAGTCGTACGGCGAGTGCAGCAGCGCCGCAACCGTGCGGTTGCGCTGATGGAAGTACGCCTGCCAGTCCAAGGCGTCGTTCTTGTCGGTCCAGGGAACGTGCCAGACCGCGACACCCGGCATCGACACGGTGCGGTAGCCGGCGCCGGCGGCTCGCACTCCGTACTCGGCGTCGTCCCACTTGATGAACAATGGCAACCCGAGGCCGATCTCCTCGATCACGACCCGCGGGATCAGGCACATCCACCACCCGTTGAAGTCCACGTCGAAGCGGCGGTGCATCCAGCGAGTGGCCCGCAGGTTGCGGGTCGCCAGGTCGTGCTCGGGTTGCACCCGCGGCGCCGGTCCCCACCAGAACCGCCACGGGTTGATCGTCTCGCCGTAGCTGTGCAGCTGTGAGCGCGAGTAGAGGCTGAACATGTGCGCACCGACCAGGATCGGGCGCCGCGCCAGGTCGCCGAACGTGATTGCTCGGATCACACTCTCCGGCTCCGCCACGATGTCGTCGTCGAGCAGTAGGACGTAGTCGCTGCGGCCGGCCTTGAGCGTCTCGTACTGGGCCCGGGCGAAGCCACCCGAGCCCCCGATGTTGCCCTGCTCGATGACTCGGAGCCGACCGCCCATGATCTGCTCGATCCGGGTGAACTCCGGCTGGTCGCTGACCCGTTCGACGCCCTGGTCGATGACCAGCACCTCGTCGAGGATTTCCAAGACGTCCTTGTCGGCCGCGAGCTGTCCCAAGAGCGGTACGCAGGAGTCCGGCCGGATGACGGTGATACCAACCGTGGCGGTGCCGTGCCGGGCCCGCTCGACGGGCACGTCGGCCACCCAGGCCGCCTCCTCGAGCACCGCTGCCGTCGTACCCGCGAAGATGTCGAACCAGTACCAGCCGCCGTCACCGAACGGCCGGAGCGGCAGCCGGAACTCGAAGTCGCCGCTGGAGTCGGTGTCGGTGCTCGCCGAGTCGACCCGCTGCGACCTGCCGTCCGGCGTCGAGCGGTAGACGATGACCGTCGCCGACCCGCTGACGCGCACCTTCAGCACGACCGTCTCCACGATCGACCACATCCGCCAGTAGCTCGCGGCGAAGCCGTTGAAGTACGTGCCAAACGAGACCCGCTGGTCGGCCAGGACTCGGAGCCGGTTGCGGTCGAGGATGTTCTCGGGATGGCGCACGGCCGAGGCGGCGTCCATGCTCACCGGCTGCTGCCCATGGGCCACCGCCTCGTCGCTCGGCGCGACGAGCGCGGCGGAGTAGTCGACGTAGAGCGGCAACACGTCGAGGTCGCGGTCGGCGGGCAGCACTACCCGCTGCAGT
Source organism: Nocardioidaceae bacterium (assembly GCA_013696555.1). Lineage (GTDB taxonomy): Bacteria > Actinomycetota > Actinomycetes > Propionibacteriales > Nocardioidaceae > JACCYJ01. The sequence continues at coordinate 769 of JACCYJ010000095.1, read as the reverse complement.
ACCCGTTGGACGGTCGCTGCCGTGTCGTCAAGAGGAGGCTGCTGAACCGACTCCTCCGGTGGCGACAAGGCCATGGCGGTCTCGTCGATCCCGGGCTGCGAGCTCATTCCGCAATACCTCCGCTGACGAGTCGGGCGCCGCCGGCGAAGTGCGGACGGATCAAGTTGTCGTACATCGACAGCGCCGAGCCGATCGCCATGTGCATGTCGAGGTACTTGTAGGTGCCCAGTCGGCCACCGAACAGCACCTGCTTCTCGCCCTTGGCCAGGTCCCGGTAGTGAAGCAGCCTCGCCCGGTCCTCGGCGGTGTTGACCGGGTAGTACGGCTCGTCGCCCTTCTCGGCGAAGCGTGAGAACTCTCGCATGATCACGGTCTTGTCGGGGGGATATGTCCGCTCGGGGTGGAAGTGGCGCGGCTCGATGATGCGCGTGTACGGCACGTCCTCGTCGGCATAGTTCATCACCGACGTGCCCTGGTGGTCGCCGACGTCGGTGACCTCGTACTCGAAATCGATGGTGCGCCAGGACAGGTCACCCGCTGCGTAGTCGAAGTAGGAGTCGACCGGGCCGGTGTAGATGACCGGCACGTTGCCGACGATGTCGTCGCGCAGATGCAAGAAGTCTGTCTCCAACCGCACCTCTATGAGCTCCGAATCGACCATCCGGGTGAGCCAGGCCGTGTAGCCGTCGGTCGGCAGGCCCTCGTAGGTGTCACTGAAGTAGCGGTTGTCGAAGTTGTAGCGGACGGGCAGCCGGCTGATGATCTCCGG
>JACCYJ010000128.1 GCA_013696555.1 Nocardioidaceae bacterium | reverse complement strand
GGTGTGCGTCGATGTCAGCGCACCCGAGGAGGTGATGGCAGCGGCCGACCGCGTGGAGCAGGAGCTCGGGCCTATCGACATCTGGGTCAACGTCGCTTTCAGCTCGGTCTTCGCGCCGTTCGTCGAGATCAGCCTGGAGGAGTTCCGCCGAGTCACCGAGGTCACCTACCTGGGCCACGTGTACGGGACGCGCGCGGCTCTCGACCGGATGCTGCCCCGCGACCGCGGCACGATCGTGCAGGTTGGGTCCGCCCTCGCGTACCGCGGGATCCCACTGCAGAGCGCCTACTGCGGAGCCAAGCACGCGATGCAGGGCTTCAACGAGTCGTTGCGCTGTGAGCTGCTGCATCAGCGCAGTCAGGTGCGTACGACCATGGTGCAGCTCCCCGCGGTGAACACCCCGCAGTTCGACTGGGTGCTCTCGCGGCTGCCGGGGCGACCGCAGCCGGTGCCGCCGATCTACCAGCCAGAGCTCATCGCGAAGGCGGTTCGGTATGCCGCCGAACACCCCCGCCGCCGCGAGTACTGGGTCGGCGAGACAACGGCGGCCACGTTGGTAGCCAACGCGGTGGCTCCGGGGCTGCTCGACCGGTACCTGGGCCGGACCGGGTACGCCTCGCAGCAGCGCGACGAACGGCATCACGCCGGCCTGCCGGCAAACCTCTGGGAGCCGGCCGACGGCCCCGACGGCCGTGACTTCGGGATGCGCGGCTCCTTCGACGACCAGTCGCACAACGCCTCGCCGCAGGTATGGGCGTCGCAGCATCACGGTCTGCTGGGTCTGGGGGCGCTGGTCGGCGCCGCCGCCGTCGCCGTCGCGGCGGCCCGACGCTGAGCTCCCCGGGACTTGTCACCGCGACACCAGGCTATGACCTGGTGTGAGAGTGACAACTTGACCGAAGCGACTGTTCAGAAGTAGTCGACAGCGGTCGAGGGGCGCCGCGGTGCGGCCAGCTGCCCTTCCCGAGCGCTGCGCGATCGTTGCTCCTGACCCATCACCTCGGCTGCCGCCCCGAGTCGGCGGGCGGCCTCTTCGAGCATCGTGGGTGACGTCCGTCCGTACCCGATGACGACGCCGGGTCGGGGCGGCAGCGTTCCGTACATCGATGCCGTGCCGAGAACCGCGACCCCCTGCGCCTCAGCCGCCGCGACGTACTCTTCCTCGACCACGTCATCAGGGAGGCGCAGCAGCAGGTGCAGTCCGGCTGCGTAACCCTCGGCCGCCGCGGTAGGCACCTCCCGCTCCAGAGCCTCGACGATGGTGTCGCGTCGCTTGCGGTAGTGCCGCCTCAGCCGGCGTACGTGGCGGTCGTACTCACCGGTGTCGATCAGCCGGGCCAGGACGTGCTGTTCCAGGACCCCGGTCCCGAAGTCGTCGTCGCGCTTCGCCGTGCGCAGGTCGCTCACCAGGTCCGGCGGACACACCACCCAGCCCAGACGCAGCCCCGGAGCCAACGACTTGCTCACCGACCCCACCAGCGCGACCCGCGCCGGGGAGAGTGCCTGCACGGCGCCGACCTGCATCTTGTCGTAGCGGAACACCGTGTCGTAGTCGTCCTCGATGACCAACCCATCGACCCGGTCCGCCCAGCGGGTCAGAGCACCACGTCGGGTGGCGGACATGACCACGCCGGAGGGGTACTGGTGCCCCGGTGTGACGATGACGGCACGACAGGGCGTGCGGGCCAGCACGTCGACGACCATCCCCTCCCGGTCCACCGGCACATCCCAGACCCGCACGCCGTATCGGCCCAGCACCTGGCGTTGCACAGGGTTGCTGGGGGCCTCGACGGCGATGTCACCGACTCCGGCGGCGTAGAGGACCCGCACGAGGAGCGTGATCCCCTGGGTCGCCCCGGTGACGACCACCACGGACGCGGGTTTGGTCATCACGCCGCGGACGCGGGCAAGGTAGGCGCTGAGCTGCTCGCGCAACCCTCCGACACCCCACGGCGGGGTGTAGCCGAGCTCGGCGTCGGCGACCGAGCGCAGGATGTCTCGGGTTGTCTTGGCCCAGGCCGAGCGGGGGAACGTGGCGAGATCGGGGGGTCCCGGCCGCAGGTCGATCTCGCTGGTGCGATGCCGCTCGACGGTGTCGTGGACCTCCGGGTCGTGGTCGGGAAGGTACACCCCGGTCTCGGCGACGACGGTGCCCGACCCTTTGCGGCTCACCAGGAAGCCCTCGGCGATGAGCTGGGCGTACGCGTCGACCACGACGCCTCGGGAGACGCCGAGGTCGGTGGCCAGGGCACGCGAGGACGGCAAACGGGACCCGGGCGGCAGTCGACCGCCGCGGATGGCGTCCCTAATCGACTCGCGCAGTTGGCGCCGAAGGGTGCCGTGTCCGGTTTGCGCCAACAGCAGCAGGAGATCGGGACCGGTGCCGTCCCTCGTGGCATTCCCGGACGTGTCCAAGTGGTCCTCATTATCAGAGTGTCAGCGGACCTACTGGATGGACCGCATGGACCGTACGCTACTGAGCAGTCATGCCGTTCAGGGTCGCATCCAACGATCCGGCGCCACGCCGAAGGGTAGGGACCACACGCTGGTCCCGCCCTTTCGGCTCGGCGACAAGGAGATCGACGTGAGCCGTGAACCCGCGGATCTCGCTGCCGAGGTCGTGGCAGGGACGCGCCGGTGACCGCGGTCGACCTGCCGACGCCGCTGCTGCCCGAGCGCAAGGAGTCCCCACAGGCGTCCCTCCACCAGGACCTGACCGCCCAGGTTGACGGCGAGGTCCGCTTCGACACCGGGTCGCGCGCGGCGTACTCCTCCGACTCGTCGAACTACCGACAGGTGCCGATCGCCGTCGTCGTCCCTCGTACCGTGGCTGCGGCTGTGGCGACCGTTGCGGTCTGCCATGCGCACGGCGCCCCGCTGACCTCGCGCGGCGGTGGCACCAGCCTGGCCGGCCAGACCGCCAACGCGGCGGTCGTCATCGACTGGAGCAAGCACTGCAACCGGCTGCTGTCGGTGGACGCGGCTGCCCGCACCTGCATCGTCGAACCGGGCATCGCCTTGGACGACCTCAACGACCGGCTCGCCGAGCACGGGCTGATGTTCGGGCCACGCCCCTCGACGCACCCCAGCTGCACCATCGGCGGGATGGTTGGAAACAACTCATGCGGAGCCACCGCCCAGGCGTACGGCAAGACTGTCGACAACGTGCTCAGGCTGGAGGTCCTCACCTATGACGGGCTGCGGATGTGGGTCGGCCCCACCAGCAGCGACGAGTATGCGGAGATGGTCGCCGCCCAGGAGCGGCGGGCGGACATCTACTCCCAGCTCGAGAACCTGCGGGACACCTACCTTGCCCAGATCCGCACCCGGTTTCCCGACATCCCGCGTCGCGTCTCCGGGTACAACCTCGACTCCTTGTTGCCCGAGCACGGTTTCGACGTCGCCCGGGCTCTGGTCGGCAGCGAGGGGACGCTCGTCACCGTGCTGCACGCGGAGCTGCGGCTGGTCCCGGTGCCCCTGCACAAGACGCTGGTCGTGTTGGGATACCCCGACATCGCCACCGCCGCCGACGCCGTGCCGACGGTGCTGCGCCATGAACCCTGGCAGCTCGAGGGCCTCGACGACGTCCTGATCGGCCTGGAGAAGGACGACCGCGACGAGGTCGAGACCATCGCCAGCCTCCCGGAGGGCGGAGGCTGGCTCATGGTCCAGTTCACCGGGGACACACCTGAGGACTCCGAGGCCCAGGCCCGCCGGCTCGTCGATGACGTCGAGTCGGGCCCGGCACCGCCGCACGTCAAACTCATCACCGATGAGGCCCGGGAGGAGTGCCTGTCCGCGGTACGCGAGGCCGGCTTGGGCGCGACGGCTCACCCCTCGGCCAAGCACGACACCTGGGAGGGCTGGGAGGACTCGGCGGTGCCGCCGGACCGGCTCGGGGGCTACCTGCGCGACCTGCGGGCGCTGTTCGAGGAATTCGGGTACGTCGACACCACGTCGCTGTACGGCCACTTCGGGCAGGGCTGCGTGCACACCCGCATCCCGTTCGAGCTTCGCACCGCCGAGGGCATCGCGCGCTACCGGCGTTTCGTGGAGCGCGCCACGGACCTGGTCGTCTCCTACGGCGGGTCGCTGTCCGGCGAGCACGGGGACGGGCAGTCCCGCGGTGAGCTCCTGGTCAAGATGTACGGCCCCGAGATGGTGCGGGCCTTCGAGCAGCTGAAGCAGATCTTCGACCCCACGAACTCGATGAACCCAGGCAAGGTGGTCCGGCCGTATGCGTTGGACAGCAACCTGCGGCTGGGCACCGACTACCAGCCGTTCGAGCCTCGTACCCACTTCTCATTCCCCAAGGATGAGAACCGTTTCAGCCGGGCGGCATCCCGCTGCGTCGGGGTCGGGAACTGCCGCAGCTCCGGTGGCGACGGGCAGGTGATGTGCCCGAGCTACCAGGTGACCCGCGAGGAGGTGCACTCCACGCGTGGCAGGGCGCGGTTGCTGTTCGAGATGGTCCGCGGCGATGTGATCACAGACGGCTGGCGGTCCACGGAGGTACGCGACGCCCTCGACCTGTGCCTGTCGTGCAAGGGCTGCCGCAGCGACTGCCCGGTCGAGGTCGACATGGCCACCTACAAGGCGGAGTTCCTCTCCCACCACTACGCCGGGCGGCTTCGCCCGGCCAGTCACTATGCGATGGGGTGGCTGCCGCTGTGGGCCCGCCTCGCGGCTCATGCCCCCGATTCGGTCAACGCCGTGACGCGATCCCCCGTGGCGCCGCTGCTGAAACGGCTAGGCGGCGTGGCGACGCAGCGTTCCATCCCACAGTTCACCACCGAGCGCTTCACCGACTGGTTCGCCCGCCGCCCACCCACAGGGCCGGGCGCCCGCGGTCCGGTCGTCTTGTGGCCGGACACGTTCACCAACAACTTCGACCCTCACATCGGCGTTGCCGCCGTGGCTGTCCTCGAGAATGCCGGCTTTGAGGTACGGCTGCCGCGGCGCACGCTGTGCTGCGGTTTGACCTGGATCTCCACCGGTCAGCTGGGCATCGCCAAGCGCGTTCTGCGCAGGACCGTCCACTCCTTGCGAGCCGAGATCCGCGCCGGGGTGCCGGTGGTGGGGCTGGAGCCGAGCTGCACTGCCGTGTTCCGGACGGATGCGCCGGAGCTGCTCGCCGGCAACGAGGACGTTCGGCGGCTGTCGATGCAGACCAAGACGCTGGCCGAGCTCCTGGTGGAGCGGGCACCGGACTGGACGCCGCCGCAGGTGAACCGCCAGGCAATGGTGCAGACCCACTGCCACCAGCACGCGGTCATGGGCTTCGATGCCGACCGCACCCTGCTCGAGCGGAGCGGGGTCGAGGTCGACGTGCTCGACTCCGGCTGCTGCGGCCTGGCCGGCAACTTCGGGTTCGAGCGTGGCCACTACGAGGTGTCCATCGCCTGCGCCGAACGGGTTCTGCTGCCCGCCGTCCGCGGTGCCGACCCTCGAGTCGTGCTGTTGGCCGACGGGTTCAGCTGTCGCACCCAGGTCGAGCAGGCGAGGGTGGGACGACGCGGAGTACACCTAGCCGAGATGATCGCCGGCGCCCTCCCCCAGGCACAGGCAGGCTCACCAACGTGAACGTGCCGACGACAGCAAGGAGCGAACCATGAGCGACACAGTTGCCGACTTCGTCCTACAGCGGCTGCGGGACTGGGGCGTGGATCATGTCTTCGGCTACGCCGGCGACGGCATCAACGGCCTGCTCGCGGCCTGGGAGAAGGCCGACAACAAACCGATCTTCGTGCAAGCCAGGCACGAGGAGATGTCAGCTTTCGAGGCGGTCGGCTACGCGAAGTTCAGCGGCCGGTTGGGCGTGTGCGTCGCGACGAGCGGCCCCGGCGCCATCCACCTGCTCAACGGGCTCTACGACGCGAAGCTGGACCATGTGCCGGTCGTCGCGATCGTCGGACAGACGAACCGCAGCGCGATGGGCGGGCACTACCAGCAGGAGATTGACCTGCTGTCACTGTTCAAGGACGTCGCCGCTGAGTACTGCCAGATGGTCACCGTGCCCGAGCAGCTGCCCAACGTCCTCGACCGAGCCATCCGGATCGCTTCCAGCCAGCGGACGGTCACCGCGGTGATCATCCCGGCAGACGTCCAGGACCTCGACTACACGCCGCCTGGGCACGAGTTCAAGATGGTGCCCTCCAGCCTGGACATGTCCTGGTCCCTGCCGGTGCCGCCGGACTCCCAGCTGACTCGGGCCGCCGAGGTCCTGAATGCGGGTGAAAAGGTCGCGATCCTGGTCGGGCAGGGTGCTCGCGGCGCCGCAGGGGAAGTCACCGAGGTCGCCGAGATGCTCGGCGCCGGAGTCGCCAAGGCCCTGCTGGGCAAGGATGTCCTCTCCGACGAGCTGGACTGGGTCACCGGGTCGATCGGCCTGCTCGGCACCCGCCCGTCGTATGAGCTGATGCGCGACTGCGACACATTGCTCGTCGTCGGTTCGTCGTTCCCCTACACGCAGTTCCTCCCCGAGCTCGACCAGGCGCGCGCGGTGCAGATCGATGTCGACGCGAGGATGATCGGCCTCCGGTACCCCTTCGAGGTCAACCTCGTGGGCGACGCTGCGGAGACGCTGCGACGGTTGGTCCCCATGCTCAACCGCAAGGACGACCGAAGCTGGCGCGAGTCCGTGGTCCACAACGTCGCCCGGTGGTGGCAGGTCATGGAGCGCAGGGCCGCGACCACCGCTGACCCGATCAACCCCGAGCTGGTGTTCCATGCGCTGTCGAGCCGACTGCCCAATGACGCGATCATCGCGGCCGACTCCGGTTCCGCGGCGAACTGGTACGCCCGCCACATCAAGATCCGCGGAACGATGCGTGGTTCCCTGTCAGGCACGCTCGCCACGATGGGCCCTGGTGTCCCCTACGTCATCGGCGCCAAGTTCGGCTGCCCCGGCCGGCCCTGCTATGCCCTCGTCGGGGACGGCGCGATGCAGATGAACGGCATCAACGAGCTGATCACGATCGCGAAGTACTGGCGGGAGTGGGCCGACCCGCGCCTGGTGATCGCGGTGCTCCACAACAACGACCTCAACCAGGTGACCTGGGAGCTGCGCGCCATGGAGGGCTCGCCGGCGTTCCTGCCCTCGCAGGAGCTGCCCGACTTCCCGTACGCGGGCTATGCCTCCAGTCTCGGGTTGCTCGGCATCAAGGCGGAGAAGCCCGAGGAGGTGAACGGGGCGTGGGACGAGGCCATGGCGGCGGACCGACCTTGCCTTGTCGAGTTCATGACCGACCCAGCCGTCCCTCCGATCCCTCCGCACGCGACCTGGGAGCAGATGAAGGCCACGGCTGAGTCCTTCCTCAAGGGTGACGCGGACCGGTGGAGCATGGTGAAGGAGGGTGTCCGGTCCAAGGTGGCGGAGGTCCTTCCCGGCACCGCGAACGACCCGGCGCGATGACCGGTGCGGACGTCGTCGACTCTGTGGACACGGCCGTCCACACCGTGCCGACGGACGGTGTCGAGGCGGACGGCACGTTCGCCTGGGACGCAACCACGCTGGTCCTGGTGCGTCTCCGCGCCGGAGACACCGTGGGGATCGGATGGACCTATGGCGCCGCGGCGTGTGCGGCGGTGGTGCGAGACCAGCTCGCGCCGGTCGTCCAGGGGTCCAACCCCCTCGACGTCGCCGGGTCCTGGTCGCGGATGGTCCGGGCCCTACGCAACGTGGGGCGCCCGGGAATTGGCGGCATGGCGCTGTCTGCGGTCGACCTGGCGATGTGGGACCTCAAGGCACGGCTGCTGGAGCTGCCGCTGCACCGGTTGCTCGGCGCGGTACACGACCAGGTGCCCATCTACGGCAGCGGAGGCTTCACCACCTACGACGGCGCCCGGCTCCGCGAGCAGCTCACCGGTTGGGTGCACGAGCAGGGCATCCCGCGCGTCAAGATCAAGATCGGGGAAACTTGGGGGACGCGGGTCGACCGCGACCTGGACCGGGTCCGGCTGGCCCGGGCAGCGATCGGCGCGGCGAGCGAGCTGTACGTAGACGCCAACGGCGGGTACACGGTCGGACAGGCGGTGCGGGTAGGCCACCAGCTCCAAGAGCACGACGTGCACTGGTTCGAGGAACCAGTCAGCTCCGATGACCTCGACGGTCTCGGCCAGGTCCGACGGCAGACTATGGCCGACGTCACCGCCGGTGAGTACGGCTTCGACCTGGCCTACTTCGCCCGCATGTGCGCCGCTCATCCGATCGACTGCCTGCAGGTCGACGTCACCCGGTGCGGTGGGATCACTGAGCTGCTGCGAGTAGCGGCCGTCGCGGCGTCCCACGGCCTTGACATTTCCGGGCACTGCGCACCCCACATGCACGTGGCCGCTCTGACGAGCGTCCCCAACCTGCGCCACCTCGAGTGGTTCCACGACCATGTCCGCATCGAGGGCATGCTCTTCGACGGCACCCTCGATCCGTCAGGCGGCCGCCTGCGCCCCGATGACGACCGTTTCGGTCATGGATTGTCGCCGCGAGAGGACCGGTTGCAGGAGTTTCGCGTCGCCTAGCAGCTCCTCACTGACGCGGCGGCGCGGCCATCCGGTGCAGCAGCAGACCCGACGCCGTGGTGACCAGCGCGTAGCGCACAGATCCGGAGCGGCCGTGCAGCGTGAACACCGAACGTCGATCGTTGCGGTCGTGCAACTCCCAGACGCCAATGTCGGCGATGCGTTTGTGTTCGTCCTCGTAGGTGAGGTGGTCGAGGTCGTGATCTTCGACGGCGATGGCGAGGCGGTCACCGCGGCTGTCCGGTGGCAGCCCCTTGGGCACCGCCCACGACCGAAGGACGCCCGCCTCCTCGAGACGCAGATCGAAGTGCGGGCGCGGCAGGTCATGCTCGTGGAGAACGAATGCGGCGAAGCGGCCCACGGCACCAGTGTCCTCAGGATCTCGATCTACGCTGGCCCAGTGCCCACAGCCGAGGACGAGTACACGCACGGTGAGTGCGAGTTCACCGACCGCATCACCGCTGAGGAGGACGATCGGTGGCCGGTCGAGCCGGGCCGCTACCGCCTGGTGGCATCGCTGGCCTGCCCCTGGGCGACGCGGGCCGTCATCGTGCGGCGTCTGCTCGGCCTGGAGGAGGCGATCAGCCTCGCGGTCGTCGACCCGATCCAGGACGAGCGCAGCTGGCGCTTCACCCTCGATCCTGGCGGCCGCGACCCTGGCCTCGGCATCCGCTACCTGGCCGAGGCCTATGACGCGGCCAACTCCGACTACAGCAACGGCGTGAGCGTCCCGGCGGTGGTCGACGTGCCGTCAGGGCGCCTGGTCACCAACGACTTCCCGCAGATCACGCTCGACCTGTCGACGCAATGGGCCGATCATCACCGCGATGGAGCGCCGGACCTCTACCCGCAACCGCGCCGCGACGAGATCGACGACGTCATGGCCCGCGTCTACCGTGATCTCAACGACGCCGTGTACGGCGCCGGCTTCGCCAGCAGCCAACGGGCGCACGAACAGGCGTACGCCAAGGTCTTCGACTGCCTGGACTGGATGAGCGAGCGGCTACGCCACCAGCGCTACCTGGTCGCAGACACGATCACCGAGGCGGACGTGCGCGCGTTCACGACATTGGTGCGCTTCGACCCGGTCTACCACGGACACTTCAAGTGCAACCGCAACAAGATCGCCGAAGATCCCGTGCTGTGGGCGTACCTGCGTGACCTGTACCAGACGCCCGGCTTCGGCGACGTCACGAACTTCGCCCATATCAAGACGCACTACTACCGGGTGCACACCGATCTCAACCCCAGCGGCATCGTGCCGCTGGGACCAGACCTCGACTGGGGCGCAGCGCACGGGCGCGAGGCGCTCGGCGGGTCGCCGTTCGGAGGCGGCACTTCCCCTCCGGCGTCGACCGACCTGGCCACCTACCGGGTGGGCACCTGAGCCCCACGCACCCAGATGGGAGAACACACCGATGGTGGATGGAAGCATCACCGCCCTCTCGTCCACCACGCCATCGACTTGGAGCAGTTGGCCAGGCTCGCCCGTGGCTGACATGGCAGGCATCTCGACAGACCAGGACCTCGTTCCGCTCGTCAAACGTCTTCAGCGTTCTTCCTCCGCGCCAGCAGCGTCTCGTTGACTCAAGGAGGCTTCGATGCAGACCGCTCAGTTGCCGCACATAGATGAGCACGCAACGGCCATCGCGGCCGGTGTCGACGTTGTCTGGCCCACGTTGGTCGAAACACTGGACCAAGCCTTCTCACGAGCTGTTACGGCCAGTTACGCCCGCGCCGTTGGCTGCGCCGACTGCACCGCATCCGGGCCTCGGCCCCTTGTCGAAGGCTCAACGATTCCTGGTTTTCGGGTAGTTGCTGCGATCCCGGCGCGTGAGCTGGTGCTTGAGGGGCATCACCGCTTTTCGTCCTACGCGCTGATATTTCGCCTCGAGAGGGTCGGTTCGGGTCGGTCACAGTTACGTGCCGAAAGTCGAGCTGTCTTTCCCGGCCTATCCGGCGGCGTTTACCGGCTGCTCATCATTGGCACGGGCGGGCATACGGTTGCCGTGCGGCGCTTACTCTCAGCAACACGGCGCCGATCCGAGCTGCGCACACGTTCCTGAATCTGAGTCGGCGGGTCACCGTGTCCCCGAAGACTCCGCAGCCGCGTTCCGCTTTCGCCTTCGCTGAAGCACGTGGCACGTGTGATGAACACGCCTCAAGCAATGGCCACAATTGGGATGTCCTCGAGTTCGAAGCAGCGGCTGGTCAGCCGACGCGGCGTTCGTCGAGCAAGCCGAGCAATCTGGTCGTCGTGGTCCAGCTGCGGATCGTCATCCTTTGGTACTCCGGGGTGCCGACGATGCGGCTCAACTGGCTCTGTGCCCGGCGTTCGCTCAGGCGCGCGAAGTAGAGCACGCCCGGACCAGCCCAAGCCTGGTCGACTTCGTCGCGCAGCTCGATGACTCGCATGGCCTGCGCACTCGACAGCGGGGCCTTCAGGAACATCACGTCGGAGTGGTAGGTGTCAGGTTCCTCACCGAAGCCGTCAGGAGCGCTGTCGGCGACATTGCGGAGTTGACGGTGCGACCGCAACACAACAACGAGTGGGACACCGAATCGACGCTCGAGCATCGCCTCAAGGTTGTCCTCGAACGAGGCGGACGGAGCGTCGGACTCGAATAGCACGTTGCCGGACTGGATGTAGGTGCTGACCGCTTGGTACCCGCCGGCCTCGAAGGCCTCCCGCAGGTCCGCCATCGCGACGGCGTTGCGGCCGCCAACGTTGATCCCTCGAAGCAACGCCGCGTACCGCCTCCTCCCCACGCCTGCACCGTACCGGGCTACGCAGTTCAGAGCGTCGCTCATGTGTGGAACGCCGTCCCGCCGATACGGACACCTGCTCGTAGAGCCACGAGTATTCACAGGGTCCTTTTCACCCGGCTCAGCGCACCCGGAGGCCACTCTCGGCCGTGGAGTAGCCGCCGAGCGACTCGATCTGGCGGAGAAACGCGGGGTCATCGAGCAGCGCCAGCAGCGGGTCGAGGACGCCGCTCGCCAGCAGCGGCTCGGTGGTCACCAGGTCATACGGCTCCTCGGCGACCGGCACGAAGTCGAGCCCGAAGGCACGCGCTGCCGCCCGAATTCCGAGGCCGCAGTCGGCGCGCCCGGCCGCCACTGCGGCCGCGACCGCCAGGTGGGTGTGCTCCTCACGGCGGTAGCCGTCGATCTGCTCGGGGTCGCGGCCTGCCTGGCCCAGAAGGTGGTCGAGCAGCACCCGCGTGCCGGCACCCCGCTGCCGGTTGACATAACGAACCTCCCCCATCAGGTCATCGACACCGGTGAGCCCGAGGGGGTTGCCGGGCGCCACAATAAGTCCCTGGTCCCGGTGCACGAGTCGGATCACCGCGGCAGCACGGTCCCCGAGAAGCCGATCGACGTACGGCAGGGTGTACTCCCCGGATGCGGGGTCGAGCAGATGTGAGCCGGCCAGGTGGCACATGCCGTCGCGGAGGGCCGCCAACCCGCCTAGAGAGCCCACGTTCGACGACGCCAGGGTCAGTCGAGGATCCAGCTGGCGCAAAGCGGAGGCCGCCAGGTCGAGCACCAGGTCGTGCGAGCCGATGGCCACCACCGTGCGGGCCACCTCGTCGAGCCCTCGCAGCAGCTCGACATCGACCTCCGTGCCGCCGTGGTGACCTTCCAGGTCAGCCGGAACCACGAGCAGCCCGTCGGCCCGCACCAACGAGGTCAACACTCCGGCGCCCCGCGGGAGCGGCGTGGCAACGACCTGCCCCCCAACCTGTCCGAGCCGCACCCGCACCCAGTCGTCGCTGCCCATCGTCGAGGCCAGCTTGCGGGCCAGCCGCGCCTTGACCGTGGTGCGCCGCTTCGGCGCCGTACCCTCAAGCGAGGCGAGCAGCGGCGCGGCGAAGATGTCGAACGTCAGCGCCGCCGACACCGGGTAACCGGGTACACCGATCACCGGGGTGGCGTCGACAACCCCGAGCACGACCGGGTGCCCCGGCCGCACGGCAACTCCATGCACGGCCAGCCGACCAAGTTCGTCAACGACGCTCGCGGTGTAGTCGTCGCGGCCCGCACTCGACCCGGCGATCACGATGACCAGGTCCGCCTGAGACACCGCGCCGCGCAGGGCTGCCGAGATCTGCTCGGGGTCGTCCGGCACGATCGGAAGCACACTCGCCTGCACCCCCACCTCGCGCGCCTGGGCGGCCAGCATCATCGAGTTGGTGTCGGGAATCTCCCCTCGCCCGAGCGGCTCACCCACCGGCCGAATCTCATCGCCGGTGGGGACAACGACCAGCGTCGGTGCCCGGTGCACCCGCAGGTGTTGGGCTCCTGCGGCCGCTGCGGCGGCCAGGTCGAAGGGGCGCAGCCGGTGCCCGGCTGGGAGCAGCAGCTCGGTGGCCGCGACGTCCTCACCGATCGAGCGCACGTGCTGGTACGGCGGGGCCGCGGCTTGCAGCTCGACCTGCTCACCCACGCGATGAACGTGCTCGCGCATCACCACCGTGTCGCGTCCCGGGGGCATCATGTCGCCGGTGTCGACCTCCTCGAACGCGTCGGCGGCCAGCAGCAGCGGGCGGCTCTCACTCGCCCCGACGGTGTCGGCCGCACAGACCGCGATGCCGTCCATAGCAGCAGCGTCGTACGCCGGTGACGACCGGCTCGCCCACACCGGCTCGGCCGTGACCCGACCCAGTGACTCGGCGACCGGCACGCTGATCACGTCGACCCGCTCCGGACATCCCGCCGCTACACAAGCCTCGGCCCACGCTCGCAACGCCTGCGGCAGCGGCACGTCCCGCAGGAAGGGACTACTCGCTTCGCGGCTCACCGGTACAGCGTGACATCGACTTCCACGCCAGCGTCGAGACCGGTCGCCTCCTCGGGCACGATCGTGTAGCCGTCAGCCGCCGTGAGGACCGACAGCAGCGCGGACGCTCCGAAGAGCGGGCTGGCCACCAGCTGCCCGTCCTCGCGTTCCAGCCGCACCTGGATGACATCGAGGCGCCCGGCCTGGGAGGCAAGCTGTCGGGTCAGTCGCGCGCGGGCACGGGGCTCCGGCGGTACCCGCGTACACCCACCAACGCGACGGACGAGAGGCATTCCGACGAGCCGGAACACCACCAGCGCTGACAGCGGGTTGCCGGGGAGCCCGACGACGGGCACCTCGCCGCATTGCGCCAGCAGGGTTGGCTTCCCAGGACGGACGGCGATGCCGTGGCACACGATCCCTGGCGGGCCGAGCCGCTCGACGGCACCGGCGGTCTCGTCGCGGGCGCCAACGGACGACCCGGCCGAGACCACCACGAGGTCGCAGTCGGAGACGGCATCCCGCAGCACCCGCTCCAGCCGCATGCCGTCGTCGGCAACGATGCCGTACGACCGCGGCACGCCGCCCGCTTCGCGTACCAGACCGGCCAGCGCGGAGGCGGTCGCGTCGCGGACCTGCCCGACGGCCAGCTCGGCGGTCTCGGGCGGCACCACCTCGTCGCCGGTCGAGCAGATTCCGACCACGGGACGGGCGTGCACGGCGAGACTGGTGACACCGGCTGCGGCGAGCATGCCCAGGTCCGGTGCCCGCAGCGGCCGACCGGCGGGGGCTAGCAGCTGCCCGACCGCTACATCCTCATCAGCCTTGATCAGGCCGTCGCCAGGTGCAACCGGCCGGACCACCTCGACTGTGCCCGGGATCGTCTGCTGAGTGTGCTCGACCATGACGACCGCGTCAGCGCCGTCGGGCATCACCCCACCGGTGGGCATCGTGGCAGCGGTGCCCGGCCGCAGCACGAGGTCCGGCGCCGTCCCCATGGTGACCGCCCCGATGACGTCGAGGTAGGCCGGCAGCCCCTCGGACACGCCGTAGGTGTCCACCGCCTGGACTGCGTAGCCGTCCACGGTCGAACGGGCAAACCCGGGCAGCGGCCATTGCGCCACGATGTCGTCCTTGGGAATCCGGGCTAGCGCCTCGTCCAAGCCGACACGCTCGGCCGAGGTCGCCGTCACGCCGGGCAGGGACGCCAACGCCTCGGCAACCGTACGGGTGCGGAAGAACTCGCGTCCGGGCATCTGCGATCCCGCGCGGGTCAGGGACGCGGCTGCGGTCGGGCGGCGGTGCCACCGCGCTGCAGCCCGAGGACGCTCGCCACCGGGCCAAGCGCAACTTGTCCGAGGCCGCAGATCGAGGTCTT
>JACCYJ010000081.1 GCA_013696555.1 Nocardioidaceae bacterium | reverse complement strand
CCCAGGTGATCGACCGGATTGCCGCCGATCTTGGCGTCCACTACGCCGCCGCTAACACCCTGGAAATCGAGGATGGGCGGCTCACCGGACGCGTGAGGGGTCCGGTGCTCGATCGGGCCGGCAAGGCCGCTGCGCTTCGTCGGTTCGCGGCCGAGGCGGCGATCCCGTTGTCCCGCACCATCGCCATCGGCGACGGGGCCAACGATCTCGACATGTTGGCGGCGGCCGGGCTCAGCATCGCGTTCAACGCCAAACCGATCGTCGCGGACGCGGCGGACACCGCACTGACCGTGCCGTACTTGGACGCCATCGTCTACCTCCTAGGGATCACCCGCGAGGAGGTGGACGCCGCCGACGCCGAAGGATTCGAGGAGTGCCCGTCGTAGGCTGTCCTGCCATGGTCACTGGTGGCGGAAAACGCGGCATCCTTCTTGCCATCGGAGGCGCGGAGACAAGGGTCGGCCGAGCCAGCGTGCTCGCGGAGTTCGTTCGCCACTGTGGCGGTGCCAAAGCCCGCATCGCCGTGGTGCCGACGGCCTCCTCACTCGGCCCCGAGATCGAGGACGTCTACCGCGCCGCGTTCACCCGGCTCAAGGTGCCGGAAGTGGTGGTTGTCCGACCGGAGAACCGGGCCGAAGCCAACTCCCGCGGCGTCATCGATCAACTCGACGACGTGACCGGAATCTTCCTGACCGGAGGCAACCAGCTGAAGTTGTCAGTCGTGATCACCGGCACCCGGTTCGGCGACGCCGTGAAGGCAGCTCATCGCCGGGGCATCACCGTGGCCGGCACGTCGGCTGGGGCCAGCATCATGTCCTCGCACATGGTTGCCTTCGGAAGCGGCGGGGCGACACCGAAGCAGCGGATGACCCAGCTCGCCGCCGGCCTGGCCCTGCTGGAAGGCTGCGTAATCGACCAGCACTTCGAGCAGCGAAACCGGTACGGGCGCTTGTTGAGCCTCGTGGCTCAGTCACCCTCCCTGCTCGGCATCGGCATCGATGAGGACACCGCGGCAGTGATCGGCCCCGATGATGTCCTGGACGTGGTAGGACGCGGCTCGGTCACCGTCGTCGATGGCCGGTCCCTCATCTCCAACGCGCACGAAGCCAAGCACACAAAGCCGCTGCTTGTCTCCGGTGCGGTCGTGCACGTGTTGCCGGCTGGCAGCCGCTTCGATCTGGCCACCCGCCGGCTCTGCGACACTCCGGACACGCTGACGCCGTTCGCCATCGAGGAGCTGGTGGAGACGAAAGCCGACCTGCGCCAACTCACGGAGGACGTGGCCGCGGAAGGGGTCTCCCCGACCCATCTCCAGCGCCGACTCCATCGGCGCCATATCGAGTCCGCGCAGTAACGCCCGGGCAGGAGGACACTGATGACCGACGCCCGAACCGACGCGAACCCCACCAACTCTTCGGGTGGACCCCAGCCAGACCTCGCCATCATCGAAACGCGCGTCTACCGCGGGCCGAACACCTGGTCGTACCACCCGGCCATCCATCTGGTGGTGGACCTCGGTTCACTGGAGGACTACCCCACCAACACGCTGCCGGGCTTCACCGGGGGTCTGATGTCTTTGCTCCCCGGCCTGCAGAACCATTCATGCTCTCGCGGCCACCGGGGCGGCTTCGTCGAACGCATGCAGGAAGGCACCTGGCTCGGACACGTCACCGAGCACGTCGCCTTGCAGCTGCAGCAGGAGGTTGGCCACGACATGCGCCGCGGCAAGACCCGCCAGATCCGCGGGGTCCACGGTCGCTACAACATCATCTACGGGTACGTCGACGAGAACGTCGGCCTCGCGGCCGCGACGTTGGCGATCCGGATCGTCAACCACCTGGTTAGCGCAGATGCGGATTTCGACTTCGCCGATGAGCTCGAGCGGTTCATCGTCCGCGCCGAGAGGACCGCCTTCGGGCCGTCGACGCAAGCCATACTCGACGAGGCGATGTCGCGTGACATCCCCTGGATCCGGCTCAACGAGCACTCCCTGGTGCAGCTCGGCCAGGGCGTCCATCAGCGCCGTGTCCGCGCCACGATGACCTCCCAGACGTCGTCGATCGCCGTGGATGTCGCGTCCGACAAGGATCTCACCACCCGGCTGCTGGCCGCCGCCGGCCTGCCCGTGCCACGCCAGGACTCGGTACGGACGGCGGACCGGGCGGTCACCGTGGCCGCGCGCATCGGGTTCCCCGTCGTGTGCAAGCCTCTCGACGGCAACCACGGTCGCGGTGTCTGCCTGAACCTGACCGACGAGGAGTCCGTACGCGTCGCATTCGACGTAGCGCAGGATCAATCACGCGGCGGATGGGTCATCGTCGAGTCGTACGTGGCCGGGCGCGACTATCGCTGCCTGGTGATCGACGGGCGGCTGGCAGCCATCGCCGAACGGGTCCCGGCACATGTTGTCGGCGACGGCTCCCACTCGATCGTAGAGCTGGTCGAGCACACCAACGCCGATCCACGTCGCGGCGTCGGACACGAGAAGGTGCTCACCCGGATCCGCATCGACGAAGCAGCCGTGGAGCTCGTCCGCTCGCAGGGCTTCGAGATCACTGATGTCCCGCCGGCGGACACGCTGGTCAAGCTGACCCTGACCGGCAACATGTCGACCGGCGGCATCTCCATCGACCGCACCCTCGAGGCGCATCCGGAGAACGTCGAGATCGCCGAGGAAGCGGCCCGCGTGATCGGCCTCGACATCGCCGGCATCGACTTCATCTGTCCGGACATCGCCGAGCCGGTACGCGAGACCGGCGGCGCCATCTGCGAGGTCAACGCCGCACCCGGTTTTCGGATGCACACCCATCCCACCGTCGGCGACCCGCAGTTCATCGCCAAACCGGTCGTCGACATGCTGTTTCCCCCGGGGGTCCCGAGCCGAATCCCGATCGTCGCCATCACCGGTACCAACGGCAAGACCACCACGGCCCGGATGATCGCCCACATATTCAAGAGCATGGGTCGTAAGGTGGGCATGACTTCCACCGACGGGGTGGTCATCGACGAGCGGCTGCTGATCCGAGCCGACGCCTCGGGACCGAAGTCGGCCCGGATGGTGCTGCAGAACCCGCGCGTCGACTTCGCCGTCTTCGAGGTGGCCCGCGGTGGCATCCTGCGCGAGGGGCTCGGCTACGAGCGCAACGACGTCGGGGTGGTTCTCAACGTACAACCCGACCATCTCGGACTTCGGGGCATCGACACCGTCGAGCAGCTCGCCGATGTGAAAGCGGTGGTCGTCGAAGCTGTGCCCCGGGACGGCTCAGCGGTGCTCAACGCCGATGACCCCCTAGTTCGCCAGATGCGCCGGCGCTGCTCCGGTCAGGTGGTGTGGTTCAGCATGGCAGCGCCCGACGATCCAGTACGCGAGCTCATCGACTCACACTGCCGACGCGGTGGCCGGGCCGTGGTGCTGGACAGCAGCGACAAGGGCGAGATGATCGTCGTGCGCCACGGCCGGCGTGACATGCAGCTGGCGTGGACGCACCTGCTCCCTGCAACCTTCAATGGCCGGGCACGCATGAACGTCCAGAACTCGTTGGCCGCGGCCGCGGCCGCCTTCGCCGCCGGGGCTCCGTTGCACGACATCCGACAGGGACTCCGCACATTCAGCACCTCCTACTACCTCTCGCCTGGACGGCTCAACTCCATCGAGGTCAACGGCGTCAACGTGCTGATCGACTACTGTCACAACGCACCCGGAATGCGCATGCTCGGCGACTTCGTCGACCGGATCGGCGACTCCATGCAGCTGACCAGCGACCTCGCCAAACCGTCCCGTATCGGCGTGGTCGCCACCGCTGGTGACCGCCGCGACGAGGACATGCGTGAGCTGGGGTCGGTCGCGGCCGAGCACTTCGACGTTGTCATCGTGCGCGAGGACACCGCTCTTCGTAACCGCAGACGCGGCGACACCTCGACCCTGGTAGCCGAGGGCGTATCCGCGCGGATGCGCGAAGGTGCACGGTGCAAGCAGGTCGAAATCGTGCTCGCCGAGATCGACGCCGTGCGGCATGCGATGGCCCGGGCCAACAAGGGGGACCTGGTGGTCTTTTGCGTCGACAAGCACGCGGCGGTGATGAACGAGCTGGAGACCTGGTCGCACTCGGCGCAGGCCGGCTCCGGCCGCGCCGACACGGTTGGTGACCCCGACATCGTGGTGTCCACCTTGACCCCGGTCGGCTGAGGAGGTACCGGTCGAGGCCGTGGTGTGCTAGGCAGGAAGGGTCAAGCGTCGCTCGAAGAGAGGTTCATCATGGGTCTGGACGACAAGATCAAGAACAAGACCGAGGACATGACCGGTAAGGCCAAGGAGGCCACCGGTAAGGCCACCGACGACGAGCAGCTGGAAGCTGAAGGCAAGACCGACCAGTCGAAGTCCGACATCAAACAAGCCGGTGAGAAGGTCAAGGACGCCTTCG
Source organism: Nocardioidaceae bacterium (assembly GCA_013696555.1). Classification (GTDB taxonomy): domain Bacteria; phylum Actinomycetota; class Actinomycetes; order Propionibacteriales; family Nocardioidaceae; genus JACCYJ01. Next base: position 19,460 of record JACCYJ010000081.1, on the reverse strand, counting down.
GGCACTGAGTTTTTCTCCCGCGGTAGGGAGCGCCGTCCCTTTCCCACGTGAACGTGGGAAAGGGACACTCCCCATGGGTTCGAACCCATTGGAAGTGACCCTCCGCCGTTGGAAGTACGACCGGTTTCCTGGGCGTCGTACTCTGGCCTCCTCGTTGAAGTCAACATGAGGTCGCGAGGACGACGGTGCCGAAGGCAACGGATCTGCTGACGATCGGTGAGATAGCGCACCGATCCGGCGTCGCCACCTCGGCGTTGCGTTTCTATGAGACGCAGGGGTTGATTGCGTCGGTACGCACGACCGGCAACCAGCGCCGTTACCCGCGCAGTACCCTGCGCCGGATTGCGTTCGTGCGGTCCGCGCAACGCGTTGGCCTCAGCCTCGAGGAGATTCGCTCCGCGCTCGCGACGCTACCCGCCAACCGCACTCCGACCAGAACCGACTGGGCCCGGCTGTCGGCAGGCTGGCGACAACGACTCGACGCCCAGATCGCCGAGCTGGAGCGGCTTCGCGACCGGTTGACATCGTGCATCGGCTGCGGCTGTCTTTCGCTGCGACGCTGCGCGCTGTCCAATCCTGGGGACGAGCTGGCCGCCCGGGGACCCGGAGCGGTTTACCTCCTCGGCTCGATCCCATCCCCTGATCTCGACGACTGAGCCAGAGTCACCTTTTCGCGCAGCCCGTGCGGGTCGTCCACCGTGGCCCCGCGCTCGCGCAGCCAGGACTCGAGCGCCGGGCGGTCCTGATGGGTCATGACCGCCACCACGTCACCGTCGTCAGCCTCCGCGCACAACGCCTGCAAACCGCCCAGTTCACTTGGGTACGCCGCGACATCGGTGACGCCCACCGTACGGGCACCCGCCCGGTACGTCTCGGTGAAGCTGTCCATGTCGCGGCCACGGAGATACCTGTCCTTGTGCACCACCACCATGAGGTCCGTGTGTCGCGCCCCCTGCTCGGCCAGCGCCATAACGATGTCGTCGGTGCGGTCGCCAGCGGTGCCGAGGGCCAAGAGCAACCGGCCCCCGGGCGCCCGCAGACCGGTCATGATCTCGACCAATGCTTCCAGCCCCGCCTCGTTGTGCGCCAGATCCAGGACAACCGTGACCAAACCCAACGAGTAGACGTTCATCCGGCCGGGATTGTGCTCAGGTCCCGGTGAGAAAGCGCGCAGACCCTCGGCGACCGTGGCGGACGGAATCCCGACAGCCAGCGCAGCCGACGCCGCAGCCAACGCGTTCTCGACGTTGTGGTGCGACAACCCCGCCAGGGTGACCGGGACGTCGACGATCGGCACCACCGGTGCCGGGTCGGCTCCGGGGCGAAGGACGCTCACCCAGCCGTCGATCAGTGCGGTCGCTCGACCGCCGCCGGACAACACCTCCCGCACACCGGGTGAGTCGGCGTCGCGGGAGAAGACCCAGGTCGGGGCCTTGGTCACCGCGCGCATCGCCATCACTCTCGGGTCGTGAGCGTTGAGGACGCACCATCCGGTGCGCAGGGTGCTGCGCGGTACGACCGCCTTGACTTCTGCCAGCTGGTCGAGCGAGTCGATTCCGTACTGGCCGAGATGGTCCGCGGACACGTTGGTGACGACGGAGACGGAGTTGTGGGTGATCCCGATCCCGCGGAGGAGGATGCCGCCGCGTGCCGTCTCGGTCACGGCGAGCTGCACCTGCTCGTGGGCGAGCACCCGGCCGGCGCCACTTGGACCGGAATAGTCACCAGCCTCGACAAGCTCGCCGTCGAGGTAGATCCCGTCGGTGCTGGACCAACCCACGTGCCAGCCGTTGGCCATACCGATGTGCGCGATCAGACGGGCAGTCGTTGTTTTCCCGTTGGTTCCGGTCACGGCCACCACGGGGATCCGCGGCAGGATCGTGGGAGGTCGATCGCCGAGCGGGGACGCACGGACCTGCTCGCCAGCCAAACCGACCAGAGCGTCGACGTCGGCAGAGGACAACCCAGCCAAGACACCGGACACTGCCAACGCCAGTGCGCGGGCACGCTCCAGCCGGGTCCATGGGTACGCCACCACCAGGGTTGACCCATTGGCGCTCGGTCGCGAGCGTATGGCCAACCTCTTGGTGCCCGCCTCGGCGGCCACTTCTCGGACCAGGCCGGCCACGGCACGGGCCGCGAAGCGTTGCCGAAAGCCCGATCCGGGTGCTCCGACACGAGCGTTTTGCAGGCCGATCCGCTCGCCCAGGCGCAGGGCAGCAGGCTCTTCGAGGGCGAGCAGCGTGCCGAGGTCGAGCGTGACCTTGATCGCGGCCCGCGGGAAGTACAGGTTCGGCCCGTCGAGCACGCGCAGCTCCACCAGCACCGAATCAGCCCCGCTCATGGTGGCCGGACCAACCCGTCACGCCCCCATCGCGTGGTAGCCGCCATCGACGTGCACGATCTCACCAGTGGTAGCGGAGAAGAAGTCGCTCAGCAAGGCGACCACAGCCCGCGCCGTCGGAGCGGTGTCCTGCTGGTCCCATCCCAACGGCGCCCGGTCGCTCCATTGCGACTCGAGGTGCTCGTACCCGGGGATCGCCTTGGCGGCCATCGTCTGTAGCGGCCCGGCTGCGACGAGGTTGACCCTGATCCCTTGACCGCCGAGATCCCGGGCCAGGTAACGGGCGCACGACTCGAGACCGGCCTTCGCGACGCCCATCCAGTCATACGCCGGCCAAGCGACGGTCGCGTCGAAGGTCAGCCCTACGACTGAACCCCCGGCTCCCATGAGCGGCAGAGCGGCCGTGGTCAACGACTTCAGGCTGTACGTCGACACCTGCAGCGCCTGGGCGACGTCGGGCCACGGGGCCGATAGGAACTTACCCCCCAGAGTGGTCTCCGGATTGCCGTATGCAATGGAATGGACGACACCGTCAAGCCCGTCGAGGTGCTCACCGACCCGCTCAGCCAAGGCCGCGAGGTGTTCCTCGTCGGTCACGTCGAGCTCGACGACCGGGGCCGGCTCCGGCAGCCGCCCGGCGATCCGGCGGGTGATCGACAAGGCCCTGCCGAAGTTGGAGATCACCACCTGGGCGCCCTCCTCCTGCGCGGCTCGGGCAACCGCGAACCCGATCGAGCTGTCCATCGTGACCCCTGCGACCAGGATGCGCTTGCCCTGCAGGATTCCCACGTCTCCTCCTTCTAGTGCCCCATACCCAAACCGCCATCGACCGGAAGCACCGCCCCCGTGATGTAGCCCGCCTCTTCGGAGGCGAGGAAGCGCACCGTGGCCGCGACCTCGGCGGCCGAGCCGAAGCGCTGGAGCGGAATGGCATCGCGGTACTCGGCTTGGGTGCCCACCGGCAGCGCGGCGGTCATGTCGGTGTCGATGAATCCGGGCGCTACCACGTTGGCGGTGATTCCCCGGCTGCCCAGCTCCCGGGACAGCGAGCGAGCCATCCCGACCAGCCCCGCCTTGCTGGCGGCATAGTTCACCTGCCCGGCACTGCCCAGCAACCCCACCACCGAGGAGATGAAGATGAGGCGGCCACGGCGCAGCCGCAGCATGCCCTTGGCGGCGAGCTTGGCGACGCGGAACGAGCCAGTGAGATTGGTCGCAACGACGTCGGACCAGTCCTCCTCGCTCATCCGCAGCATGAGCGCATCGCGAGTGATTCCGGCGTTGGCCACCAGGATCTCCACCGGGCCCTGGTGAGCCGTGATCTGGTCGAACGCACTCGTCACCTGATCCGCGTCGCGGACATCGCAGCGGACTGCGAACACCCCCTCGGGGGGCTGCCCACTGCGGTACGTCACCGCGACCGAGTCACCGGCCTGGCTGAACGCCGAGGCAATTGCGGCCCCGATCCCGCGGTTGCCACCAGTGACCAGTACCGATCTGCCCACGCGAACTCCTGCCCCGGGTGCAACGGGTCTCCGACGGTCGGGACGCAGCCTGACGCTATCGGCCAACTCGCGGTGCCATGGCGTCGGGCGTACCGTGGTGAGTGTGGAAGGGCGCAAGGGCGAAACGGTGAGCATCACCAACGCGCCCATCTCCCACAGTGAAGACATCAAGAACCGTCAGGTGCGATACCTGCTCTCGATGCTCGTGCGGACGATCTGCTTCGTAGCTGCCGTCGTGGCCTCCGGGCCGCTTCGCTGGGTGTTCATCGCGGCCGCGATCTTCCTGCCGTACATCGCCGTGGTGCTGGCCAACGCCGGGGGCCGTCATGCCCCGCAGCATGCCGCGTTCAGCCCAGAACCGTTCGGTGTCCTCGAGGGCGGGCAGGGGCGGGAGCCGGGCACAACCGCCGGGCCACCTCGTGCGCCCGGCGCCGGGACCGGGTAGCCGTCGCGAGGACGTCGTGTCATGATGAAGCCCCACGCTTCGCCTCCCCCGTCGGAGCGTGCAGTGCCGGGCGGCGTCCCCGTGGCCGTCCGGCACTCTCAACTCAACGACGCCATGTCAGACACCTCGACTCCCTCCCTTCCTGAGCTTCGCTGCTCGTCGAAGGGTTGCATCGCCGCCGCCGTGTACGCAGTGAAGTGGAACAACCCGCGGCTGCACCCCCCGGAACGGCGCAAGACCTGGCTCGCCTGTGCCGCGCATCGAGACTCCCTTGCGTCATTCCTCGCCGCCCGCGGCTTCTGGCGCGAGACAGAACCCCTCCCACCACGCTGAGCCCCTGTGGTCTCTACCGTTGACACGCCGCGACTTGCGCCGAAGCGTCAGTCCCACGGGCGAGGGCTGAGGGACGGAACGGCGTCAGCCGCCGATCGAGGACATCGGCCGGACAGGCTGCAGGAACGACGGGTCGTCGATGCCATGGCCGGGCCGCTTGCCCCACATCGCGATCCGCCAGCGAGCGGCGAGCTCCTCGTCCGTAGCGCCGTGACGCAAAGCCGTACGCAGGTCGGACTCCTCGCGGGCGAACAGGCAGTTGCGCACCTGCCCGTCGGCGGTCAGCCGGACGCGGTCGCAGTCGCCGCAGAACGGCCGGGTCACCGAGGCGATGACACCGACCGTTTCGGGCCCGCCGTCGACCGTGAACTCCTCGGCGGGAGCGGAGCCGCGGGAACGTTCCACCGGGGTGAGCGTGAAGTGCGGTTCGAGGCAGGCGAAGATCTCCTCGGCGGTCACCATCGCAGCTCGGCTCCAGCCGTGCTGTGCATCTAGGGGCATCTGTTCGATGAACCGCAGCTGGTAGCCGCGCTCCAGGCACCAGCCCAACAACTCGGCCGCCTGATCGTCGTTGACTCCGCGAAGCAGCACCGCATTGACCTTGACGGGACGCAGGCCGGCGTTATGAGCCGCCGCGAGCCCGGACATTACATCAGCCAACCGGTCCCGGCGGGTGATCTGCTCGAACGTGTCGGACCGTACGGTGTCGAGGCTGACGTTGACCCGATCGAGACCTGCCTGCGCCAGCGACTGTGCAGTGCGCGCCAGACCAAGACCATTCGAGGTCAACGCAATCGTCGGCCGCGGGCGCAACGCTGCGGTGGCAGCAACCAAGCCGACCAGGCCTCGCCGCAGCAGCGGCTCGCCTCCGGTGAAACGCACCTGCCGCACACCCAGCTGCTCCACCGCGATACGAAGCAATCGGAGAACCTCGTCGTCGGTGAGGGTTTCTTCGGTGGGGAGCCAGTCGAGTCCCTCAGCAGGCATGCAGTACTGGCAGCGTAGGTTGCACCGATCGGTCAGTGACACGCGCAGATCCGTTGCGACCCTGCCGAACTGGTCCTGCAGTTGCGCGCTCACCGTCTCAGTCTATGGGGGCGTGGCCAGCACGTACGGTCATACCGTGTACCGGTTCTTGCTGCAGCGCCGCTGGCTCGGCCTGCTGCTGGTGGTGCTGGTCCTGGGCGCGGTCTGCGTACGCCTGGGGTTGTGGCAGCTGGATCGGAGGCAGGAACGCCAAGCCGACAACGACCGCATCACCGCCAATCTGGCTGCCGAGCCGGCCGCCATCGACACATTGGTCACTCCCGGCGGCGTCGTACCGGAGGTGCATGAGTGGCGACGGGTCGGTATCACGGGCGTCTACGACACCGACTCACAGGTCTTGGTGCGCTACCAGAACCGTGACCAGGGACGCGGGGTCGACGTCATCACCCCCCTGGTCACGGACCGGGGAATGGCGGTGCTGGTCGATCGTGGCTGGCTCCTGGGCGACTCTCCCGCTCCGGAGGAGATACCGGCCGCTCCGAGTGGACCGGTCACGGTCACCGGTTGGCTGCAACCCGACAGTGAGGCTGGAGACTCGGCGACCCGACCCGAGCAGGGGCAAGTACGGGCGGTGGCCAGCACGGGAATCGGTCCGACACTCGACTACCCGACGTACCCGGGATATGTGGCGCTGACCCAGCAGTCACCGGCGACTGCGGGGCTGGAGCCGGCCGAACTCCCCGAGCTCGACTCCGGACCGCACTTCTTCTACGGCCTACAGTGGTTCTTCTTCGCTGGGCTGGCCGTGTTCGGCTGGTGCTGTCTCGCATGGGTCGAGGCGCACCCCCGGCGGCGCACCGGTGATCCCCTCGGCGTGTCGACTCCGGCGACCAACGCGCAGTAGCGTCTGTTGCGATACCAGGTGAACCTGGTACCCGTGCACCGCACCCGGCGTACACGCCGGGTGAAGTGCAACGCAGCCAGGTGAAGGTCGAGGCGACGTGGCAGCTGCTCACAGCGCGCGTAGCATGCCACCGTCGACGGGCAGCATCGCGCCGGTCACGAACGAAGCGGCCGGCGACAACAGAAACGCCGCTGCCCGGCCGAACTCCTCCGGTCGGCCGTAGCGTCGCAGCGGGATGGCCGCCTCATGACGTGCTCGGGTGCTGGCCGCGTCCCCAGTGCCCTCGTCGAGCTGGCGTACGCGCTCGGTATCGACGCGGCCGGGAAGCAAACCGTTGACCCGTATCCCACGTGGCCCGAGCTCGTCAGCGAAAGTCTTGGCAACCATCGCCAGCCCCGGACGCAACCCGTTCGAGATCGCCAGATCGGCGACGGGGCTGCGCACCGACGAGGACAGGACGAAGGCGATCGCGCCACCGTCGTCGAGCCGGTCGGCGACGACCCGGGCCAGTCGGACAGCACCCAGGAAGACCGCCTCAAAGGCCGCCCGCCACTGGTCGTCGGTGATCGCGGCCACCGAACCAACCGGAGGACCACCGACACTGATCAGAGCACCGTCGAGCCGGCCCCAACGCTCCAGCGCCACATCGACCAGCCGGTCAGCGGTCTCAGGTGCGGCGTTGTCCGCCACCACGCCCATCGCGTTGTCAGCGCCGAGCTCGGCCACCACGGCATCGAGCGCGCTAACCGAACGCGCGGACACGACAACCCGCGCACCCTCGGCAACGAGCACCTTCGCACTGGCGCTACCCAGCCCCGCGCCGGCGCCCGTCACCAGAAACACGCGGTGGCGCAGCCCGAGATCCATTCCTCAGACGGTCTCTACGGCGGGTACCGCGAACTGGGTCCGGTAGAGGTCTGCGTACAAGCCTTGCCTATCCAGCAGCTGCTCGTGCGTGCCCTGCTCGACGATTCGCCCTGCGTCCACGACGAGGATGCGGTCGGCCTGGCGGATGGTGGAGAGCCGGTGCGCGATCACCAGCGAGGTCCGTCCGGCCAGCGCACTGTCGAGCGCTTGCTGGACCGCCAGCTCCGACTCGGAGTCGAGGTGGGCGGTCGCCTCGTCGAGGACCACGATGCGGGGCGCCTTGAGCAACAGTCTGGCGATGGCCAGCCGCTGACGCTCGCCGCCGGACAGCCGGTAGCCGCGGTCTCCGACGACGGTCTCGAGCCCATGAGGAAGCGACTGCACAAGGTCGAGGATCTGGGCCGCGCGCAGCGCCTCGTACATCTGCTGCTCGGTTGCATCTGGGTAGGCGTAGCGCAGGTTGGCCGCGATCGTGTCGTGGAACATGTGCGCGTCCTGGGTGACGTAGCCGACGGCCGATCGCAGCGACTCCTGCGTGACCTCGCGTACATCTACCCCCCCGACCCTGACCGCTCCGGTGTTGACGTCGTACAGGCGCGCGACCAGGTGCGTGATCGTGGACTTGCCAGCACCGGAGTGACCCACCAGGGCGACCATCTCACCCGGTTGGACGCGGAAGGACACCTCGTGCAGGACCTCTTCGCCGCTGCTTGTGTCGACGCTGGCGACCGATTCCAGGCTGGCGAGCGACACTTCGTCGGCGCCCGGATAGCGGAACGTCACCGCGTCGAACTCCACGCTGGCGGGGGCGTCCGACGGCAGCGGCCGAGCCTGCGGGTTGTCGCGGATCATCGCCGGCAGGTCGAGCACCTCGAAGACTCGCTCGAAGCTGACGAACGCGGTCATGACGTCGACGTGGACGTTGGACAATCCGGTCAGCGGACCGTACAACCGGCCCATCAGCGCAGCCAGTGCCAGCAGGGTGCCGACGGACAGGGTGCCCCGCGCCCCCATCACGCCGCCGATCCCGTACACCAGGGCGGTGGCCAGCGCAGCGACCAGCGTCAGCGCGGAGAAGAAGATCCGGCTGCTCATCGCGATGCGCACTCCCAGGTCGCGAACACCGGCCGCTCGACGCTCGAATGCCTGGTCCTCGTCGTCCGACCTGCCGAACAGCTTGACCAGCAACGCACCACCGACATGGAAGCGCTCGGTCATCGAGGTGCCCATGTCGGCGTTGACCTGCATCTGCTCGCGGGTGAGCCCCGCCAGCTTGCGCCCGGCCCACCGTGCCGGCAGCAGGAACAGCGGGAGCAACAAGAATGCGACGAGCGTGATCTGCCAGGACAAGAGCAGCATCACTAAGGTGACCATGACCAGGCTGATCACGTTGGACACCACGCCTGACAGGGTGGAGGTGAATGCCCGCTGAGCACCGATGACATCGTTGTTGAGGCGCGACACCAAAGCACCGGTCTGGGTTCGGGTGAAAAACGCCAGCGGCATCCGCTGCACGTGGGAGAACACCCGCGTCCGTAGGTCGTAGATCAGACCCTCCCCGATACGCGCGGAGAAGTAGCGCTGAGTCAGCGTGAGCGCGGCCTCGACGAAGGCGATGCCGGCCACGATCAGGGCAAGGGTCACAACGAGGGCAGTGTCCTGGCGCAGCACCCCGTCGTCCACGATCTTCTTGAACAGCAGGGGCGTGGCCACGACCAATCCCGCGTCGATGACGACGAGGACGAGAAAGCCGATGATCTGCCGCGTGTACGGCTGTGCGAACCGCATCACCCGTCGGACCGTCCCGCGGGTCAGCTTTTGCTGCGCGATCGAGCTGTCCGAGGCGTACGACCGCATCGCGTAGTAGCGGGCAGCGTTATGGCTCATCGACGCCCTCAACACCGACGGCGTGGGATTGCTTCCCCCGGCGGCGCTCGATGATTCGGCACCGCCCGGTCCGAACGCCGAACGCGCCTCAGGCCAAGGCAACCAACTCGGCATAGTCGGCGGACCACAGATCCTCCACGGCGTCGGGGAGGATCAGCACCCGGTCCGGTTCCAGCGCCTGCACGGCGCCTTCATCGTGTGTCACGAGCACGATCGCACCCTGATACGACCGAATCGCCCCGAGCACTTCCCGACGAGATGCCGGGTCGAGGTTGTTGGTGGGTTCGTCGAGCAGCAAGACGTTGGCGCTGGACACCACCAACGTCGCCAGCGCGAGCCGTGTCTTCTCGCCACCGGAGAGCACCCGCGCGGGTTTGTCGGCATCGTCGCCGCTGAACAGGAAGGACCCCAGCACTCGACGCCGCTCGGTGTCGGTCAGGTCCGGCGCGGAGGAAGCCATGTTCTGCAAGACGGTGCGAGAGATGTCCAACGTCTCGTGCTCCTGGGCGTAGTAGCCCAGCTTGAGCCCGTGACCTGCTAAAACCGTCCCGGTGTCGGGGGGGTCGATACCGGCCAGGATGCGCAGCAGCGTGGTCTTCCCGGCGCCGTTGAGCCCCAGCACCACGACCCGACTGCCCTTGTCGATGGCGAGATCGACATCGGTGAACACCTCAAGGGAGCCGTACGAACGGGACAACCCCTCGGCCTGGAGTGGTGTCTTGCCGCATGGCGCGGGCGCGGGGAAGCGAATCTTGGCGACCCGGTCATGTGTCCGCTGCGCTTCGAGCCCGCCCAGCAGCCGCTCGGCCCGACGCGCCATGTTTTGCGCAGCCGTTGCCTTGGTCGCCTTGGCACGCATCTTGTCGGCTTGCGCCATCAGCGCGGTCGCCTTGCGCTCGGCGTTGCTCCGCTCTCGGTGCCGGCGTCGCTCGTCGGTCTCCCGTTGCAGCAGGTATGCCTTCCAACCGACGTTGTACACGTCGATCTGAGCTCGGGTGGCGTCGAGGTGGAGCACCCTGTTGACGGTCGTCTCGAGCAGCGCGACATCGTGGCTGATGACGACGAGCCCACCCTTGTGGGCTTTCAGGAACTCACGCAGCCACCCGATCGAATCAGCATCGAGATGGTTGGTGGGCTCGTCCAGCAGCAACGTCTCGGCTCCGGAGAACAGGATGCGCGCCAGCTCCACGCGGCGCCGCTGACCGCCCGACAGCGTGCGGAGCGGTTGCCCGAGTACCCGGTCCGGCAGACCGAGGCTGGCCGAGATCGTGGCCGCTTCCGCCTCCGCCGCGTACCCACCGCCGGCATGCAGCTCCGCGTCGGCACGTTCGTACCGACGCATGCCGCGCTCCCGGCGGACATCGTCGGATGCCTGCATGTCCTGCTCGGCACCACGCATTCGGCGTACGACGTCGTCGAGCCCCCGTGCGGACAGGATGCGCTCACGTGCTGCCATGTCGAGATCGCCGGTGCGCGGGTCCTGCGGCAGGTATCCGACCGACCCGCGTACCTGCACGGCACCTGACGTCGGCTGCGCCTCGCCGGCCATGATCGTGGTCAGTGTCGTCTTGCCGGCACCGTTGCGGCCGACCAGTCCGACCTTGTCGCCCGGGCCGACCCGGAACGTGGCGCCCGACATCAGCAGGCGGGCGCCGACACGCACTTCGAGGCCGGCAACGCTGATCATCGGAGTACTCCTGGGACGGCGGAACAAGACGCGAAAGGTCGCACCCGCGGTGCGACAGGCGCTCGTCTACTGAGCCGTTACCAGCATGGCCCTTAGTCTACGGCCATGAAGTTCAATCCGAAGGCGCGTCTGGACACGTCGCAGATCCGGGACCGGCGCGGTCGGTCCAGCGGCGGATCGGGTGGCATGTCCGGTGGCCTGGGTGGCGGGAGCCTGCCGCGAAGTATTCCGATGGGCGCCGGCGGCGGCATCGGTGGGTTGATCTTGGTCGTCATCGCATTCTTCGTCTTCGGTGGCGGGATCGGTGGCGGCGACTCCAGCGAGGCGCTCCCCAACGACACAAATCTGGAAGCCGAGTGCCAGACCGGTGAGGACGCCAACGACAGCCAGGCATGCGCCCTCGTGGCCACGGTCAACTCGGTTCAGTCGTACTGGAGCACTGCCCTGGAAGAGCAGTCCGGGACGCCGTACGAGATGTCGCAGACCGAGTTCTTCTCCGGCTCCACCACAACCCAGGGCTGCGGCAGCGCGAGCAGCGACGTCGGACCCTTCTACTGCCCGGTCGACGACACTGTCTACATCGATACGACCTTCTACGACCAGATGCTCGAAGGTCAGCTCGGGGCCGAGGGCGGTCCGTTCGCGGAGGCATACGTGATCGCGCATGAGTACGGGCACCACATCCAGGATCTCCTCGGCACCATGGGCCAGGTTCGCACCCAACAGGGGCCGACGAGTGACTCCGTACGCCTCGAGCTGCAAGCCGATTGCTATGCGGGGATCTGGGCCAAGCACGCGACGACCGCGCCTGATGCCAGCGGTGAACCGCTGATCGTCGAGCTGACCCAAGACGACATCAGTCGCGCCATCGACGCAGCGCACGCGGTCGGGGACGACCGCATCCAGCAGCGAAGTGGCGGCCGGGTCATCCCCGAGCAGTGGACCCATGGCTCGGCGCAGCAGCGCGAGGACTGGTTCCGGACCGGCATGGAGCAAGGCACGCTCGCGGCGTGCGACACGTTCAGCCCCTCGGCCCTCTGACCGTCACAACGCGCCTAGGCCAGCTTGTTGAGGTCGATGCTTGCGGCGCGGGCTCGACCGACCGCCGTCTCGAGAACGGCTCGCCTCGGGTCGGGGACGTCCAGCCAGCGGGCGATGTGCCACTTGTCGGCGCCACTGAGCTCGAGCGCTTGGCGGATCAGCGCTCGATCCCCACCGCACACCAGTGGGCTTTGACGGGTACCTAGAACTTCTGAAACCGCCTTCGCCGCCGCTTGCGCCACAGCATCAGCCTGATTGGCTCGCCGGCGGGCAAAGCGCTGCTGGCTCCAGCCGCCAGCCTTTGTCTTGCCTTGGACGTAACGCGTCCCACACCGGGACTGGGCCAGGCGCTGCCCCTCGACCCGGCCGACCGCGTAACCGCCGCGACGCACCAGCACCAGCCCAAATGAGTCGAAGGCAGCAGCAGCGGCGACCAACTCGGCACGGTTGCCGGCAACTGCACCGCTCGGCAGGTGAATGCGAGCCACTGCCCCGTCCGGCGCGGTCAGTCGGACAGCACCGTCATCTACCGCTGCCACCGGCGAGCCGTGTCGCGACGCGAACCGGTCGATCCAACCGTCGAGGCGCTCGGCAGGAACCGCAACGGTCCGCCAGGGCTCCTCCGGTGGCGACGACACTCAGACGTTGAAGCCCAGGGCACGAAGCATTTCCCGGCCGTCATCGGTGATCTTGTCCGGGCCCCACGGCGGCATCCATACCCAGTTGATGCGGTGGTCATTGACCAGACCCTCCAGGGCCTGCCGAGTCTGGTCCTCGATGACATCGGTCAGGGGGCAGGCAGCGGACGTCAACGTCATGTCGATGACTGCGTTGCTCTGCGCGTCGATCTGGACGCCATAGATCAGGCCCAGGTCGACGACGTTGATCCCCAGCTCGGGGTCGACGACATCCTTCAACGCCTCGGTGACATCCTCGGCGGTCGGATGCTGCGGCCCTGCGAGGTCAACCTCGGGCAGGTCGGTCGCGGTGTCCTCGATCATGACTCCTCCTCCATCGCCGCGGATGCGGTTGCCGCCCTCCGGGCGACTGCTTGCACAGTCGCATCCTTCCACGCCATCCAGCCCAACAGAGCGCACTTGATGCGTCCGGGAAACCGAGCAACCCCGGCGAATGCGACGGCATCTTCGAGCCGGTCCTCGTCGGGTTGAACCTTGCCGTGTCCCTGCATGAGCGTCAGGAACTCCTCCTGGAGGGCCATCGCCTCGTCCAGGTCTTTGCCGATCACCAGGTCACCGAGCACGGACACCGACGCCTGGCTGATCGAGCAGCCGATGGCGTCGTACGACACATCGGCAACGGTGTCGCGGTCCAGGTGCACTCGCAAGGTGATCTCGTCACCGCACGCTGGATTGACGTGGTGTACCTGGGCGTCGTACGGCTCCCGAAGCCCGCGGTGATGCGGATTCTTGTAGTGATCCAGGATGATCTCCTGATAGAGCATGTCGAGCGACATCACGAACCCCCGAAATAGCGCTTGGTGTAGTCCAGCCCGTCGATGAGCGCGTCTACCTCCTCGGGCTGCGTGTAGAGGTAGAACGACGCCCGGGTGGAGGACTGCACGCCGAGTCGGGTGTGCGCCGGCTTGGCGCAATGATGCCCGGCGCGGACGGCCACCCCTCTCGAGTCGAGCACCTGGGCCACGTCATGCGGATGGATGCCGGCCAGCTCGAAACTCACCGCGCCCCCCCGGTCGACTGCCTCGGTCGGCCCGAGCACCCGCAATCCCGAGACCTCGCGCATCCGGGCCAAGGCGTACGCGGTGACCTCCCGCTCGTGTGCCGCCACTGCGGCCATACCGAGCTCGCTCAGGTAGTCGATCGCCGCGCCCAGGCCGACCGCCTGCGCGATCGGCGGTGTCCCTGCCTCGAACCGCGCAGGTGGGGGTGCGTATGTGGACCTCTCCAGCGTCACCGTCTCGATCATCTCCCCACCGCCGAGGAACGGTGGCAGCTGCGCCAGCAGCTCGCGCCGCCCCCACAGCACACCGATCCCGGTTGGGCCGACCATCTTGTGCCCGGTGAACGCGACGAAGTCGGCGCCGAGGGTGGCGACGTCGACGGGCATCTGAGGCACCGCCTGCGAAGCGTCGACCACCACCAGCGCGCCCACTTCATGTGCTCGACGAGCGATCTGCGAGACGGGATTGACCGTTCCAAGCATGTTGGAGATCCAGGTCAACGACACGACCTTCGTCCGCTCGGTCACCAGCTCGTCGAGCTGAGAAAGGTCGAGCCGGCCATCGTCGTCGAAGTCGAACCACCGCAGCGTCGCCCCCGTCCGCTGGCATAGCAGCTGCCAGGGCACGATGTTGGAGTGGTGCTCCATCGCAGTGATGACCACCTGGTCACCGGCCCGGACGCCGAGGTCGCCTTGCGCCAGCCCCAGCACATTGGCAACCAGGTTCAGCGCCTCGGTGGCGTTCCTTGTGAACACCACCTCGTCCCGCGACGGCGCACCGATGAACGCGGCTACCTTGTCGCGCGCCTCTTCGAAGGCCTGGCTCGACTCGGTCCCGAGCTGGTGCATGGCACGCGCGACATTCGCGTTGTGGACCTGGTAGTGCTCGCTCACCGCGTCGATGACCGACTGCGGCTTCTGCGAAGTGTTGGCGCTGTCGAGGTAGACCAGCTGATCACCGCCGGCAAGTCGTCGCGACAGGATGGGGAAGTCCTTGCGCACCCGCACCACGTCGTACGTCGCCCGCGACCCCGCGCTCATGACGACGCGACTCCGGCGGCCACCTTCACGTAGCGGTCGTAGCCTTCGGCCTCGAGCCTCTCAGCGAGCTCGGCGCCCCCCTGCTCGGCAATGCGGCCGGCCACGAAGACATGGACGTGGTCAGGCTTGATGTAGCGCAGGATCCGGGTGTAGTGGGTGATGAGCAACACGCCACGGTCGCCCTGCCGGCTGAACCGGTTGACGCCTTCCGACACCACCCGCAGGGCATCGATGTCGAGACCGGAGTCAGTCTCGTCGAGGATGGCGAAACGCGGGTTGAGCAGCTCGAGCTGCATGATCTCGTTGCGCTTCTTCTCACCACCGGAGAATCCCTCGTTGACGTTGCGCTGCGCGAAGTCACGGTCCATAGACATCGAGTCGAGTGCGGCATTGACGTCCTTGATCCAGGTACGCAGCTTGGGTGCCTCGCCGTCGACGGCGGTCTTGGCGGTGCGCAAGAAGTTGGAGACCGACACACCGGGGACCTCGACCGGGTACTGCATTGCCAGGAACAGCCCGGCGCGGGCGCGCGCATCGACCGTCATGCCGAGCACGTCGGCACCGTCCAGAGTCACCGAACCGCTGGTGACCTGATACTTGGGATGACCGGCGACGGAGTACGCCAGCGTCGACTTGCCGGAGCCGTTAGGCCCCATGATCGCGTGCGTCTCGCCGGACGTCACGGTCAGGTCGACGCCGCGAAGGATCTCCTTCGCACCTTCGTCGGTCTGAACCGAGACGTGCAGGTCGCGGATGTCCAGAGTGGCCATGTAGTCGATGCTCCTGATCGGGTTCAGCTGTAGTCGGTCGTTGGATTGCTGACGTCGACGAGGATGTCGGCGCCGTCGGCGGTGCACGGAAAGACGGGGACCGGCTCGGTCGCCGGGAGATTGATGGCCTTGCCGGTGCGCAGGTCGAAACGGGAGCCGTGTAACCAGCACTCGATCTCGGCTCCCTCGACATCGCCCTCCGACAACGGGATCGCGGCGTGCGAGCACTCGTCCCGGATCGCGAAGACCTCGTCACCGCTGCGAACGATCGCCACCTCGGTGCCGTCGATCACGACGGCTCGGGCGGTGCCATCGGGGACGTCATCCAGGGCACAGGCCCGCGCGAACGCTGCCATCACACCCCCACCGCCGATGCCGGCGGAAGCCCGACGCTGCGTGTGAGCTCGTCATCCACGGCCGCCATCAACCGCGCCTCGATCTCGGGGACACCGATACGACGCACGATGTCGGCGAAGAAGCCGTGAACGACCAGCCGTCGCGCCTCGTCCATTGGAATGCCGCGGCTCATCAGGTAGAACAGCTGCAGGTCGTCGAATCGCCCGGTGGTGCTGGCGTGACCGGCGCCTACGATCTCGCCGGTCTCGATCTCGAGGTTAGGAACCGAATCCGCACGGCATCCGTCCGTGAGCACCAGGTTGCGGTTGCTCTCGTACGTCTCGATCCCCTCGGCGACCTTGCGGATCAGGACGTCGCCGATCCAGACGGTATGAGCGCCGGTCCCTTGCAGCGCGCCCTTGTAGTCCACGTTGCTCTTCGTACGCGGGGCGTTGTGGTCGACGAACAGTCGGTGCTCGAGATGCTGGCCAGCATCCGCGAAGTAGAGGCCGAGCAGGTCGACGCTGCCGCCGGCCCCGGCGTAATCGACCGATGACGAGATGCGCACGAGGTCGCCGCCAAGGTTGACGATCGCCTGTCGGACGGTGGCATCCCGACCGACGCTGGTGTGGAAGTGGGCGACATGGACCGCCGTGTCGTCCCAATCCTGGACAGACACCATCGTGAGTTGGGCGCCGTCCCCGACCCTGACTTCGGCGTTGCCGGCGCGCACGGCGTGACCCTCGTGCTGCAGCACGAGGGTGGCCTTCGCGTGGGCTCCCACGTCGACGTACAGATGGTTGAAGCACGCCTCGGAACCCGAACCCTCACCTCGTACTGTCACCACGATGGGCCGGTCCAGCTCCGCCTCGGCCGGTACCGAGATCAGCTGAGCCTGCTGGAACGAGGTCCATGCCTGGGCGCTGATGCGGTCGCGCGGGCTGTAGACGCTCCCGAGACGCGGGTCGTCCCGGTCGATCATGGTGACGACGACACCGTCCGGTGCGTCGACATCCACAGCCGCCTCGCCACCCGCGGTGAACGAGCCGTCGTGCAGACCGCACAGCCGCTTCAGCGGTGTGAAACGCCAGACCTCCTCGCGGCCGTTGGGCACCGGGTGATCGGCGAGGTCGTACGACGCGATGGGGTGCAGATGACTCGCGACCGTCTCGGTGACCCTGGGCGTGGGTGCAGCATCGAGTACGTCCTGGATCACCCGACGGCGCCTTCCATCTGCAGCTCGATCAGACGGTTGAGCTCCAGCGCGTACTCCATCGGCAGCTCGCGCGCGATGGGTTCGATGAACCCGCGGACGATCATCGCCATCGCCTCGTCCTCGCCCATCCCCCGGCTCATCAGGTAGAAGAGCTGGTCGTCGCTGACCTTGGAGACGGTCGCCTCGTGGCCCATGGCGACGTCGTCCTCGCGAACGTCGACGTACGGGTAGGTGTCGGAGCGACTGATGGTGTCGACGAGCAGCGCGTCGCACTTGACGGTGCTGGCCGAGTGATGCGCCCCCTCCTGCACCTGCACCAGTCCGCGGTAGGACGTGCGCCCGCCACCGCGAGCGACCGACTTGGAGATGATCGAGCTGGAGGTGTGCGGAGCGCAATGCACCATCTTCGCACCCGCGTCCTGGTGCTGCCCCTCGCCGGCGAAGGCGACTGAGAGCGTCTCGCCCTTCGAGTGCTCACCCATGAGGTAGACAGCGGGGTACTTCATGGTCAGCTTGGAGCCGATGTTGCCGTCGACCCATTCCATCGTTGCGCCGGCCTCACACGTCGCCCGCTTGGTGACCAGGTTGTAAACATTGTTCGACCAGTTCTGGATCGTGGTGTAACGGCAGCGGGCGCCCTTCTTCACGATGATCTCGACCACTGCGGAGTGCAGCGAGTCCGAGCTGTAGATGGGCGCCGTGCACCCTTCCACGTAGTGAACGTATGCGTCCTCATCGACGATGATCAGCGTCCGCTCGAACTGGCCCATGTTTTCGGTGTTGATCCGGAAGTACGCCTGCAGCGGGATCTCGACGTTGACGCCCTTGGGCACGTAGATGAACGAGCCACCCGACCACGTTGCCGTGTTGAGGGCGGCGAACTTGTTGTCGCCGACGGGAATGACGGTGCCGAAGTACTCCTTGAAGACGTCTTCGTGCTCGCGGAGCGCGGTGTCGGTGTCGAGGAACAGCACCCCCTCCTCCTCGAGGTCCTCGCGGATCTTGTGGTAGACGACCTCTGATTCGTATTGAGCGGCGACACCCGAGACCAGCCGCTGCTTCTCTGCCTCGGGGATGCCGAGCTTGTCGTAGGTGTTCTTGATGTCCGCCGGCAGCTCGTCCCACGTGGTCGCCTGCTTCTCGGTGCTGCGGACGAAGTACTTGATGTTGTCGAAGTCGATGCTGTCGAGCTCCCCGCCCCACGTCGGCATCGGCTTGCGATGGAAGAGCTTCAGGCCCTTGAGGCGCCTGTCAAGCATCCACTGAGGCTCGTTCTTGAGCGCCGAGATGTTGCGCACGACAGCCTCGGACAGCCCACGCTGCGCGCCGGACCCAGCGGTGTCGGAATCTGACCACCCGTACTTGTAGCGACCGAGACCGTCGAGCTCCGAGTGCATGGTGCTGGTCATGATGTGATCCTCCGGATCGCTGGGATGTTGGTGGTGCAGCCGCCATCACCGTGGGCGATGGTCGCGAGTCGTTGAACGTGGCTGCCGAGCAGCCTTGCGAACGCCTCGGTCTCGGCCTCGCACAGCTGAGGGATCTCCGTGGCCACGTGCGCCACCGGACAGTGGTGCTGGCACATCTGGTCACCGCCCGGACCGGAGCGGACGGAGGCGGCATAACCGTCGGCCGCCAGCGCCTCGGCGAGGGCCACTGGTCGCTCGGACTCCCCGACCGCCTCGACCAGCGGGCGGTAACGCGTCTCGAGCTCGGCCACCCGGCGCCGGGCGAACTCCACCACAGCTGGCTTGCCACCGGTCTCGGCCAGGAAGCGCAGCGCGTGCACTGCTAAGTCGTCGTACGCCTGGTCGAACTCGTCCCGTCCGACATCGGTGATCGCGAACACCTTGGCGGGCCGGCCGCGGCCTCGGGTGCCGTAGACGCGTTGTTCGCGGGCCTCGAGGATCCCCTCAGCCACCAGGTGATCGAGGTGGCGGCGAACCGCGGCCGGAGTCAGCAGAAGCCGGTTGGCCAGCGCAGCCGCAGTCGACGGACCGTGCTCAAGCACGGTACGAGCAACCCGGTCGCGGGTGGGCGCATCGGTGGTGGGCGCCGCCGGCTGCAGTGTAGGAGCGGTTTTCACAACACCATTGTGCCGTTATTCGGCGGACACCTCAACCGAGGCGCGCCTAACCCGGCCGGCCCAGTGCAACCACCCAGTCCAACCACCCAGTCCCAACCGGTCCGTTCCCATCCCGAGTTGTCACTCTCAGCCCAGGCTATGACCTGCTCCGGGAGCGACAAGTCGCCGGGTGCGGGCGGCCCGAGGTCGGCCGGATCCTTAGACTCGGCACCGTGAGCAGCCCGGCGGTCGAGGTCGAGGACCTCGTCGTGACCTACGGCAGCGTCCGGGCCGTCGACCGACTGACCTTCGAGGTGGCCGCCGGCAGCGTCAC
>JACCYJ010000078.1 GCA_013696555.1 Nocardioidaceae bacterium | reverse complement strand
GCCCACGCCCCCGCCCACGGCCGGCGGCTCCACAGAACCCGCTCGCCTCCCTGCTGGGAGGCGGAATGAGTGGCGGCCCCAGCGGAGGCGGCGGCAACTTCGACGTCCAGCCGCCCGACGCCCTCACCACCTTCGCGGACGTAGGCGGCATGGAGCCTGTCAAGCAGGAGGTCCGCGACACCGTCGGGCTGATCCTCGAGCACCCGGACCAGGCCGAGCGCTACGGCATCGAGTGGAACGGCATCCTGCTCCACGGGCCGCCGGGCGTGGGCAAGACGTTCTTCGCGCAGGCGATCGCCGGGGAGTACCAGCTGAACTTCATCCACGTCTCCACGGGCGATCTCGTGAGCTCGCTCCAGGGCGGGTCGGCGCAGAACATCGACAAGGCGTTCGACACCGCGCTGCAGAACCTGCCGTGCCTGCTGTTCTTCGACGAGTTCGACTCGGTCGCGCAGCGCCGCAGCGGCACGCCCGATCAGGAGTCGCGCCGCACGGTCAACCAGCTGCTGACCGCGCTCGAGGGCAGTCGCGACGAGCGCGAGCTGCTCGTGATGGCGGCGTCGAACGAGATCGAGCACCTGGATCCCGCCGTCATCCGGCCCGGCCGCTTCGACCGCCACATCCGGATCGACCTCCCGGACGCGGCGGCGCGGCGCGCGCGATCTTCGAGGCCGAGCTCGACGAGCGGCCCGTGGCGGAGGGCATCGACCTCGAGGAGCTAACCCGCCGCACCGAGGGGATGACGCCCGCGACCATCTCCAAGGTCGTCGACTCCGCCGCGCTCGACGTGTTCAAGGAGGCGGCGGCGTCGGGCGAGCAGCTGCTGCTCGATACGAAGCATCTCCTCGCGGCCGTGGAGTCGCTCGGCGGCCAGGACCGCCCGATGGTCGAGCACTGGACGTGGGACGCGCTCGTGCTGCCGGAGACCACCAAGGCCCAGCTGCAGCAGCTGCAGGCGGTCATCGAGGATCCCGAGTCCGCGCGCCGCTTCGGGATCGACCCGCCGACCGGCCTGCTCCTGGCCGGCCCGCCCGGCACCGGCAAGACGACCGTGGCCAAGGTCCTCGCCGCGCAGGCCCGCTGTTCGTTCTATCCCGTCTCGGGCGCCGACGTGATGAGCAAGTGGGTCGGCGAGTCCGAGGGCAACATCCGCCGGCTGTTCGAGCGGGCGCGAGCCAACCGGCCGTCGATCGTCTTCATCGACGAGATCGACGCGATCGCGGGCCGGCGTGGGGCGGTCGAGGTCCATGACACGCAGGTCAACCAGTTGCTCGCCGAGATCGACGGCGTCGCGGGCCAGCGCGGTGTCTTCGTGGTCGGCGCCAGCAACCGGCCGGACCAGATCGATCCGGCGATGCTGCGCGGCGGCCGCCTGTCGCGCACGATCATCCTGGGGCTGCCCGACGAAGCGGGCCGGCTCGCCATCCTGCGGCTGCACGCCGCCCGGATGCCGACCGTGGACGTCCGCCTCGACGAGCTGGCACGCGAGGCCGAGGGGATGTCGCCCGCCGACCTCAAGGCGCTCTGCCAGGAGGCGGGCCTGGCGGCGATGACGCGCGGCGACTCGGCGTCGGTGACCCACGAGGACTTCCGCGAGGGACTGGCGCGGCTGCGCGGCGGCGCCGCCGCGCGCTCGAGCTACGTCTAGCGCGGCTTGCCGCGTTGCGCGTCCTGATAGAAGAGGGCGGTGGCCGTCAACGTCGCCTCGGAGATCGAGATCGCCCGCCCGCGCGCCCAGGTCGCCGCCTACGCCTGTGATCCGGACAACGCCACGGAGTGGTACGTGAACATCAAGGCCGTCGAATGGCGGTCGCCGCGACCGCACGCCACGGGGACGCGTCTCGCCTTCGCGGCGACGTTCCTCGGCCGCCGGCTGGAGTACACCTACGAGGTCCAGGAGCTGGTGCCGGGCGAGCGTTTCGTTATGAGCACCGCCGAGGGACCGTTCCCGATGGAGACGACATACGCGTTCGCGGACGCGGGAGGCGGCGTGACCCGGATGACACTGCGCAACCGCGGCGAGCCCGCCGGCTTCGCGAAGGTGGCGGCACCGGTCATGGCCCGGGCGATGCGGCGGGCGAACGGCCAAGACCTGCGCCGGCTGAAAGGGATCCTCGAGCAGCGCGGCATCGACCCGGGAGTGTCGAGATGAGCGAGTACACCGTCGTCGATGCGGACGCCGTCGCCGACGTCTACGCGGGCACGAGCGTTCCCGGCGAGTTCCGGCCCCTGAGCGATGCGCTCCATAGCGAGCAGGTGGCGGTGACGCTGATCCGCGTGCCGCCGCACTCGGACTTCGAGCAGGGCACGGGCCACTACCACGAGGAGCAGGAGGAGATCTACGTGGTCACGCGCGGCACGCTGACCATGCGCTTCAGCGACGAGATCGAGAAGCTCCGCGCGGGCTCGGTGGCGCGCGTCGCCGCCCGGACTCCGCGCTCGCATCGTAACGAGGGTGACGAACCGGTGGAGATGTGGGTGGTGTCCCGGTGGCGGGATCGGCCTGACGCCGTCAAGCTCGACGACTTCTGGGAGGCGTCGTCGGACGCCGCGCAGGAGCGGCCGGCCGGCTGAGCTTCAATCAGACGCCGATGTCCTCGTTCCAGATCTCCGGGCTCTGCTCGATGAACGTCGCGAGCAGGTCGACGCACTCCTGCGAGTCGCAGTCGATCACCTGGACCCCACACTCGCGGAGCCAGTCGATCCCTCCCGTGAACGTGCGCGACTCCCCGACAATGACCGTCGGGATGCCGAACTGGCGGATCAGCCCGCTGCAGTACCAGCACGGCGCGAGCGTGGTGGACATGACCGTGTCGCGGTAGGTCCGCCGCCGCCCGGCGTTGCGGAACGCGTCGACCTCGGCGTGGGCGGTGGGATCGTCTTCCTGCACGCGCCGGTTGTGGCCCCGCCCAAGCAGGTTCCCCGCGGCGTCGAACAAGCCGCTGCCGATGGGGATGCCGCCCTCCTCTAAGCCGGTCCTCGCCTCCGCGAGTGCGACCTGCAGTACTGCCACGGGCTCGTGCGACGGCGACGCCATGGTCAGCTTCAGCCGGCGAGCTCCCGCTCCGTGGCGTTCAACACGCCACGCCGGTGCTTGTGCTCGAGCTCGTAGGACCGGACGCGCGTGAGGAGCAGCTCGTCCGCGTCCTGCAGTCGCCGCTTGATCTCGGCCGCCGGTTCGTCGTCGTAGCCAGGCCACGGGCTGTCGTCGCCCGGTTCGGGCGTCACGACGCCCGCGACGTCGCCGAGCGCGTGAATCGCGGCGAGGAAGTCGTCCGCGAGCTCCTCGAGGTCGTGCAGGGCGTTGAAGTCGCCCACGAGCCCGAAGTTGAGCGTCCCGTTGTAGGAGACGATCGCGATGCCGAGGTTGAGGTTGGAGCCGAGCGGGACCATCGGGAACATGTCCGTCAGCTCGCGCCCGTCGAGGTGCAGCGGGAACTGCGGCCCGGGCACGTTGGTCACGACGAGGTTGACGAAGCGCTGGCGGGTGACCAGCCGGGATGCCTGCTGAATCAACGTCGGCGGCGCGAAGCCGCTGAGCTCGGTCAGCGCCTGGGCGCCGACCGCCTGCCCGGAATCCTTGACCTCGCGCATCTGCGCGGAGATCGTCGCCAGGCAGCGCGCGGGATCCGAGCAGGAGACGGGCAGCGCGGCGATCATCCCGGAGACCTGGTTGCCGAGCGTCCCGCGCTGGTCCTCGGCGCGGACGCTCACCGGGATGAAGGCCTTGAGCTCGAGCTCGCCGACGTCCTCTCCGCGCCGCGCCAGGTGCCGGCGCAGCGCGAGCGTGACCACGGTCAGCACCACGTCGTTGACGGTGCCGCCGAGCGAGTTCTTGATCGCCTTCACGTCGTCCAGCGATGCGCGGGTCCACGTGAAACGCCGGTCGGGGCCGACCGTCTCCGCGTTGTAGGGCGTCGGCGGCGCGGGCTGCATGCCTGCCCATGCCATCGCGCCGGCGCCGACGGCGGT
>JACCYJ010000003.1 GCA_013696555.1 Nocardioidaceae bacterium | reverse complement strand
GTATGGGATCAAGCGTTCGTTCGACCGGGACACCTTCGTCGACGGCCCGCCGTACAGCAACGACTACTTCCTGAACGGGGACACGTACAAGGGGGTGTACACGGGGGGCACGGATTATGACGGGGTTGTGGTGGAGGGTGACACGGTGACGATCAAGATGGCGCGGCCGTTCCCGGAGATGCCGTACTGGGGGGCGTTCCCGGCGATGGGTCCGGTCCCAGAACGAGGCAGTGACCCGGACAGGTATGCGCTGCATCCGTTGGCGACGGGTCCGTACAAGTTCGCCGAATACATCCCCGGGGAGTCGCTGACCCTGGTCCGCAACGAACAGTGGGACCCTGACACCGACCCCGGTCGGCACGCCTACCCCGACCGGTACGAATTCGACTTCACCGTGCCGCAACAGCAAATCGACGCCACGATCCTCGGCGACTCCGAACAGGGGCAAACCACGGTGTCACTGTCAAGGGTGTTGACGCAGGACTACCCCGAAGCCAAAGAACTGGACCGGTTGACCCCCGGCCCGGGCCCGTGCACGTACATGCTGGCCCCGGACTACCGGAAGATCACCGACATCCGGGTCCGCCAGGCCATCGGATACGCCTACCCGTACGAGCAACTGCCACCGGCATCTGGGGGCATCGAGGCTGCTACGACGCTGTATGGCACCTCGGTCCTGCCGCCGGGTCTGGCGGGGCGCCAGGACTACACAGTTCTGGAAACAGAACCCGGTGACACCGACCCAGACAAGGCGAAGGCGCTGCTGCGGGAAGCCGGATTCGCACCCGGGGAATACGAGCTGAAGTTCGGCTACATCGAGGACGACCCGTTCGCTGTGGAGCGAAATGACATCCTCGTCGATGCCTTCGAGGCCGCGGGCTTCAAGGTCAGCCCGTTTCCGACAGCCAGCGAGGATATCTCCACACTGATTGACGACCCGGATGCACCGATCAACCTCCGCAGCGGCGGGTGGTGCCCGGACTGGCCGTCGGGTACTTCATGGATCCCGCCCTTGTTCGGATCCGACGGTGGCGGCAGGGCGCACTTCGCCGAATCGGAAGTCGACGCCGCAATCAAACGGATCAGCCGACTGCCGTTCGAGGACCAGCCCGCCGCCTGGGGCGCCCTGGACAAGACGATCATGACCGACTACTACCCGGCCATCGTCACCGGCTACCAGGCTGAGCCGATACTGCACGGATCAAGGATCGGCGGCATCAACGTCGACAACATCCTCGGCGAGATGCCCACCTGGGAGGATCTTCACGTCATTCAGTGACCGATCACGGCGCCAACAGCACCTCAGCCGCGCAGGAGCGTGACCGCCTCGGCGACGCAGGCTGGCTTGTCGACCCCCTCGATCTCGATCGTGAAGCGGGTCACGACCTGCGTCCCGGCCGGTACGTCGGTGATCTCGAGGATGACCGCTCGGCCACGTATCCTCGATCCGACCGGGAGCGGGCGGGGGAAGCGGACCTTGTTGAGCCCGTAGTTGAGCCGAGCGCCGCCGGTCTCATACGTCACGAGCTCGGTCGCGAGCATCGGAATGAGCGCCAACGTCAGGTAGCCGTGGGCCACCGTGTTGCCGAACGGACCGGCCGCGGCTCGCTCAGTGTCAACATGGATCCATTGATGGTCACCGGTCACCTCGGCGAAGGCATCGACACGGTCCTGTGTGATCGGTAGCCACTCGGTCGGTCCGAGTTCCTCACCGACAGCCCCGTGGATGTCGGCGCGACTCCGCAGCACTTTCACCGCCCAAACCTAACCGTCCTAACGAGCGGATCGTCGGGTGTTTCGCACGGCGACGGGGAGGGCCAGGGTCCAGGATTGCGTTAGGTCGGCGAAGCCGAGGCGGTCGTACACCGCGCGGGCGGTCGTGTTGTCGTCGGTGACTGCCAAGCTGAGCGCACCTAATCCCGCCGATCGCAAGCCGCGGGCAGCCTGGGCCAGCATCGCGGCGCCGATGCCACGGGCCGGATCGTCTGGGTCCCGGACGACATCGACCACCCACGGACCGCCATGCGGGGGATCGCCCGGCCGGTCCACCACCAGGCACGCCCCGATGGCCTGTTCGCCACGCTCGGCCAGCACGGAGGAATCGAGCAGCGGCCCGAGCACCTGACCGGCAGCGGTGCGCCGCATCGATGCTGCAGCCGCATCGTCGTTGGGCCATTCCTGCCCGTCCTCGCCATGGGCGCGGCGAGCCAGCGCACCGATGTCGTCGACGCGGCCCCGCAGCATGTCGGCGGTCAGCGTGCGTAGCGAACGCCGTCCGGCATATGTGCCACCAGCGGCTCGCTAGTGAGGTCCAGCGACATGCTGTGGGCGTGACGCAGGGGACGTGCGCCCCTACCTTGGAGGGCATCGACCAGAGCCGGGTCGTCGGTCGACACGCCCACCCGGCCAACTGCGCCGCCACTGCAGCGGCGACGTCTTCGGGGACTGTCGAGGGCGGCCGCCAGGCGCCGTCGGCCCATCGCAACCCCGCGTAGTGACTGTCTCCCGGTGTGTAGACGAGCAGGACAGCTCCGTCCGGGCGGCCGCGCAGCTGCGTCCGGTCCGGCCAGTGCGCCAGCGGGTCGCTGACGGTCATCACGCGCGGATCATGGCGGGCTTGTGCACCGGTATGGGCAACGTCAGACACCGATCGGGTGCCACACGGTCTTGATCTCCAAGAACGGGGTCATCCGCTCGATGCCTGGGTCGTCGACATCCCACGCGGGCAGCGCCGGACGCAGCACTCGCTTGAGGTTGTCGGCCGCCGCCTGCTCCATCGCCGCCGCCAGCTCGGGATCCTCCACACCGGCCAGGTCGATGCCGTTGACGTCCATGTGCGAGGCCAGCCACGGCCCCACCTCGGCCAGGTCCCCAGCCAGGATGTTGATCACCCCACCCGGCACATCGGAGGTGGCGAGGACCTCCGCCAGCGTCATCGCGGGCAGCGGTCGCGGGTACGACGACACCACCACGGCGGTGTTGCCGGTCGCGACGACTGGTGCCAGCACGCTGACCAGCCCCAGCAGCGACGAGTCCCGCGGTGCGAGGATCGCGACGACGCCGGTCGGCTCCGGAAGCGAGAAGTCGAAGTACGGTCCGGCCACCGCGTTGGCCGAGCCGTGGACCTGCGCGATCTTGTCGGCCCACCCGGCATACCAGACCCAGCGGTCGATCGCCGCGCTCACTGCCTCGTCGGCACCGGCACGGTCGACCCCTTCCCCGGCTTCGAGCTGGGACCGGAACTGGTCGCGTCGGCCCTCGAGCATCTCGGCGACCCGATAGAGCACCTGCCCACGGTTGTACGGGGTCGCCCCGGACCAGCCGCCGAACGCCTTCCGGGCCGCGGAGACCGCGTCCCGGGCGTCCTTGCGCGAGGCACGGGCAACATTGGCGAGAAAGCGACCGCCGGAATCGAGCGCCTCGTACGTGCGCCCGCTCTCGCTGCGCGGGAAGGACCCACCGACGAACAGCTTGTAGGTCTTGCGCACCTCGAGCCGGGCGCGTTCGGAGGCGCTCATCGCAGGTACGCCGCCAGCCCGTGCCGACCGCCCTCGCGGCCGTGCCCGGACTCCTTGTAGCCACCGAACGGGCTGGTCGGGTCGAACCGGTTGAACGTATTCGCCCACACCACCCCGGCGCGCAGCCGGTCGGCCAGCCACAAGATCCGTGACCCCTTCTCGGTCCACACCCCGGCGGACAGACCGTACGGGGTGTTGTTGGCCTTCTCGACCGCCTCGGCCGGGGTCCGGAAGGTCAGGATCGACAAGACCGGACCGAAGATCTCCTCGCGCGCGATGCGGTGCGCCTGGGTCACGCCGGTGAAGATCGTCGGCGGGAACCAGAAGCCGTGCTCGGGCAGCTCGCACGGGGCCGACCAACGCTGCGCGCCTTCGGCGTCCCCGACTTCTGACAACTCGCGGATACGGGTCAGCTGCTCACGGGAGTTGATCGCCCCGACGTCGGTGTTCTTGTCCAGCGGGTCGCCGAGGCGCAGCGTCGCCATCCGGCGCTTGAGCCGGTCGAGCACCTCCGCGTAGACACTCTCCTGCACCAACAGCCGCGACCCGGCGCAGCACACGTGCCCCTGGTTGAAGAAGATCCCGTTGACGATCCCCTCGACCGCCTGGTCGATCGGCGCGTCGTCGAACACCACGTTGGCGGCCTTGCCGCCCAGCTCCAGGGTGACCCGCTTCGGCGTCCCGGCCACCGCACGGGCGATCGCCTTGCCGACCTCGGTTGATCCGGTGAACGCGATCTTGTCGACGTCGGGATGCGCGACCAACGACTGCCCGGTGGCGCCGGCGCCGGTGAGGATGTTGACCACACCAGGAGGCAGATCGGCCTGCTGGCACACCGAGGCGAACAGCAGTGCGGTCAACGGGGTGGTCTCGGCGGGCTTGAGCACCACAGTGTTCCCGGCCGCGAGTGCGGGCGCGATCTTCCACGACAGCATCATCAGCGGGAAGTTCCACGGGATGATCTGGCCTGCCACACCGAGCGGCTGCGGGTAGGCCCCGAAACCGGCGTACGACAGCTTGTCGGCCCAGCCGGCGTAGTAGAAGAACCACGCGCTCGCCAACGGGATGTCGACGTCTCGCGACTCGCGGATCGGCTTGCCGTTGTCGAGGGTCTCGAGCACCGCGAACTCGCGTGCCCGCTCGGCCAGGATCCGGGCAATGCGGTAGAGGTACTTCGCCCGTTCCCGTCCGGGCATCGTCGACCAGACGGAGTCGTACGCTCGGCGCGCCGCGGTCACCGCCGCGTCGACATCAGCCGGTCCCGCTTCGGTGACTTCGGCCAGTACCTCCTCGCTGGCCGGGCTGATCGTCTTGAACGTACGCCCGTCAGCGGAGTCGACGAAGCCACCGTTGATGAACAGCCCGTACGACGAGGCGATGTCGACGACCGAGCGCGACTCCGGAGCCGGGGCGTACTCGAACATGGCGGGTCGCACCTTCAATCGAGGGTGAAGTAGTCGGGGCCGGAGTAGCGTCCGGTGGCGAGCTTGGTGCGCTGCATGAGCAGGTCGTTGAGCAGGCTGGAGGCGCCGAGACGGAACCAGTCCGGCGAGAGCCAGTCCGGGCCGGCAACCTCGTTGACCACGACGAGGTGTCGGATCGCGTCCTTGGCGCTGCGGAT